>NZ_OY780957.1:1387500-1687500 GCF_963675985.1 uncultured Roseibium sp. | reverse complement strand
GGTCGATGATTCGTTCATGGTCTCCTATGCGGAGACCAGTTTCGCGCAGAGCCCGGCCATTTTCGGCTATTTTGAAGACGGCGTCCTGCGCGGAACCGCAGAATTGCGCACCCTGCCCGAACCGCATATGGCCGAAGCCGCTTTTTGCGTGGAAAAGGGCTGGCGCCGCCATGGTGTCGGCACCCGGTTGATGGATGCCCTCCTGAACGAGGCACGCGATCTCCAGATCGAGCACATCTATATCAGTTGCCTTGCGGCCAATCACACCATGCAGGCCCTGGCCCGCAAGTTCTCCGCCAGACTGACCTATCAGTCCGGAGACATGATCGGCCTGATCAAGGCGCCGAAGGCCCGCATCAAAGACTGGATCCGCACCAATGTGGCGCGCGCGTTGTCACAGCCGCGCAGGCTGGCCTCGGCCGGCTCCGGACAGCAGTCCTAACCGGCAAGAGCTCTATGGACCGCTTCAGGATGCACGGGCGGATCCAGAACCTCGTCAATTGCACCGCAGACCCGGCGAAACATGTCCACACAGGCATCGAAGGATTCCGGGCGCGGCAGCGCGTCGGCAATTTTCCAGACATCGATTGCCGGCGCATCGCCCCGGATGGCGTTCAGATCGTTTTTCGGCAGATCGGCCAGATAAATGATCCGGTCCAGCGACGGAGCAAGCGGTTGAAGGAATACGTCCAGGCTTTTCGGGGTCAAACCGTCCGTCTGCATACCATGGGCGGACAACAGCCTGCGGGCCGCTGCGTGCAGCTCCAGAGCCGGGACGAGGCCGGCCGAAAAGGCCCTGACAATACCGTCTCCCCTTGCGTTCATGTAGGCCTCCGCGAGCGGGCTCAGGAAAGCATTGTCAGAACAGACAAACAGCACGGTTGTTTTGGACACGGCGGACCTCCGATTTACCGTTATGCGAATCGCCCCAGCGCGCGGCACCTCCTCTACGCCCGTGTTTGGAAAACAATGTGACACTCCGCGCCGCAAACTCGGAAATGAGATCCCGACCCGATCAATTCCGGTTTCAAAGCGGACAGGCGCTCCTATATCTTCAACAATTCGGATATAAGAAACCCACATTCATTCTCTGTTCTCCCAACCTGGAAAGGACCGCACCCATGGCGGAAACGGAAACTATCAACGGCGCAACACTGCAGACGCTGTCAGCCGACGAGGTCAAGGAAATGTACGATCGCAACACGATCGTTCTGATCGACGTGCGCACCCCTGCCGAATATGACTTCGAGCACGTGGGTGGCGCTCTTCTGGCCCCCATGTCGGCGTTCGACCCGGCTCGCCTGCCGGCCTCGCCGGAAGAGCGTCCGATCGTGCTTTACTGCGGGTCCGGCATGCGGTCGCGGCGCATGGCGGAAAAATGCCTGGCCGCGGGCTTTTCGAAAATCGCCCACATGGCCGGCGGCTTTAATGCCTGGAAACAAGGCGGCAACGCCTATCTGGGAACCGATCCGTCGACCGGCGCCCATGTGCCGCGCCCCTGATTACGGTCCGTCTTCCGCCTTCGGTGCAAAGGCATCGAAGGCGGCCAGCGCCTCGGCACCATAAATCATCGATGGGCCGCCGCCCATGTAAACGGCAACGCCGATCGTCTCCATGACCTCTTCGCGGGTCGCGCCGTATTTCGCCGCCGCCTTGGCGTGATAGGCAAGACAACCGTCGCAGCGTGCCGTGATGCCGATGGCAAGGGCGATCAGTTCCTTGGTCTTCGAATCCAGAGCACCAGGCGCAATCGCCGCGCGGGCGACTTCGTGAAACCCCTTGGTGACGCCGGGAATTCCGCCGCGCAGATCCGCCATGCGCTTGTCGGTCTGCGAAATGAAGGATTGCCAATCGGATACGGACATGTTTTCCCCTCTTTGGAACGCGGTGCCTGCAGGACCGTCCCGACAGGCAAATGCAATTGCGCTATACCAACCGTGATTGGACACGGGCTTCGTTGATTTCACTCAATTGACGCGCCGATTGTTCGTTCTGTTATCCTGTTATCGTCCGATACCCTAATGACACCGCGGCCTATTCCCGCCGACCTTCAACCCGCTCGTTCAAGCAAGAGGACCTGCTCCGTGCCCGTTTCCGTCTGGTGCATACTGATCGCCGCGATCCTGCCCATGGCCGCCGCACTTCCGGCCAAGTTCAACAAGGACTACGACAATGCCAATCCCCGCGACCCGGACTTCTGGCGCGACGGCTTCCGCGCACGGTCTCAGGCGGCCCAGGCGAACGGTTTCGAAGGCTTTCCGTTTTTTGCCATCGCCGTGATCGTCGGACTTGGCCAGGGTGGCGATCCCTCCTGGATCGACCGGCTTGCGGTCCTGTTCATCGCCATGAGGCTCATCTACACCTTCTGCTACTGGACCGACCGGGCAACACCCAGATCACTCTCCTGGGGCGTCGGTTTCCTGTCGGCCGTGGCGATATTCACATCCCCGGTCTGGAGCTGATTCCGTCGCAATGGCCGGCGAGAGGGTTCCGCCTGCGACAACTCGCATTTGCGCCAAGCCACGGCATTCGGTAACCATGCTGCACTAAGAACCAACAAACGACCCAAGGACACTTCGTGCCGACGACCGACCAGACGACTGCGGCATTGCCGGCCGACCACGGTCAGCCGCTGCAAGACGGCATGCATATTGTCGACACGCTGATTGCGGAACGCGGCGAGAAGGTCATGTCCAGCCCCTGGTGGCCTCTCATCCGTCCAATTGCGCACAAGATCCTGCGGTACCGGTCGGCGGTCGACATGGCCGACACCATCGGCCCGATGGAGCCCAAGGCGGTGTTCGATCACCTGAGCGGCCTCCTGACCCTGAACATGACGACGCAGGGTCTCGACCGGGTGCCTTCAAGCGGGCCGGTGGTGCTGGTCTCGAACCATCCGACAGGAATCGCAGACGGGGTCGCCCTCTACGACGCCATCAAGCCGCGGCGCACGGATCTGGCCATCTTCGCCAACCGGGACGCGATCCGCCTCAATCCGCGCCTGGCGGAGATGATCGTGCCCGTTGAATGGCGCGACAGCTTCAAGACCCGCGAGAAGACCAAGGAAACGCTGAGGATCGCCGCCAACGCCTTTTCCAGCCAGCGGGTGGTGGTGCTGTTTCCGTCCGGCCGGCTCGCCTACTGGCACGACGGCAAGCTGACCGAACGGCCGTGGATGAGTTCTGCCCTTGCGCTCGCGCGCAAGAACAACGCGCCGATCATTCCTGTCCACATGGGCGGGCGAAACTCGGGGCTTTTCTACTTCCTGGCGCGCGTGTCGACCGAGCTGCGCGACATGACCGTCTTCAACGAACTCCTTAACAAGAAGAACGCGGAATTCCGGGTTCATTTCGGCAAGCCGATCGGCCCGGACGCGCTGGAAGGCGACCTCGCCGAGCTGACCGAACGCCTGCGTGTCCACTGCGCGGAGACGCTGGCAAGCGAGCCGGACGCGGAATTTTAAGTGCGGGGTCCTCCGCACCGACCCTCAGGCCGACTGGCCTCCGGCAAACCACCGCTCCTTCGCAACGGCATAGCTTATGGACAATACGCTGACGAACATGAGCGCGATCGCGATGCCGCAGGCCTCGGCGAGGATGATCTCCACGATATCCTTGAACATGCCGGGCGTTTTCCTCAGGAGAAGATCGACGATCTCCAAAACGATCCGCGCCACAAACACCATCGGAAGGGTCAGCGCCAGGGTTGCCGCGAACATCCGCCAACCCATGCCCCTGCTGACCAGATAGGCATCCGAAAACGAAAACGGTTCAGACAAGGCTGCGGCAGGCAGGACAAGGCTGAAGCGCATGGCATACGGCAGGACGGTGGCAGTGATGGCAAGCGAGGCAACACGCCCGCCCTGCCCCAGCTTGATCACTACAAACAGCAGAACCAGAATATAGACGAGACTGGCCAGGTTCATCGCGATCAGCCTGGTCAGGTAGCGTTTTTCCATTGGACCGAAGCTGAACTTCTCCGCGTAACTTCTGTCCCTCAACAAAAGCAGCCGATGCCACGGCACGGCAATTCCGCTCGCGATCACAAGATTCGCAAACACGTAAACGAGGAGGAACAGAAGGCCACGAAAATCGCCTTGTGCAAGAAGGCTGCCCCGAGCCAACGGCGCAAGGGCGAACTTCAGGAAAAGAGCCCAGACGACCACAATCGGCAGCCATATCCGGGCAATCCGGAACAAGACATCCAGATTCGATCGATAGGCGATGAAGCTTCTCGAAATAATTTCCATCAACATTGAAAAGACTCGCCAGGACGCAATCGGTTTGGACCTGAACGCAAGGATAGTAGGTTCAGGTTGACACGACCTTTCGTCTAATCTCGATAAGCGACCTTTCGAATTTTATGCGGGAAATCGGCAGAACGGATCGCATGGACGAAGATCATCCACAGCCCGAGATTGCTCGAAGACGGCAAATCAGGAAGAGTACGGCCAGATCAAGGGAATCAACCGCATGTCCTCCGTGCAGCCGCTTCGCACCGGTGCTCCAGAAATCGCTGCGCTTTCCGACCCCGGTTCCAATCCTGGGGACGTTCTGCGCCGGGTCTTCGGCTATGACGCCTTTCGCGGCCGCCAACAGGAAGTCGTTGACGCGCTCGTTGCCGGGCACGATGCGGTGGTTCTGTTTCCAACCGGTGCCGGCAAATCGTTGTGCTACCAGATCCCGGCCCTGTGCCGGCCCGGTGTCGGCATCGTCATCTCGCCGCTGATCGCGCTGATGAAGGATCAGGTCGGCGCGCTGCTGGCCGCCGGCGTCCGCGCCGCAGCGCTCAATTCCGCCCTATCACCGGACGAGCAGGACGCGGTGCGCGCCCGGGTTCTGGCGGGTGAGCTGGATCTCCTTTACGTGACGCCGGAACGGCTTGCGACGGAGAGCTTCCGCCGGTTCCTGGATAATCTGCAGATTGCGCTGTTCGCCATCGACGAGGCCCATTGCGTCAGCCAGTGGGGCCATGATTTCCGCCCCGAGTACCTGACCCTTTCCACTCTGGCGGATCGCTATCCCGGCGTGCCGCGCGTGGCGCTGACGGCAACCGCCGATCCGCACACCCAGGAAGACATTCTCAAGCGGCTCCAGCTGGAGGACGCGGATGTCTTTTCCACCAGCTTCGACCGGCCGAACATCCGATACGAGATCGTCGAGCGCACCAATCAGCGCCAGCAGCTTCTGGATTTCCTCACCCGCCACAAGGACGAGAGCGGCATCGTCTACTGTCTGTCGCGCGCCAAGGTGGAGGACATTGCCGAGTGGCTTTGTTCCAAGGGCATCCGCGCGCTGCCCTATCATGCCGGTCTTGCGCCCGACATCCGCGCCGCCAACCAGGACGCCTTTTTACTGGAGGAAGGCCTGTGCCTCGTCGCTACGGTTGCGTTCGGTATGGGGATCGACAAGCCGGACGTGCGCTTCGTCGCCCATCTCGACCTGCCGTCCTCGGTCGAAGCCTATTACCAGGAAACCGGCCGCGCCGGCCGGGACGGGGCACCGTCGGAAGCCTTCATGGCCTATGGCATGGCCGATGTGGTTCAGCGCCGGAGGATGATTGCCGAAGGCGATGCGCCGGATGAGATCAAGCGGGCGGAAAACGCCAAGCTGAACGCGCTGCTCGGCATCTGCGAGACCGCCGGCTGCCGACGCCAGGCGCTGCTCGCCCATTTCGGCGAGACCTATCCGGAGCCTTGCGGCAATTGCGACACCTGCCTGTCGCCGGTCGAGACCTGGGACGGTCTGGAAGCCGCGCAGAAATTCCTGTCTACGGTCTACCGGACCGGCCAGCGCTTCGGCTCCGGCCACGTGATCGATGTGCTGCTCGGCAAGGAAACGGAGAAGGTCACCCGTTTCGGCCACGACCGTCTGTCGGTCTATGGCATCGGTCAGGAGCATTCCGGAAAAACCTGGCAGTCGGTCGCTCGCCAGCTCGTCGCCGGCGGATTGCTGGACGTGGACCATGCGAATTTCGGCGCCCTGATCCTGACCGAGGACGCCCGTGCGGTGTTTCGCGGTGAGCGGGACGTTCTTCTGCGCAAGGACCGGGGAACGGCGAGCCTGAAGAAGACCCGCGGTAAACAGTCCGCGTCGCTGGCCGACGACCTCGAAGCCGAAGACCGGCTTTTGTTCGACCGCCTGCGCCGGCTGCGCACCCAGATCGCACGGGACGCCGAAGTGCCGCCCTATGTGGTCTTCCCGGACGCGACGCTTGCCGGCATCGCCAAGGCCCGTCCGGTTTCGGCGGATGCACTGCTTGCCGTTTCCGGAGTCGGCCAGACGAAGCTGGAGCGCTACGGTGAAGCCTTTATCGATCTGGTCGAGGCCTTCGAGGCCGGGGTCTAAGCCGCTGACCCTGCCCGGTTTGCCGACGCCTTGCCGGTTCGGAAATATGCAATCACGCGAAAGACCATGTAGCTCGTCGACAGGCTGCTGACGCCCCCGGATACGATCTGGAACGCCAGGCCGGTTTTCGCGGCCGGATCGAGCGCACTCAGGACTGCCAGCACGTAAAAGGTCACAAACGTCGCCGGAATCAGGAGCGCTGCGAAATAGTCGCTCCGGATCCGGTATGCGCCGTTTTCCGCTATCGTCGTCCCGCGCGCCGGCTTGATGGCAAGCAGGGCGCCGACGGCCACGATCGCTCCAAGGGCAAGGCCTTCCAGGACCGAACCGGTGATCTCGATACGAACCAGGCGAACGACCGCCAGAAGGAAAAATAGTATAGGAAACACAAGCATCACCGCCGGTCTTGCGGCACGGTCCCGGGTCTGCTTGTAACTGGCATAGCAGACATAGATCAGAATACCCCACACCCACAAAGGCGTGTGCTTGATCATTTCGACGACGAATATCATCCGCTTCTCTCTCCGATGCTTTAAATGCGCTAAGACGGAAGGAGAGAAATTGCCGGAGCATCGACAGGGCAACGCGAGATGAATGAACGCCCCGACAAATTCGCCGACTGCAACGCGTTTCAATTCGCGCTTCGTGAATTGCAGGACGTCTTTTTGGCACCGAAGACCTACGCGATCCTGATCGGGATCGTCGCGGTTCTGGCCCTGTCCGGTCCCTTCGGCACGCAGGAACAACTCACTCTGCCCGGACGGCTCGGGTTCTGGCTCCCGATCGTGTTCGCAGGCTTCGCGGTCGGATATCTGGCAGGATCCGTCGTCGGAAGGTGGGGCTCGCAACGGGGCTATTCGAGGCTTTTCACCTATTCGCTGGCCGGGATCGCCTCCGGGGTCAGCGTTCTGCCGGTCGTGCTTGCGATCAACCTGATCCTGCTCGGCAGCGACATTACCGAGCCGGTCTATCTTCTGCGGCAGCTGGTCAATTGTTTCGTCATTGCCGCTGTCGTGACCCTGAACATGGCGGTGTTTTCAAAAAGCGACAGCAAAGCGGCCTTGCCCGCCGCCGGGTCCGACGAACCGGACCGGCTGATCCGCCGTCTGCCGTTGGAAAAACGCGGCCGGATCGTCTCCATGTCGGTCAACGATCACTACGTCGAGGTCACAACGACCCGTGGAATGACGTCTCTGCTGATGCGCCTGAAGGATGCGATCGATGAGGTGGACCGGACCGACGGCCTGCAGATCCACCGGTCTCACTGGGTGGCGCTTAAAGCGATCCGGCAGATCAAGCGAGTGAACAGCAGCGTGATCGCGATCACCGAAGACGGGGCCGAACTGCCGATCAGCCGGACCTATGTTCCGGCCCTGAAGGAGCTTGGCCTGTTGCCTTCGTAACCGGTTTTCAGGACCCGTGGTGCGGCAGACCCTTGTAGGCCTCCGCGCCCCAGACCGCCTTGACCCGCGCATCGCGGCCGCAAGCCTTGCGGTAGCCCTTGTAGGCGTCGGAGCGCTTGACGTAGCCGAAGCGGGTCAGCGTTCGCACACTGCTCTTGTAGTAGTCCTGGTGATAATCTTCCGCCGGCCAGAAGACCGCCGGTTTTTCGACCGGCGTCACGATCTTTTTGCCTAAATCCTTTTCCGCCTCGGCAATGGCGGCCTTCGCTTCCGCTGCCTGCTTGTCGTCCAGCGGGTAGATCGCGGTCGAATAGCCATGACCGCGATCGCAGAACTGGCCGCCGGCGTCTGTCACGTCGATGGTGCGCAGAAAAATTGCGACAAGGTCGCGATAGCTCAGCTGGGTCTCATCGAAATCCACCTTGACCACCTCCAGGTGATCGCCGTCGTGATAGTTCCGGTACGTGGGATTGTTTGTCGTTCCGCCCGCATAGCCCGAGATGACCTCGCGCACGGCGGGCAGGCTTTCCAGATCGGATTCCACGCACCAGAAGCATCCGCCGGCAACGACGGCGGTCTCGGCTTTGACAGGCAGAACAGCTGTTGCACTGGCAACGGCAACGGTGGCAGCAAGGACTAGGGCACGCATGGTCTGGGACCTCTCGGTTATTCCGGTTCCAGACCTAAGCCACTCGTGCGGCCACGTCACCCTCTTGCAGCGCATGATCGCGTTGGTTTGATGGCGTGTGAACGTCTCGGCAAGGAGAAGCGGCTTCAGTCGGTCCAGACGTTGGCGTTTTCCTCAAAGTCCAGGCGCTGTGGCCCGACGACGCAGAATCGGTGCCCACTCGGGGCTTCCATCACCACCCAGGACTTGCAGTTGCCGACCTCCCTTGCGCCGAGCCCGGTCAAACGCGCGACCTCGGCGGGAATATCATCGGTTTCAATATCAAAATGAACCCGCGGATTGTGATCAACGGCTTGCACCAGGACGCGCAATTCTCCCTCAGGGCCGATGAGGTCGCGATATTTCGGATCCTTCGGCCGGTCTTCCCCGGTGCGTCCGAGAGCGCCTGCCCAGAAGGCGGCGTGTTCGTCGAGATCACCCTCATGGCAGTCGATGACCGCCACCGCCAATCTGCTTTTGTGCATACGGAAATCCTCCTGTTTGGCCCTCATTCCGGACGATGGCAGACCGCCTCGATGTTGTGGCCGTCGGGATCAAGCACGAAGGCGCCGTAGTAGTTTTCGTGATAATGCGGCCGCAATCCGGGCGCGCCGTTGTCCCGGCCGCCGGCGGCCATCGCAGCCTCGTAAAACGCATCGACAACGGCCCGGCTCGGGGCGGTAAAGGCCACGTGCAAGCTGCCGGTGAGCGGCTCGCCGGTGCCGATCCAGAATTCCGGCTTGTCGATGCCAAAACCGCAATGCGCGTCGCAGCCGGTCATCTCCGGCGTGACTTCCATCAGAGCCTTGATATCAAGCGGCGCCAGCGCCTGCGCATAAAAGGCCTTCGACTTTTCAAAATCGGAAACCGCAAAACCAACGTGATCGAGAATGCCCATGGGACCCGTTCCTCGCTAATAAATTATAGGAACAAATAAAGAACATTTTATCGCAACCCGCAAGGGTAAAAAAGGAAGCGTGCGGTATCCCCACCCCATGCATTGCGGACGCCGAGGATTAAGCGGCCGGAGCCAGTTCGCGCGACCAGTAGCGCCAGAATTCGTCTACGATCGGCTCACGATCTGACACTGAGGGAGCGGCGGAACTCCAGGGTTCCAGACGCTGAAACGTCGAGAAGAGGAAATCCGCGAGGGACGGATCCAAAAGGTCCGTACCGATTTCCCCGGTTTGCGCCTTCAACCGAAGCAGCTCATCCATTTTTTCAGAGACATGCTCCGGAACATCCGCCGACGCCCGCAGTTCATGAAAATCCATGGGAGCAACGGCTGCGTCCGGGTTTGCTTCCAGCCAGAGAATGGCCATGAGCGGCCGGAGGACATAGAGAACCTTCTTGAGGGCCACCGGTTCGCCGGGTGTGATGAACCGTTTCATCTGGTTCTGCGCCAGATGATAATAATGTTTGCCGATCAGCCTTCTGTCGCAGACTTTTTCCGCCAGCTGCAACGCGGCTTCCCGAAATTCCCCGTTCTCCTGATAGGCGAAGGTCGATCTGAGCCATTCGACAATCACCGCATTACCGGCAAGCATCAGGCGCAACGCCTTGGAGAGCTCCCAGCCGTTGATGTCGAAGATTTCGGTCAGCGGTTCTTCAATGACATCCCGCCGCGGGAATAGGGTGAAGGTTTCGGCAAGCGGCCGGACATAGACAAACCGGCAGTCGTAGTCGCTGTCCGGAGACGGAAACCCCCAGGCCCTGCTGCCGCTTTCAATAGCAAGCGGAATGGTGATCCGCTCCTGCGCTTCCAGCGACTTCAGCCGGGACCGGATTTCGGCAACAATCGTATCGTCCATGGGAGTTCACCTTTGGCTACAAAAAAAGCGGGCCGAAGCCCGCTTTAAAAATTTGCAAGCCGAATGCCGGTTATACCCGCCGTTCGACCATCATCTTCTTGATCTCGGCGATCGCCTTGGCCGGATTGAGGCCCTTCGGGCAGGCTTGCGAGCAGTTCATGATGGTGTGGCAGCGGTAGAGCCGGAACGGGTCTTCCAGATTGTCCAGGCGCTCGCCGGTGGCCTCGTCGCGGCTGTCGATCAGCCACCGGTAGGCCTGCAGCAGGATGGCCGGGCCGAGGTAGCGGTCGCCGTTCCACCAGTAGCTCGGGCACGAGGTCGAACAGCAGGCGCAGAGGATGCATTCGTAGAGGCCGTCGAGCTTGGTCCGGTCGTCGTGGGACTGGAGCCATTCCTTTTCCGGCGCAGGCGACACGGTCTGCAGCCAGGGCTCGATGGAACGGTGCTGGGCGTAGAACTGAGTCATGTCCGGCACCAGATCCTTGACCACCGCCATGTGCGGCAGCGGGTAGATCTTGACCACATCGCCGGCAACCTCATCCACGCCCTTGGTGCAGGCCAGCGTGTTGGTGCCATCGATATTCATTGCGCAGGAGCCGCAGATGCCTTCTCGGCAGGAGCGGCGGAAGGTCAGCGTCGGGTCGATCTTGTTCTTGATGTAGATGAGCCCGTCGAGAACCATCGGGCCGCAGTCGTCGGCATCGACGAAATAGGTGTCGACACGCGGGTTCCGGCCATCGTCCGGGTTCCAGCGGTAGATCCGGTATTCGCGCAGGTTGGTCGCGCCGGCCGGCTTGTCCCATACCTTGCCTGCCGTCACCTGGGAGTTCCGGGGAAGCGTCAGCTGAACCATTTTTCATCGCTCCGCGTTTGGGCCCGCTTTATCGCGTCCGGGCCACATCTGTGCGGCGTTCAGGCGGGAAGCTCGAACACCGTGTTGTCAATCGTTAAACCGGTTGCGCGGTAGCCGAGGGTCTCCAGTTCGGAAACACAGTCCTCGGCCCAGTGCGGCCGGCAATTCGTTTCAAGCATGATGACCCGCGGCCAGGCGGACCGATCCGTGTTGCGCAGGTAAGGCAGGACCACCCGGTCCTCGAAGCCTTCCACATCGACCTTGAGCACATCGACCCGGTCCACGCCCTGATCGGCCAGAACGTCCGCCAGCGGACGGACGGCCACCTCTCTCGGGGACCAGTCGCCGGCCCATTCGCCGGTGGTCAGGTCTTCCACCAGGGTGGCAAAGCCGCAGTTGGAGGGCTCCAGCCAGAGCGACAGGGTGCCTTCGCTTTCGCCGATGGCGACCCCTGCGATCTTCACCTGATCAAGACCGTTGGCCTTGATGTTGAAGGCGAGCTTCCGTGCCGTTTCCGGGTTGGCCTCGACGGCCAGCACCCTAGCACCCCGGCTTGCGGCGAAAAGGGTGTAGCTGCCGATGTTGGCGCCCACATCCACAAACGTCGTGCCGATCTCCAGATAGGGGCGCAGCAGCTTGTGCTCGTCCTTTTCCGGCAGCCGGCCCTTGGCCAGGATCTTGCGGTCGTCGTAGTTCTGGCCCGGATAGATCCGGAACTTCAGGCCGTCCGCTTCGGTGTCATAGGGTCCGGTGAACAGGCGCGACACCAGGGCACGGATCCGCTTGCGCAGGGAGGCCGACAGATCGTGACGATCCGCCAGTTTCCATGCGTAGCGGACGAGCCCTTCGGCCTTGTAGGTGCCGAAGGGGCTTTCCGTATCCATGATGGCAGCCGATGCGCTCACGGGACCTGCCGCTCCTTAGTAGACGCGCGCCTTCGGCGCGATCTTCTTCGGGTCGATGCCGCCCTGCTCGGGCGTGGTCAACGGTTCGGTGACCACCGGGCGGTAATCCAGCTTGACCTCGCCGGCCTCGCTGACGCGGGCGAGCGTATGCTTGCGCCAGTTCTCGTCGTCGCGACCGCTGAACGGACCGTCCTTGTAGTCCTCGCGGGCATGGGCGCCGCGGCTCTCCTTGCGGGCTTCCGCGCCGTGGACCGTGGTGATGGCGTTGGCCATCAGGTTTTCCAGCTCCAGCGTTTCCACCAGGTCGGAGTTCCAGATCATCGACCGGTCGGTGACCTTGATGTCCTTCAGCTCACCCCAGATCTCCGTCAGACGCTTGCAGCCCTGCTCCAGGCTCTCCTGGGTGCGGAAGACGGCAGCGTCTTCCTGCATGGCGCGCTGCATCTTTTCACGCAGGTCGGCGGTCGGGGTCTTGCCGTTCGCGTTCCGCAGACGGTCGAAGCGGTCCATGATCTTTTCGCAGGAGGCTTCGTTCGGCGTCGGCACGGCGGCTTTCCGGTCGATCACCTGGCCGGCACGGATGGCGGCGGCGCGGCCGAACACAACAAGGTCGGTCAGCGAGTTGGAACCGAGGCGGTTGGCGCCGTGCACCGAAGCGCAGGCGGCTTCGCCGACGGCCATCAGGCCCGGCTGGATGCGATCGGGATTTTCGGCGTCCGCGTTCAGCACTTCGCCCCAGTAGTTGGTCGGAATGCCGCCCATGTTGTAGTGGACGGTCGGCAGGACCGGGATCGGCTCCTTGGTCAGGTCGACACCGGCGAAGATCTTGGCCGATTCGGAAATGCCCGGGAGACGTTCCGCCAGCAGGGCCGGATCCAGGTGATCCAGATGCAGGAAGATGTGGTCCTTCTTCGGGCCGACGCCGCGGCCTTCGCGGATTTCAATGGTCATGCAGCGGGAAACCACGTCGCGGGACGCCAGGTCCTTCGCCGACGGCGCATAGCGCTCCATGAAGCGCTCGCCTTCGGAGTTGGTCAGGTAACCGCCCTCGCCGCGCGCGCCTTCGGTGATCAGGCAGCCGGCGCCGTAGATGCCGGTCGGATGGAACTGCACGAACTCCATGTCCTGCAGCGGCAGGCCGGCACGGGCGACCATGCCGCCACCGTCACCGGTGCAGGTATGGGCCGAGGTACAGGAGAAGTAGGACCGGCCGTAACCGCCGGTCGCAAGCACGACCATCTTGGCGGAGAAGCGATGAATGGTCCCGTCGTCCAGGTTCCAGGCAATCACACCCTGGCAGACGCCGTCATCCGACATGATCAGGTCGAGCGCGAAATACTCGATGAAGAACTCGGCGTTGTTGCGCAGAGACTGGCCGTAAAGCGTGTGCAGGATGGCGTGGCCGGTCCGGTCCGCGGCCGCGCAGGTGCGCTGCACGGGGGGGCCGTCACCGAAGTTCTGCATGTGACCGCCGAACGGGCGCTGGTAGATCTTGCCTTCCTCGTTACGCGAGAAGGGCACGCCGTAGTGCTCGAGCTCGATCACGGCTGCCGGCGCTTCGCGGGCAAGGTATTCCATGGCGTCGGTGTCGCCGAGCCAGTCGGAGCCCTTCACCGTGTCGTACATGTGCCACTGCCAGCTGTCCGGCGTCATGTTGACGAGAGACGCGGCGATCCCGCCCTGGGCGGCAACCGTGTGGGAGCGGGTCGGGAAGACCTTGCTGATACAGGCGGTGCGGAGCCCCTGTTCGGCCATGCCGAGGGTCGCACGCAGGCCGGCACCGCCGGCACCGACCACGACCACGTCGTAGCTGTGGTCGACGAATTCATATGTGTTGGCCATCAGGGTCAGCCTCCAAAGCCAATTTTCAGCACGGCGAAGATGCAGCCGAGGCCGATGAATGCACAAAAGAACGTGTTCGCCATCAGGCTCAGCACCTTCAGGCCGTCACCGTGAATGTAATCCTCGATGATGACCTGCATGCCGAGCTTCATGTGATAGACGCCCGACAGGATCACCAGGAGAAGGACGATCGAAACGAGGGGGTTCTTCAGGCATTCGATAACGTCGCCGTGGGAAGACCCCTGCAGCGAAATCACGAGAATCACGAAGAAGGAAATCAGGAACACGTTGGCGAAGGCCGTCAGACGCTGTTTCCAGAAATGATCGGTGCCTTCCTTGGCGGAGCCGAGCCCGCGAACCTTGGCAAGAGGGGTGCGCATATCAGTCATTGTCTTCTCCCTCAGCGAACCGCGTAGCCGATGATCCACAAAAGGATCGTGACGGCGACCGAACCGATGATCGTGGCGCGCGCCAGCCATTCGCGGGCCTCGCGGCCGAAACCGGCGCCCATGTCCCAGATGAAGTGGCGCAGGCCGCCGAGCATGTGGTGCACAAGGGCCCAGGTGAAACCGAACAGGACCAGCCGGCCGATGATCGTGCCGTAGAGCCAGTTGACGAAATCGAAATACTCCGGGCCCGCGGCTGCGGCGATGAGCCACCAGGCGAGCAGGATGGTTCCGAAATAGAGGGCTGCCCCGGTAACGCGGTGCAGGATCGACATAACCATCGTCAGGATCGGCTTGTAGATCTGAAGATGGGGCGACAAAGGGCGGTTGCCCCGCAGGTCGGCATTCGACATGGAACTTCTCTCCCGTACGACGCCTGCTTACGTTTACGTTAGCGTAAGCAATTCAAAGCGTTGTCCTGATGCGTTCTAGCGCCAAGATATCGTCCCGTCAAAGCATCCAATGGATGAATCTGAATTGTTTTTGAACGGCACGGACCGAAACTTCACGCGATTCAACTTCTGGGTATGCTTCCTGACCCGTAAAATCGTTGCATAGAACAAAGCTAGGGCTCAACCGAAGACTGACCAGCCGGTCGCCTTCGCAAACATTTCCATCGCTTCGGTGCCGAGTTTGGAATTGCCGTATCGATTAAGCCCCGGCGACCAGACCGCGATCGAGGCCTTGCCCGGCGCAATGGCGAGAATGCCGCCGCCGACCCCGCTTTTTCCCGGCAAGCCGACGCGGAAGGCGAAGTCACCGGAACCGTCGTAATGGCCGCAGGTCATCATCAAGGCCGCAATCCGCCGCCGGCGTTCGCGGGACACCAGCTTTGGCGCGTCTTCGGTATCGATCAGAAACCGGCCGGCCAAGGCAAGCTGGCGGCAGCTCATCTCGATGCCGCACTGGTGGCAATAGGTGCCGAAGACCTGATCCGCCGGGGAATGCAGATTGCCGAAAGAGGCCAGATAATGGGCGAGCGCTATATTCCTGTGCCCCGTCGCGATCTCGGAGCGGGCGACCATTTCGTTGATGTGGATGGCATCGTCATCGGAGGCAGCGCGGATGAAACGCAGGATCTGGCCCAGGGCCTCTTTCGGGCTCGAGCCGGTGAGGTAGGTATCGGTTGCGATCAGTGCGCCGGCATTGATGAAAGGATTGCGCGGAATACCGTCCTCGCGCTCCAGCAGCAGAAGCGAATTGAAAGAGAGACCGGACGGCTCCCGGCCGACCCGGCGCCACAGCTGATCTCCCACCTTGCCCAGCGCCAGGGCAAGGGCGAAGACCTTGGACACCGACTGGATGGAAAACGGGACATCCGCATCGCCCGACGTATGGATCTTGCCGTCGGCGGTGACGACACACATGCCGAACTGGTGCGGATCGATCTTGGCAAGCTCGGGAATATAGGTGGCCACGCCGCCCCGGTCCGGGGAGAGGCCGATCTTGTCGTAGATGTCGTCCAGGAGATCTTTCATGCCGGCCCGTTAGCCAAGTGTTCGTGGCAGCCTTGGCGGCTACCTGCTCCCAGCTTCTTCATATCGGGCGGCCTGTCCAGCGGAAACCTGCTTGAACACATGCATCATGAAGATGGTGGCGAAGATGGGCGTGATCAGGTTGAGGATCGGCACGGCCAGAACGCCGGCGATGACCAGCCCGCCCATGAAGACGGTCCCGCCTTTGGCTTTGCGCAGGCGTTTCGCGTCCTCAACCGGCATGAAGCGGGTGGCGGCGAATTCGAAGAATTCCCGGCCTAGCAGATAACCGTTGACCACGAAGAAGGCGACAAGGTTGATGCCGGGGACCAGGAGCAGCAGCAGTGCGAAGATATTGCCGAGGATCACCACGCCGGTGAATTTCACCGCCAGGAAGATCGAGGGCATCAGGGCCATGGCCTTGCCGGGCGGATCGGCCGCATAATCCTGCGCCTCGACGATGTCGGCGATCTCGTCCTGGAACAGGCCGGCGAACAAGGCCGAAACCGGCGCGATCAGAAAGCCGAGACCGATGACGGCACCGACCCCGGTCAGGATCGAGAGCGCCGTGTTCAGCCAGGGATAGGGAAGGTCGACGAACCCGGCGACGAGCCCCTGAAGGGCGATCCATATGAGCAGAAGAACCGCGAGGGTGAAGCCCAGCATTTTCCAGAAAATGGCCCGAAAGGGCTTTTCGAAAACCTGTCCAAAGGCACGGGAAGCGGCTGAGAGCATCTGGTTCCTTGCTCGGTTTGAAAGAGATAGACCCGACATAAGTGCGCTGACGGCGGGGCGCAAGGGCAATGAAACTCGAGGGACCGCCTTCATCAACTTTGTTTGGTCGATCCGTTCCGTCCCCCGTCATGCCAGACCGTGTGGCGTTTCAGCGCCATCGCGAGATCCGGAATGATGAGAGGAGATAGCCCGGCCAGCACTGAAGCTGTCAATCAGTGAGGACGCCAACAGGCCCTGGCCCGCTATGCGGTTTTTCCCCGACTCAACCCGACGCGCTCAGAACTGCGTGCGGGCCTTCAGCGCCTGAGCCAGGGTGCCCTCGTCGAGATAGTCAAGCTCACCGCCGACCGGGACGCCGTGGGCGAGGCGGGTAACCTTTACGTCAAGGTGAGAGAGCTGATCGGTGACGTAATGGGCCGTGGTCTGGCCCTCCACGGTGGCGTTGATCGCCAGGATGACTTCTTCGATGGCCTCGCTGCCGCAGCGCTCGATCAGGGAGGCGATGTTGAGGTCCTCCGGTCCGACCCCATCCAGCGGCGACAGATTTCCGCCCAGGACATGATAGCGCGCGTTGATGGCGGCGGCCCGCTCCAGGGCCCAGAGATCGGCCACGTCTTCCACCACCACCAGAACGCTCTGGTCGCGGCGCGGGTCGGAACAGATGGCGCAGGGGTCGGAAGTGTCGACGGTGCCGCAGACCGAGCAGATGCCGATCTTGTCCACCGCCACGCCCATGGCTTCGGCGAGCGGCACCAGAAGCTGGTCTTTCTTCTTGATCAGATGCAGCGCGGCGCGGCGCGCCGAACGCGGCCCCAGCCCGGGCAGCTTCGCCAGAAGCTGGATCAGCCGCTCGATTTCCGGTCCGACGACCTTGTTCTGCGCCATAGTCAGTTCATTTCCCTAGGCGGGCGGTGCCTAAAACCACTGCCGGAGCCCCTCACCCGGGCCTGTGGCCCGACCTCTCCCCCAATGAAAACAAAAATGGGGAGAGGTTCATTGAAGCAGAAATCGAGGCTTGGCCGAGATATCCTTCTCCCAGTGGGAGAAGGTGGCCCGAAGGGCCGGATGAGGGGTGACAGCACCAGCCGCTTTCCAAACCCGATCAACAAGCTTATGCAAATTCAGAACGGCAGTTTCATTCCGGCGGGAAGGCCGAGGCCGCTCATCATGTCCTGGGTTTTTTCCTGCATGGCTGCCTCGACCTTGGCCTTGGCCTCGTTGTGGGCGGCAATGATCAGGTCCTCGAGGATTTCGACATCCTCTTCCTTGAACATGGACGGATCGATCTTTACGGCCTTCAGCTCGCCCTTGCCGCCGATCCTGACACTCACCATGCCGCCGCCGGCAGAGCCTTCGGCTTCGATTTCGGCAATCTCTTCCTGCAGGGAGCCCATCTGCTCCTGCATCTGCTTTGCCTGTTTCATCATCTTGAGGAAGTCCATGGCCTCATTCTCCATCTGATGCGCCCCGCCCGGTCTTTACCGGGCATTCTTTGAGGCAAGGCTTAGTCTAAGGGAAAACAGAGAGCAAACGGGAATTTCGTCTACTCGTCATCGGCATCGTCGTCACCCAGCGCCTCGCCCAGAAGCGGATCGGCGAGTTCCTCTTCCTCATCGGTCTCCTGGACACTGACATTGACGATCTTCGCACCGGGGAACTGGCCGAGCAAGGCTGCGACCGTCGGATGCGCCCGAGCATCGGACAGGAGCATTTCCCGGTTCGCTTCGCGCTCCTCGTGGATCGTCGGTCGCCCCTGCGCGCGGCTGATGCTCACGATCCAGCGGGTGCCGGTCCATTCGGTCAGCTTGCGGCCGAACTCACCGGCGATATCAGCCGAGGCGTCTTCCGTCGGCTGGATCTCGATCCGGCCCGGCTCGAACTTGACGAGGCGCATCTGGCGTTCGATGGCGACCTTCATCGGGATGTCGCGTTTTTCAGATGCGAGTGCCGCGCAATCCTGCAGGGAGGCGAGCGCCACCGCCGGAACGGCCGACTGAACCTGAGGTGCCGCCTGAGGTCTAACCTGAGGCGACCTTTGCGCACCTCCGCCGGCGATAGCGGCCAACTTCGGACGCGGCTCGAAGGAAGCGGCCGGGCCACCACCACCGGGTCCACCAGCACCGCCAGACGCAGGAGCGCCGCCGCCACCGGAAATCGTCCCGCCGCTTTTCAACAACGCCAGCGCTTCGCCGGGATCGGGCAGATCGGCCGCATAGGCCAGACGGACCAGCACCATGTCGGCCGCCGCGAGCGGCTTGGGCGCGGCCTGCACCTCCTGAACGCCCTTGAGCAGGATCTGCCAGGCCCGGGACAAGGCGCGGACGGACAGCTTTTCGGCGAACTCATGGCCTTTCATCCGTTCCGTTTCGGTAACGGAGACGTCCTCGCCCGCCTTCGGCACGACCTTCATCCGGGTGACCAGATGGGTGAAGTCGGCCAGATCCGTCAGTACGATCGCCGGGTCGGCGCCGACCTGATACTGAGCGGCAAGCTCATCCATCGCCTCGGCGACACGGCCGGCCATGACATGGCCGAACAGATCGATCACCCGCGCCCGGTCGGCGAGACCGAGCATCTGGCGAACCTCATCCGCCTCGATCGCGCCGGCCCCATGGGCCATGGCCTGATCAAGCAGCGAGAGGGAATCACGCGCGGACCCCTCGCCAGCACGAGCGATCAGGGTCAGGGCCTCGTCGGTGATCTGAATGCCTTCGGCATCGGAAATCCGGCGCAGGAGGCCGACCAGTTTCGGTTGCTCGATCCGGCGCAGGTCGAACCGCTGGCAGCGGGACAGGACCGTGATCGGAACTTTTCGGATTTCCGTGGTGGCGAAGATGAACTTCACATGCTCGGGCGGTTCCTCGAGCGTCTTCAGCAGGCCGTTGAAGGCCGCCGTCGACAGCATGTGCACTTCGTCGATGATGTAGACCTTGTAGCGCGCCGTCGCCGGACGGTAGCGCGCCGCGTCGGTGATCTCGCGAATGTCGTTGATGCCGGTGTGGGAGGCGGCGTCCATCTCGATGACATCCACGTGCCGGCCTTCCATGATGGCGCGGCAATGGGTGCCTTCCTTCTCCAGCCTGACCGTCGGCTTGTCGGCCTCGCCGGGAACCTCGTAGTTGAGGCCACGGGCAAGGATGCGGGCGGTGGTGGTCTTGCCGACCCCACGCACGCCGGTCAGCATCCAGGCCTGGGCGATGCGCCCGGTCTCGAACGCGTTCTCCAGCGTCTGCACCATGGGTTCCTGGCCGACCAGATCCTCAAAGGTCTGGGGCCGGTATTTACGCGCCAGCACCCGGTAGGCGCCGTCGTTTTGCGCCCCGGTCTTCACGCTGTCTTCAGGAAAAGCCATCTCGTCCATGGGCGCACCATACCGTCTTTTCCGGGCCGGTGTCGTGATCCTTTTCCGATTTTTCTGTGCACCATCGGCAAAAGCCATCGGACGCGGCAAAGCACCCTTGCGGAACATTCGGAACGGACTGTGAGGAAAGGGTGGGAGGCTGGCACGGTGACCCGTGCCGAGATCTCGTTAGGGCTGCTTCCTTCCGGACCTGACCCGGTTGGCGAGTGGCTCGTCCACCACCAACCTCCCGAGGCCTTTATATCAGAACGAGGGGGGCCTTTGGCAAGGGGGAGAGTGGAATTGTTTGCCGGCTGGCCTGATACCGGAAAAACCGGTCCGCCAAGCCCCTCGCCAAGGCTTCTTTTCATGGTGTAGGCTGTTGGCGTTTCATTCCTGATGCGGACCCGCCTTTTCATGATTCAGTTCGACCTCAACCCCCGTCTCGAAGGTGACAGCTACCCGGTCATGGACCTCGACCTGTGCGCTGTCCGGCTGATGAAGGATGCCAATTATCCCTGGGTCCTGATGGTGCCGCGCAAGTCCGACCTGATCGAGATCATCGATCTGGACGCCCATGACCGGGGACGGCTGATGGAGGAAATCGCCGCCGTCTGCGAGGCGTTGAAGAAGGTAACCGACTGCGAGAAGCTCAACGTCGGAGCCCTCGGCAACCAGGTCTCCCAATTGCATGTGCATGTGATCGCCCGCTTCCGGGACGATGCGGCCTGGCCCGGCCCGGTTTGGGGTGCCGTTCCCGCCAAACCCTACGAACAGGATAAGGCGGACCAACTCATCGCCGTGCTCAAGTCCGCGCTGACCGGTTCTCCGGACTGACGTCCGCCATGACATCTACCGCAGGGCGCCCCAGCATTTAAAGCCAAGGATCTTCTCATGACGGCACCGGCCGAAAAGCCGCATGATCGCACACCGGTCATGAACTTCATCGACAACAGGCTCGACCGCCAGGCAATCCGCCGGGGGAATGCGGACTGGATCAAGAGCCGGCTATCGAGCAGCGATACCGAAGTCGTCCTGTCCACCGCGAACCGGCTGGTCCTGCCCGCCGGTAATCCTTCGCAAGTCGGACTGCCACTCGGCAGAGCGGTCGAACTGGGCGCGGATCTGGAAGAGATGATTTTCCTCGGACAGGACAGCGGCGGAAACCGCCCCCTCTTCGCCGCCACGACGCCGCAGACCGACGAGGACCTTGAAACGCTCGACGATGTCAGGGTCATCGACCTGCGGACCCTCGCTCTGGAGGCGGACTATTCCCGAGAGGACTTGAGCGCGCTGGCTCAGGCCCGGGCCCTGATCCACTGGCACCGAACCCACCAATTCTGTTCGCGCTGCGGCCACAAGACAGCACTCGCGGAGGCCGGCTACCGGCGCGATTGCCCGTCCTGCGACGGACAGCATTTCCCGCGCACCGATCCTTGCGTGATCATGCTGATCACCGACAGCGACCGGGCCCTGCTCGGACGGCCGCCGCGGCTGGCGGAAGGCATGTTCACCACCCTTGCCGGGTTCATGGAACCGGGCGAAACCATCGAACAGGCGGTCCGCCGCGAAACCTTCGAGGAAGCCGGTATTCAGGTCGGCGACGTGCGCATGATCTCCAACCAGCCGTGGCCCTTTCCCGCCAACCTCATGCTCGGCTGCCATGGCGAGGCGCTGTCGAGCGAAATTTCCATCGGCGACGACGAGCTGGAAGCCTGCCGCTGGTGCGACCGGGCGGAAGTCCGGCAAATGGTGGACGGTACGCACCCGCAGGGTCACCGCATTCCACCGGCCATTTCCATCGCCTATGAGCTGATCACCGGCTGGCTCGACAAAGCCGAATGAGTTTCTGCATCTATCTGACACACCCCGAAGTCGTCATCGATCCTGACGTGCCGATTCCCGACTGGGGACTTTCCGATCTGGGCCGAAACCGCGCCGAGCGGGCTGTTCACCTGCCATGGGCGCCTGTGATCCGCCATGTGGTTGCGAGCGGCGAACGAAAAGCGATCGAAACGGCTGAAATCTTTGCATCGGCGTTTGATCTGCCCGTCCGGAAAATCGACGCCATGCACGAAAATGACAGGTCATCGACCGGATTCCTGCCACCTGACCAGTTTGAACGGATGGCCGACGCCTTTTTCGCCAACCCGCAAAGCTCCGTTCAGGGCTGGGAACCGGCTGCGGATGTGCAGGACCGGATCGTCGCAGCGGTCCAGGCGGTCCTGACTTCGGTGCCGGAAGACGACCCGGTTCTGTTTAGCGGCCATGGCGGTGTCGGAACGCTTCTCAAGTGCCACCTCCTCAACACGCCGATTTCGCGCTCCCATGACCAGACCGGCGGAGGGCATTGGTATCTGTTCGCCAAGCAGCAGCTTGCAGAGCAATCTGCAAAAGCGCTCGACTGGAGCCGCCTCTAGGTGATGCCCCCAAGTATTGAAGGATAGGACTGTGTTAGGCTTGCCTCCGGTCCCCGGTCAAAGGAGCGATTCGTGATCAAGGCACTTGGTATCTTCCCGCTGATTTTCATTCTGGCCGGTTTTGCCTTGCCTGCCCGATCCGGGCCCTATGACACGCAATTCAAGACCTATCTCGAAAGCGACGTGATCCCCGCCGCACGGAAGGCCGGCGTCTCCGCACGGACGCTTCAGCGCGAACTCAAAGGCCTGACGCCGGATACGTCGCTCCCCGGTCTCGTCGGTCCGGGCGGCAAGGGGAAACCGCCGAAGGTCAATTTCCAGGCGGAGTTTCGCGAGCCGGCCAATTATTTCAGGAACAGCCAATTCGACGCCCTGGTCGGACCGGGACGCCGGAAAATGCAGCAGCATGCGGCGGCCCTTGCGAAAATCGAACAGCGCTACGGCGTGCCGAAGCGGATCATCCTGGCGATCTGGGCTCGGGAATCGGGCTATGGCGGCGCGAAGATCCCCCACGACGCCATCCGGGTCCTGGCAACGCGCGCCTTCATGGGACAGCGCCCAGAGTTCTTCAAGGACGAACTCATTGCCGCGCTCAAGATCCTGCAAAGCGGCGACGTGTCCAGGGCGGCGATGAAAAGCTCCTGGGGCGGGGCCATGGGCCAACCGCAATTCCTGCCGTCGAGCTTCCTCAAATACGCCGTCGACTTCGACGGCGACGGGCACCACAACATCTGGAGTTCCGATATCGACGTCATGGCGTCGATCGCCAACTATCTTGCAAAGCATGGCTGGGTCAGCGGGCGAGACTGGGGCTATGAGGTCTTTTTGCCGGATGCGGTTTCCTGCACACGCGAAGGCCCGGACAACCGCCAGCCTATCCGCGACTTCGTCAAGGAAGGCGTGAAACGGGTCAGCGGCAAGCCGTTTCCCGATTATGAACTGGCGCGCCCGGGCAACATCCTGCTGCCCGCCGGCCGCTACGGTCCGGCCTTTATAGCGACGGAAAACTTCTACGTCCTGAAGGACTATAACGAGAGCGACACCTATGCGCTTTTCGTCGGCCATCTCGCGGACCGCTATTCAAACAACAAGGGGTTTGTCGGCGCGTGGAAACCCACGAAGAAGACCACCCGTGGCGCCGTGCGCACCCTCCAGCAGGTTCTGGAGAAAAAGGGCTATGACGTCGGCGGCGCCGACGGTCTCATCGGCTACAAGACCCGACGATCCATCGGCAAGGACCAGGAAGCCCAGGGCGTCTTCGCCACCTGCTGGGTGGGTTAGAGCATCGTGCGATGCTCTAGGCCTACTCGCTGACCACACCTTCCGGCGCGGTTTCCAGATGGAATGCCGCGGCCATGAGCGCCTTGGTATAGGCGGTCTTCGGACTATCGAAGATGTCCTTCGCAGACCCCGCCTCGACCACCTTGCCCTGCCGCATGACGATCACATCGTTGGCCAGCGCGCGCACGACCTTGAGATCGTGGGAAATGAACAGATAGGCCAGGCCGTGAGCCTTCTGCAGGTCGCGCAGAAGGTCGACCACCTGGGCCTGCACGCTCATATCCAACGCCGAAGTCGGTTCGTCCAGCATGACGAATTTCGGTTCCAGAACCATGGCGCGGGCAACGGAAATACGCTGGCGCTGGCCGCCGGAAAACTCGTGCGGATAACGGAAACGCGTCGAGGCATCGAGCCCGACCTCCTCCAGGGCCTTGGCGACCTTACGGTCGCGCTCCTGTGCGGACAGATCCGGAAAATGCACCTGCAGACCCTCGCCGACGATATCGGACACCGACATGCGCGGCGACAGTGCGCCAAACGGGTCCTGGAAGACGATCTGCATGTCGCGGCGCAGCGGCCGCATTTCCTTCCAGGAATTTTCCTGGATGTCGCGTCCGTTGAAACTGATCCTGCCGGTGGAAGACAGCATCCGGAGAATGGCAAGGCCAAGGGTTGTCTTACCTGAGCCGCTCTCGCCGACGATCCCGAGCGTCTGGCCCGCACGCACGGTCACGTCGATCCCGTCGACGGCCTTCACGTGGCCCACGGTCTTGCGCATGAAACCACGCTTGATCGGGAACCAGACCTTCAGGTCCTCGGCCTCGACCACGACGGGTTTCGTCGTATCGGAGACCGGGGGCTTGCCCTTGGGTTCGGCGGCGAGCAGGTGCTTTGTGTAGGGATGCTGCGGGTTTTCGAAGATCTCCTTCACCGGTCCGTGCTCGACGATCTTGCCGTCGGTCATGACACAGACCCGGTCGGCAAACTTGCGCACGATACCGAGATCATGGGTGATGAACAGCATGGCCATGTGGCGCTCGTGCTGCAGGTCCTTCAGGAGCTTCAGGATCTGGGCCTGCACGGTCACGTCAAGCGCGGTGGTCGGTTCGTCGGCGATCAGCAGATCCGGTTCGTTGGCCAGCGTCATGGCGATCATGACACGTTGGCGCTGACCGCCCGACAGCTGGTGCGGATAGGAATTGAGCCGGGTTTCGGGATCGCGGATACCGACCTGGTCCAGCAACTCCAGAACCCGCGCGCGCGCCTTCGTGTCGCTCATGCCCCGGTGAACCTTGAGGATTTCCGACACCTGCCGCTCGACCGTGTGTAGCGGATTGAGCGAGGTCATTGGCTCCTGGAAGATCATGGAGATCTCGTTGCCGCGCACCTTGCGCATCGCCTTTTCGTCGGCCTTGAGCAGGTCGTCGCCGCGATAAAGGATTTCGCCGGAGGGATGGGACGCCGCCGGATAGGGCAGCAGCTTCAGGATCGACAGGGCGGAAATGGACTTTCCCGATCCGCTTTCGCCGACGAGCGCGACCGTTTCTCCCTTCTGGATGTCGAAGGAAACGCGGTCCAGCGCCAGATTGGTCTTGCCGGCCTGGGTAAAGGCGACGGAAAGATCCTTGACGGAAATCAGGGTGTCTGAGGTCATATCGGTCACTCCCTCCTCACCTGAGGCTCTTGCGCGGATCGAAGGCGTCACGGACCGCTTCACCGATGAAGATCAGCAGGCTCAACATGAGAGAGATCACGATGAAGCCCGTGATGCCGAGCCAGGGTGCCTGAAGGTTGTTCTTGCCCTGGGCCAGAAGTTCACCGAGGGAGGCGGACCCCGGCGGCAGGCCGAAGCCGAGGAAGTCGAGCGCCGTCAGCGTCGAGATCGAACCGTTCAGGATGAAGGGCATGAAAGTCAGGGTTGCCACCATCGCGTTGGGGAGCAGGTGACGCCACATGATCACCGGGTTGGACACGCCCAGCGCACGCGCCGCCGCGATATATTCGAAGTTTCGTCCGCGGAGGAATTCCGCGCGCACCACGCCGACCAGCGCCACCCATGAGAAGGCGAGCAGGATCGTGAACAGCGTCCAGAAGCCGGGAACCAGCACGGAAGAGACGATCAGGATCAGGTAGAGCGTGGGGATCGCTGTCCAGATTTCGATGAAGCGCTGAAAGAGCAGATCGACCCAGCCGCCGTAGTAGCCCTGAACCGCACCGGCGGCGACACCGATCACCGAGGACGCCAGCGTCAGGGCGAGACCGAAGAGAACGGAAATCCGGAAGCCGTAGACCAACCGGGCGAGCACGTCGCGGCCCTGGTCATCGGTTCCAAGCCAGTTCCAGTTACCGATAATGCAGTTGGGATCGTTCACGCCCTCCGGATAGCGCTGGCAGCGGGTCTTCTTGTCCATCATCCAGGACGGCGGCGCCGGCGCAGGCACCGGAATCGCGTTGTTCACGGTGCGATAGGAGTAGCGGACCGGCGGCCAAAGCATCCAGCCGTTTTCATTGATAAGATCCTGAATGAACGGATCGCGATAGTCTGTGTACGCGAACGCAAGCGGATCATCATTGAATCTGTCTTCCGGGTAATTGACGAAGATCGGTGCCAGGATCTCGCCCTTGTAAGAGACGAGGATCGGCCGGTCGTTGATCAGGAATTCGGCACCGAGAGACAGGACGAAGAGAACCAGAAAGATCCAGAGCGACCAGAACCCGCGCCGGTTCGCCTTGAAATTGACAAGGCGACGTCGGTTGATCGGCGACAGGGAAAAGCGGGACGGCGGTGGCGCCGTTTCCTCCGCCAGAGGATTCATGACGTCGAGGCCGGTGTCTTCAAGGTCCTTGTTAAGACGGCTATCCACGTGTCAGACCTCCCGGCTTTCGAAGTCGATCCGGGGATCGATCCAGGTGTAGGTGAGGTCGGAGATGAGGTTCACCAGAAGGGCCATCAGCGAGAAGATATAAAGCGTGGCGAAGACCACCGCATAGTCGCGGTTGATCACCGATTCGAAGCCCAGCAATCCGAGCCCGTCGAGCGAGAAGATCGTCTCGATCAGCAGGGAGCCCGCGAAGAACGACGAGATGAAGGCACCGGGAAAGCCCGCGACCACGATGAGCATGGCGTTGCGGAAAACGTGGCCATAGAGCACCTGCCCCTCGCTCAGGCCCTTGGAGCGGGCCGTGACCACGTATTGCTTGCGGATCTCGTCCAGGAACGAGTTCTTGGTCAAAAGCGTCGTCGTCGCAAAGGCCGACAGGGCCATTGCGGTCAAAGGCAGGGCCAGATGCCAGAAATAATCGACGATCCGCGCAGGCCAGGACAGGCTTTCCCAATTCTCCGAGGTCAGCCCCCGCAAGGGGAAAATATCGAAGAAAGACCCGCCGGCGAACAGCACGATCAGGAGCACCGCGAACAGAAAGCCCGGGATGGCATAGGCGACGATGATGATGCCCGATGTCCAGATATCGAACTTCGTGCCGTCTGATACGGCTTTTCGAATCCCGAGCGGGATCGAGATCCCATAGGAGATCAGTGTCATCCAGAGGCCGAGCGAAATCGAAACCGGCATTTTCTCCAGGATCAGGTCGGTAATCCGGATATCCCGGAAATAGCTGTCCCCGAAGTCGAACCGCGCATAATCCCACAGCATGCTCAGGAAACGTTGCAGAGGCGGCTTGTCGAACCCGAACTGGGCCTCCAGCTGCTTGATGAATTCCGGGTCGAGCCCCTGCGCACCCCGGTATTTCGACGTCACGCTGTCGCCGGCACCGCCGCCGGAGGCCTCACCCATGGTTCCGCCCATATCACTGCCGCCGCCGGAAATGCGTGCCGTTGCGGAAACATCGGTTCCGGAAAGTTGAGCGATCACGCGTTCCACCGGTCCGCCGGGAGCAAACTGGATGATGGCGAAATTGATTGCCATGATGCCGATCAGGGTCGGGATCATCAGGAGAAGGCGTCGGAGAATATAGGCGCCCATATCGGTGTTTCACTGCCTCTTTCGCTGCGGCATGTCAGGTGTTTATCCTAACCGTCCTTGCCGATCTTTTTCGCCTTTTCCGTGTCGATCCACCATGTGGTTTCAACAGGCAAATCATAAAATGGCGGTTTGCCCGGGCGACCGAACATATCCCAATAGGCTACGAGATGGTTCGGATTGTACCACTGCGGCACCGCATAGTAGCCGGCGCGCAGGACCCGATCGAGCGCCCGGGCGGCAATAGTCATTTCCTCTCGGGTCCCGGCCGCCAGGGCCGTCTCGATCAGGGCATCGACCACCGGGTCCGCAATGCCCGCCGCATTGTGACTGCCCGGCTGGGAAGCCGCCCGGGATCCCCACAGCTGCCGGATGGAATCACTCAGCGTGGCGCCGGTCATAACCCGCTGGGTCGTGACATCAAAATCGAAATCCTTCATCCGGGACTGGTACTGAGCCGGGTCGACCAGGCGGAAACTGGCCTCGATCCCGAGGAGCCTCAGGTTCTCCGCATACGGCAGCACAACCCGCTTGAAGACAGGCGCCCGGTCGAGGAACTCGATCGTCAGCGGCTTTCCGTCCGGACCATTGAGAATAGTCCCGTCCCGCTTGCACCCCGCCTCGCTCAACAGCCGGGCAGCCTGACGCAACAGCGACCGGTCGGACTTCGACCCGTCGGAAACCGGCGGCACCGGAGCCTCTCCGAAAACGTCCGCGGGCACCTGATCCCTGAAGGGTTCCAGAAGGGCGAGTTCCTCCGTCGACGGCTTGCCTACCGCCTTCATGTCCGAATTCTCGAAATAGGACGCCGATCGAGTGTAGAGGCCGTAGAAAAGCACCTCGTTGGTCCATTCGAAGGCGAAGGCCAACCCGAGGGCCTTGCGGACCCTGGGATCCTTGAACTTGTCGAGGCGGGTGTTGAAATACCAGGCCTGGGCGCCCGCCGGCCGGTTGTCCACGATCTCCTCGCGGACCACCCGCCCCTCCTGGACCGCGGGGAAGTCATATCCCGTCGCCCAGATCTTGGAGGTGAACTCCTCCTGAAAGGTGATCACGCCTTTCTTGAAGGCTTCGAATCCGGCCTGACGTTCGCGGAAGAAATCCACACGGATGATATCGAAATTATAGTGTCCGACGACGGTTGGCAGGTCTTTTGCCCAGTAATCCTTCACCTTTTCGTAGTCCACAAAACGCCCAACCGCATGATCCCCGACCTTGTAGGGTCCCGAGGACAGCGGCGGTGTCAGCGTCGACTGCTTGAAGTCGTAATCGGTGTAGTAGCGTTTGGAGAAGATCGGCAGGCCGGCGACGAACAGAGGCAAGTGCCGGGTCTGTTTGCCGGAAAACCGCACGGCGACACGGGCTTCATCCAGCACCTCCGTATCGACCAGTTCCCGGAGGGTCTGGCTGATCTGCGGGTGGCCGTCGGCTTTGAGAAGCATGATCGAAAACGCGACATCTTCCGCCGTCAATTTCGAGTCGTCGTGAAACTTCGCTTCCGGGCGCAGGTTGAACACAAAGGTGTTGCCATCGTCCGAAATCTCGACGCTTTCGGCCAGCAACCCGTACATGGCGTCCGGTTCGTCCAGCGCTCGTACCATCAGCGTATCGAAGCACAGTTCCATACGCGGCGGCGCATCGCCCTTCAGGATGAAGGTGTTGAAGGTATTGTAGGTCTGCGTGTTCTGATTATAGGCCCAACTGGGCGGCCGGAAATTGATCCTGCCGCCCCTGGGCGCTTGCGGGTCGACATAGTCGAAATGAGAAAAGCCCGCCGGGTATTTCAGGTCCCCGAAGACCGACAGGCCATGCACCCTGTCACCGGCAAGGGCGGGACGCATCAGGCCCGGAACATTCCAGAGCGCAGCGGCGGCGCCCGCGCCCTTCAGGATCGTACGTCTGGAAACCATCTTAAAGTCCGTCACTTCGGCATCCCGGTCTTGGCGGCTTTGGCTTCGTCGTACCACCAGATGGTCGGAAAACCGGTCGTATATTCGGGAATATTGGCCGGATGGCCGAAACGATCCCATCGGGCCGTTCGAACGATATCGAGATACCATTGCGGGATCACGTAGTTGTGGAACATCAGGACACGGTCGAGCGCGTGGGTCGCAGCGACCAGTTCGTCCCGGTCCTTGGCGTAAATCACCTTGTCGATGAGGGCATCCACACCCGGATCCTTGATGCCCGCGTAATTCTGCGAACTCTGCCTGTCCGCGGCTTCCGAGCCCCAGTATTCCCGCTGCTCGTTTCCCGGCGACAGGCTTTGTCCCCATCCGAGGGTCGTCATATCGAAATCGCGGCTGCGCACCCGGTTGATGTACTGTGGCGTATCGAGAACCCGCAGAGTCATTTCAATACCGATGAGCTTGAGGTTCTTCGCATAAGGCAGGACATATCGCTCGGCGCTCGGGTCCTGAGCAATGAATTCGATTGTGAACGGCTCGCCGGTCTTCGCATTGACCAGCTTCCGCCCGTCGAGCTTGTAGCCGGCCTCGGACAACAGCTTGAGGGCCTCGCGCAGGTTGGCGCGAAGCTTTTGCGGATTGCCGTTGACCGGGTTTTCGTACGGCTCGGTAAAGACCTCCGGCGGTATCAAATCCCGAACGCTCTCCAGTATTTCCAGCTCCCTGCCCTTGGGCAGGCCGGATTGCGCCAGCTCGGTTCCGGCAAAGAACGACGATATCCGCTTGTACTGATCGTAAAATGCCGACCGATTGGTAGATTCGAAATCGAACGCAAGATTAAGTGCGCGTCTGACGCGTTCGTCCTGAAATTTTTCCCGGCGCAGGTTTGGAACGAAAGCCTGCATGCGCCCCGAGGCCTTGTCCGGAAAGGTTTCCAAGATCACCCTTCCTTCCTTGACCGCTGGAAAATCATAGGCGGTCGCCCAGTTCTTCGCGACGTTTTCCGTGCGCCAGTCGTATTGATCGCCCTTGAAAGCTTCCAATGCCACGACGCTGTCACGGTAGGAATCAAATCGGATTTCGTCGAAATTGTTGGTCCCAACCCGGACGGGCAGGTCCTCGCCCCAATAGTCGTCCACCCGCTCGTAGGTCACCTGACGGTTGAATTCGAAATCCTTGATCCGATAAGGCCCCGAACCGAGCGGCGCTTCCTGCAGGCCGCTTGCGATGTCCCGCTTCCTGCCATTTGCATCGGTGCCTTCCCACCAGTGCTTGGGCAAGACTGTCAGTTGGCCGACAATATGCGGCAGCTCGCGATTGTTCGCACTGTCGAACTCGAACCGCACAATGTTCCCGGGCAGAGCCTTCGCACTGACGACGTTGTGGTAATAGAACCTCCGCTGCGGATTGAGTTCCACAACTTTTTCAAACGACCAAACGACGTCTTCCGCCGTGATCGGCACACCGTCATGCCAGCGCGCCTTCGGGTTGATCCGGTATTCGACCCAGGAATAGTCGTCGGGATAGCGCAGCGCATCGGCAATCACGCCGTATTCGGCACTGATGTTCAGCTCGTCGAAAGACGGCTCCATCAGGCTGTCATAGATCAGACCGGCGCCCGGTGCCGGGTTTCCCTTCGGCAGAATGATGTTGAAGGTATCGAAACCGCCCATGGTCGATAGGCGCAGCCGCCCGCCCTTGGGCGCATCCGGGTTCACATAGTCGAAGTGTTTGACATCCGGGCCGTATTTCGGTGTGCCGGTCAGTGCGGTCGCGTGATGCCATTCCGGCTCCGCCGCCTGAGCCAGCGTGGCGGCAAGGCCCACAGCCAGAACGGTGCAGCAGACAAACATCCCCGCCCGTACGGTCCAGAGCCACTGTTGCCGCTTCGGTTGTCTACCCGACATGCCTTCCTCCGCAATAACGATCATTTCCCGAAACACGCCACATGCCGTGCCGGGTGCATAAGCGGATACTAGGGAGCAACACGGGCGCCGTCACCCGTTCATGGGCAACATGACAGAAATTTAACCGGTATGGGTCGCCAGAACGGCCGACTGTGCCGAAGCAGAGCGCCTTGATTTCTGATTATACATGCGCGCGTCGGCGATCCGGAGCAGGTCCTCGATGGTGCCGGCTTCCTTCGGATAGCTGGCGAAGCCGATGCTTGCCGACAGGCTGATCGTGGCTCCGGGAAGGGTGAAATCCTGACAGGTCTGATCCATCAACCGCTTGAGGAAACCCTGGCGCTCGTCCTCTTTCATTGCGCCCGGCGCCAGGACGATGAATTCATCGCCACCCACCCGCGCGATCGTGTCGGTCTGTCGTGTCTGGAACTGCAGCCGATTGCCGATTTCCATCAACACCTTGTCTCCGACCGCGTGGCCGTAGCCGTCGTTGATCGGTTTGAAGGCGTCCAGATCCAGATAGAAAATCTCGAAGCCGGAGCCGTTGCGGTCGGAAATGGCGACGAGCTGTTCCATCCGGTCTTCCAGAAGACGGCGGTTGGCCAGCCCGGTCAAAGGATCACGCAGAGCCATGGCCCGAACCTTGGAGACTTCCTGAATCAACAGGAACGCCATGGTCGATAAGATCAGGGTAACGACGATGCCCAGAATGCGGGTCATCCACACTTCCTTGCTGTCGATTAACCAGCCACCGACGGGATAGCTCAGGATTTCCCATTTGTCGTCGCCCGGGAGAACCAGCGGAAGACTGACAGCATTGCTGTGTACCAGTTCGCTGTCGCCGAAAATCAGGGTCGGCCCGGATGCGGACTGCCTGGAGGATATGATCGCGAAGCGATAGCCATCGGCCTGCTCGCTCAAACCGACAGCCTTGAACAGGGCCTTCTCATCGAGAACCAGGGTGGCAAGCCCCCAATAGGGACGTTCCGCGATCGGCTGTTTCGGATAAGCCGGCGGGAGGACGGGGACGCGGACCATCAGGTGGCGCTCCCCCTGAACCAGCTCGACCGGACCGGACAGGATGCTGGACCGGCTTTCCATAGCCTTTTTGACCGACGGCCATTGTCCCGATGCCAGGCGGTAATCCAGCCCGACAGCAGCAGCGTTGCCTTCATAGGGATAGATGAATTTGACGACATTGTCCGGCGCAAGACTCAACGAGCGGATGAAGGGAACATCGTCGATCAGCTCGGAACCGAATTTGGAAAACTCATCCTGTGTCAGTTCGTCCTGGATGACATAACCCCTGAGCCCCCTGCCCAGGGAAATGGCCGCACCGACCTGCCCTTCGAGGTGGGCACGCGCTTCGGATAGCTTGGCCAGCGCCTTTTGCTGGTGCTGCGCAGCAATGATGTCCTCGACCAGACCGGCGACATGGGAGGTCATCAGAAAACCGCCGATGAGGCTGCAAAACGCTACGGCCACCGCCACCCAAAGCCCCTTCGAATGAGGCATGGAAAATATCCGGGCGGTTTTCACTCCCATAGACGTATCAGCCTTTCGCTCGCCGGACCCTAACTTTACGTAACGACAGAATTGCGTAGAAACGTTAAAATTTATTTCAGACAAAACAAAGAAAGCCGCGCATTCAAAGCGCGGCTTTCCAATCTGAACTCGGCGTAAAGCCTGGTATTTTGGGAGGATTATTCCGCAGGAAGCGGAACCGGATTTGAAGCCTGTTCGCGCATGTAGGCGATCAGGTTCGCCCGGTCGTCGGGCTTGCGCAGGCCGGCAAAGCCCATCGCGGTGCCGTTGATATAATCCTTCGGCTTTGTCAGGAAATGGTCGAGCGCTTCAAACGTCCACTCATCATGCTCTGCGCCGTAGGCAGTCATCGCCGCCGAATAGCTGAAGCCCTCGTGGGAAGCGGGCTTGCGGCCGATCACGCCCCACAAATCGGGCCCGACCTTGTTGGGACCGCCTTCTTCGATCGAATGGCAGGCAGCACATTTCTTGAAGACCTTTTCGCCGGAGTCAGCCGATGCCTCGGCAAGCCGTTCGCTGATCGGTACCACTTCCGGCACGGCTTCTGCAGAAGGAGTTGAATCCGCTTCGCTGGCGACAACGATTTCATATCCGGGCTTACCCGGGATCGTCGGCTCGAAAATGATATCAGATACAATTCCGACACCCATTGTCAGAAGAAGAACCATCAAAACCGCACCAGCGATCTTGTTAAGCGTGAAGGAATCCATTCTCTCCGGCTCCAAGCTAAGACGCGTCCTGATCCGTAACATTAATTACGAACCCATTTCAGCTTTAAATTTGTGCGGAACCTACAAATTTTTTGACCTCGCTGTCCATAGGTATCAGAGGTCTCAGTCAAAACTTTCGGATGAAGAACACGGGAAAAGGCGGCTGACGGCTTGGTCCGGCGTGTATTTCATGCCTATCCAATGCCTGATGCCGGTCAATACACGGGCATGGACTAGAGAAAAATGCGGGTGCAAGAGGAGCATCGGGCACGCTATTGGACATCGGCTACCTCCTGCTTCAGGCACTTCAAAAGATTGCATTTCGGCATCCGACGGGACCCGGCCTTGCAGGCGAAAGCGGCTTGACCATGGCGCCGGCTATGCTCTACGCGTCTTTCACTTGCATAAAGTTTGGAAAAATGCGGGCTGAAGCGGAGAGGCGTCCTTGAATTCTGCACTTGTTATTATTCCGGCACGGCTGGGGGCGACCCGTTTGCCGCGCAAGCCGCTGGCGGACATCTGCGGCAAACCCATGATTGTTCGAGTGCTGGAGCAGGCACAGAATGCCGCCATCGGACCGGTCGTGGTCGCTTGCGACGATCCGGAAATCGCTGCGGCCGTCAAGGCGCACGGCGGCGATGCGGTCATGACAAGGGCCGACCACGAATCCGGCTCCGATCGGATCCACGAGGCCGCCAACCTGGTCGATCCGACCAGCGAGCATGACGTCATTCTCAATCTGCAGGGCGACGTCCCCCTGATCGAACCGGCCGCGCTTCGCGCCGCTTTCAGCCCGCTTGCGGATGAGGCCGTCGATATCGGCACCATCATGACCGAGATCCGGGACGAGCGTTTCCGCGACGATCCGAGCTTCGTGAAAACGGTGACCACCCTGACGCACACCGGTGCCAATCGCGCGCTTTATTTCACGCGCGCGACCGCGCCGAGCGGTCCCGGACCCGTTTACCAGCACATCGGCGTCTATGCCTATCGCCGGGCAGCGCTGGAACGGTTCGTCTCTCTGCCGCCGTCTCCGCTGGAGCTCCGGGAGAAACTGGAACAGCTGCGCGCACTGGAAGCCGGCATGCGGATCGATGTATCGATTATTGACAGCGCGCCGATGGACGTTAACACACCAGAGGATCTGGAACGGGCCAGAGCGGCTGTCGCTGCCGGCGCCTGAAAGAAAGAAAGAAATGTCTGACCGAAAGAAAATCGTGTTTCAGGGCGAAGTGGGAGCGAACTCCCACACGGCCTGCCGCAATGTCTATCCCGATTACGAAGCCATTCCCTGCGCGACTTTCGAAGACTGCTTTGCCGCCATCGAAACCGGCGAAGCCGATCTCGGCATGATCCCGGTGGAAAATTCGGTCGCCGGACGGGTTGCCGATATCCACCATCTGCTGCCGCGCTCGGATCTGCACATCATCGGCGAATACTTCCTGCCGATCCGGTTTCAGCTCATGGCGCCAAAGGGTGCCAAGCTCGCCGGCCTGAAAAGCGTTCAAAGCCACGTCATGGCGCTGGGACAATGCCGTAACGTGATCCGCGAGCTGGGCCTATTGCCGGTGATCGGTGCCGACACGGCCGGCTCCGCGCGCCAGATCGCCGAGCGCAACGACCCGACCACCGCGGCCCTTGCTCCGGAAATGGCCGCGAACATCTACGGGCTCGACATCCTGCGCCGGAACGTCGAGGATGCCGACTACAACACGACGCGCTTCCTGATCCTTTCAACGGACGATCTGGCGGCCGCGAACACCGGCCAGCCGATCATCTCGACCTTCATTTTCCGTGTTCGCAACGTTCCGGCTGCACTCTACAAGGCGCTCGGCGGCTTCGCGACCAACGGCGTCAACATGACGAAGCTGGAATCCTATCAGCTCGAAGGCCAGTTCTTTGCCTCCATGTTCTATGCGGACATCGAAGGCCATCCGGATGACAAGTCCGTCGCGCTGGCCCTTGAAGAGCTGAAATTCTTCTGCGCCGAGTTCAAGGTCCTCGGCGTTTACTGCGCAAGCCCGTTCCGGGAAAAGATCCGTGAACCGGAAGCGAACCGGGCTCTCAGGCCCACCCCCCAGACCTGATCCGACCAAGTCCAATTACAGAAAGCTGTTCATGACCGATATCCGTTTTGATGCCCTGTGCATCGGCAATGCCATTTGCGATGTTTTCGCTCACGTGGAAGACGACTTCCTTGTCCGGGAAGACCTCATCAAGGCCTCCATGCGCCTGATCGACACGGAAGAAGCAGTGCGGCTCTATGACAAGATGGGACAGACCGTACGCGTTTCCGGCGGCAGCGCCGGCAACACGGCCGCCGGCATTGCGTCCCTGGGCGGGACGCCTGCCTTCTTCGGCAAGGTTGCCGCCGACGAACTCGGCGACAGCTATGCGCACGACATGAAGGGGACCGGCGTCCATTTCGAGACCCCCCGGCTGGAGGGCGGCAACCCGACGGCCCGTTCGATGATCCTGATCACACCGGACGGCGAGCGCACCATGAACACCTATCTCGGCGCCTGCACCGAATTCGGCCCGGCCGATGTGGATCCGGACGTCGTCGCAGCCTCGGCCATCACCTACATGGAAGGCTATCTCTGGGATCCGGAAGAAGCAAAAAAAGCGTTTCTGGAAGCCGCGAAGATCGCCCACGCCAACGGCCGCAAGGTCGGGATCACCTTGTCCGACTCCTTCTGCGTTGACCGCTATCGCGCTGAATTCACAGGGCTTCTGCGTGACGGCGTCGTTGACGTGATGTTCGCCAACGAGCACGAGATCAAGGCGCTTTACGAGACCGCCGATCTCGACACCGCGATTGCCGCTGCCCGCGACAGCGGTGCGCTGACCGCGCTGACACTCGGCGAAAACGGCGCCATGGCAATCACTCGGGAAGAAACCGTCAAGGTCACCGCGCAGAAGGTCGACGACGTGGTCGACCTGACCGGCGCCGGCGACCTGTTCGCCTCCGGCTTCCTGTTCGGCCTGGCGCGCGACTACGATCTCAAGTCGGCGGCAGAACTCGGCTGCCTGTGCGCGGCAAACGTCATCGGACACGTGGGCGCCCGCCCGGAAACGGCCCTGAAGCAGATTGCCGGCCAGTCCGGTTTCGAAGTCTGATCTGACAGAAACAAATGAGGCGGCCTTGCGGGCCGCCTCAAAACATTCGATCAGGCTGCAAGCTCAGGCGGCCAGATCTTCCACGCTGACAACTTCCCCGTCCTCGTTGAGGCGATAGATGATCGGCGTACCGGTGCCGAGTTCCCGTTGCAGGATCTGTTCCGGCGTGAGCTTTTCCAATTCCATGATCAGGGCGCGCAGGGAGTTGCCGTGGGCGGCAACGATGGTGCGCTTGCCCTGCAGCACACGCGGCAGGATTTCGGTGCGATAGTAGGGCAGCACCCGCTCGGCCGTCATTTTCAGGCTCTCGCCGCCGGGAGGCGGAACATCGAAGGAGCGGCGCCAGATGTGGACCTGGTCCTCGCCGAATTCCTTGCGCGCCTCGTCCTTGTTCATGCCGGTCAGATCGCCGTAGTCGCGTTCGTTGAGCGCCTGGTCCTTGATCGTTTCCAGACCGGTCTGTCCCAGTTCCGCCAGGATCAGATCCAGCGTCTTCTGGGCGCGGCTCAGATCCGAAGTGAAGGCGATGTCGAACGCCAGCTTCAGGTCGCGCAGCTGCTCGCCGGCCTTCTTGGCTTCCGCAACACCCTTTTCCGTGAGACCGGGGTCTTTCCAGCCGGTGAAAAGGTTCTTCAAATTCCATTCGCTTTGACCGTGGCGAACGAGCACCAAGAGGCGATCCATGGTCAGGTCTCCTGTCTAAGGGATCAATCGTTCAGGCCGAGCACGTCGGCCATGGAGTAGAAACCGGGTTTCTTGTCGAAGCCCCAAAGGGCGGCCTTGACCGCGCCGCGGGCGAAAAGCTGCCGGTCCTCGGCGCGGTGGGTAAGTTCGATCCGCTCGCCTTCACCGGCGAAAATGACCGAATGCTCGCCGATGACAGAGCCGCCGCGCAGGGTCGCAAAGCCGATATCGCCCGCCTTGCGCGCACCGGTAATACCATCGCGGGAGCGGACGGAACGATCGGCAAGGTCGATACCGCGCCCGGCGGCTGCGGCTTCGCCCAGCAGCAGGGCAGTGCCCGACGGGGCGTCCACCTTGTGCTTGTGATGCATTTCCAGGACCTCAATATCGAAATCCGCATCGAGCGCCTTTGCAGCCTTCTTCACCAGCGCCGCCAGCAGATTGACGCCAAGGCTCATGTTGCCCGACTTGACGATGCGGGCGTGACGGGAGGCTGCGTGAAGCGGCATGTCCTCGCCATCGGCCCAGCCGGTGGTGCCGATCACATGGACGATCCGCGCCTGGGCGGCGAGTTCAGCGAAGGTGAGCGACGCGGCGGGGGCGGTGAAGTCCAGAACCCCGTCGCTGGCCGCAAAAGCCGTCAGCGGATCGTCGGTCACCGGAATGTCCAACGTGCCGACGCCTGCGAGATCGCCGGCATCCTGACCCAGGAATTCCGACCCCTCGCGCTCGATGGCACCGGTCAGCCTGGCCCCTTCGGCCTCGCAAACGGCGCGCACCAGCGCGCGTCCCATCCGGCCCGCGGCCCCTACGACGACAAGGCGCATTTCGCTCATGGTTCTCCTGCCTATATGAACTCCTTGAGCGCGATATATCAAGCAAGGCACCGATCGCAAAGCGTCTTATCACATTGCTGAGAATCAAAAAGTACAACTATTTGATTCGGCCCAGAAACTTGTCAATTATTCCTTCTAAATTTGCGCTCCTTGAAAACAACAAACTCATCACTATTACAGCACTAACTAATAAGAAAAACGCAGCAGACCCAGGCTGACCTGTATAGGTCAACAATGTAAATACTGCTGTTGGAATACCTAGAAGAAAAAATACCACTTTTTTATCTGAAAATATCTCTTGCCTCTTCTTATCCGCACTTAGAGAGCTTTTAAGGAGTTCATACCTTGCCTCTAATTCTTGTTTATCTTTTAAATCTTTCAAAGTGAGATTTTGTTTAATTATATAATCTGCGAGTTCTGGATCTAAGTCGTAGAATCCTTTGAATACATTGGGATTATTGATGTCGGTATCGGCCCCCCTTGCTCGCAATACCCTCTCAACCGCATTAATCGCGGCTTCGTTGGATGCACCCTGAATAACTTTCTCTATATCGAGAGTGAGCGCCTCGACGTTCTGATCATTATTAGCCTGGAGCTCAATTTGCTTCTTTCCGTCAGACATTTTTTCCCGCCGAACTAAAACTTCAACGAGTACAATTAAGCACCGCATCAAAAATTGTTCAAAAAAAAAGTCAGAGCGACTGCTCTGACTTTTTCTTAAGAAGCTAAATTAAGTGGAAGACGCTCAGTCTTCTTCCTTCTCAATTTCCTTGCCGGTCTCCTGGTCGACGACCTTCATGGACAGGCGCACCTTGCCGCGCTCGTCGAAGCCCATCAGCTTGACCCAGACCTTATCGCCTTCCTTGATCACGTCGGTGACCTTGGCGACCTTGCGCGGAGCGAGCTGGGAGATGTGAACCAGGCCGTCCTTGGCGCCGAAGAAATTCACAAACGCACCGAAGTCGACGCATTTCACGACCGTGCCTTCGTAGATCATGCCCACTTCCGGCTCGGCGGCGATGGAGTTGATCCAGTTGACGGCTGCCTTGATCGCCTTGCCGTCGGCGGATGCGATCTTGACCGTGCCGTCGTCCTCGATGTTCACCTTGGCGCCGGTCTTTTCCACGATTTCGCGGATGACCTTACCGCCGGAACCGATGACTTCACGGATCTTGTCGACCGGGATCTTCATCACTTCGATGCGCGGTGCATGTTCGCCGAGTTCGGCGCGGGCTTCGGTGATGGCATTGGCCATTTCACCGAGGATGTGCACGCGGCCATCCTTCGCCTGGCCGAGAGCGACCTTCATGATTTCCTCGGTGATGCCCTGGATCTTGATATCCATCTGCAGCGAGGTAATGCCGTTAGCGGAACCGGCCACCTTGAAGTCCATGTCGCCGAGATGATCCTCGTCACCGAGAATGTCGGACAGGACGGCAAAGCGGTCGCCTTCCTTGATCAGGCCCATGGCGATACCTGCAACCGGTGCCTTCAGCGGCACGCCGGCATCCATCAGCGCCAGCGAGGTGCCGCAGACGGTCGCCATGGAAGACGAACCGTTGGATTCCGTCACTTCGGAGACGACCCGCAGGGTGTACGGGAAATCGTGGTGCGCCGGCAGCATCGGGTTGATGGCGCGCCAGGCCAGCTTGCCGTGGCCGATTTCACGACGGCCGGGGGACCCCATGCGGCCTGCTTCACCGACCGAATAGGGCGGGAAGTTGTAATGCAGCATGAAATGGGACTTGTAGGTGCCTTCCAGCGCATCGACGTACTGTTCGTCTTCACCGGTGCCAAGGGTGGCAACCGCCAGAGCCTGGGTTTCACCGCGGGTGAAGAGCGCAGAGCCGTGGGCACGGGACAGGATGCCGACTTCGGAGGAAATCGCGCGGACCGTCGACAGGTCACGGCCGTCGATACGGGAGCCGGTGTCGAGGATGGCACCGCGGACGATTTCGGCTTCAAGTTTCTTGAACTCGCCGCCCAGAACCGTTGCTTCAGGTGCGTCGTCACCGCCATTGGTGATCAGCGCTTCGACAACCTTGGCCTTGACCGCGTCGACGGCGTTCTTGCGCTCGGTCTTCGCGGTGATGGCGTAAGCCGCTTTCAGCTCGTCGGCGGCCATCCCCTTGATCTGCTCGTAGAGAGCGGAGTGATCGGGCATGGAGAACTCGCGCGGTTCCTTTGCGGCGGCTTCGGCCAGCTTGATGATCGCGTCGATCACGGGCTGGAAACCGCTGTGGCCGAACATCACGGCGCCGAGCATGGTATCTTCGTCAAGTTCCTTGGCTTCGGACTCGACCATCAGAACCGCGTCGGCCGTCCCGGCAACGACCAGGTCCAGCGTGGATTCCGGCATGTCGTCAACCAGCGGGTTGAGAACATATTCGCCGTTGATAAGGCCGACGCGCGCACCGCCGATCGGGCCCATGAAAGGCACACCGGAAAGCGTCAGCGCTGCGGAAGAGGCAACCATGGCCAGGATGTCCGGTGCGTTTTCCATGTCATGGGACAGCACGGTGATGACGACCTGGGTCTCGTTCTTGTAGCCGTCGGCGAACAGCGGACGGATCGGACGGTCGATCAGGCGCGAGGTCAGGGTCTCGTGCTCGGACGGACGGCCTTCACGCTTGAAATAGCCGCCCGGGATCTTGCCGGCGGCAAAGGCCTTTTCCTGGTAGTTCACGGTCAGCGGGAAGAAATCCTGACCCGGCTTCGGCTGCTTGGCGGAAACGACCGTCGCCAGCACCTTGGTTTCGCCGTAGGTCGCCATCACGGCGCCATCGGCCTGACGGGCAACCTTGCCCGTTTCGAGGACGAGAGGACGTCCGCCCCACTCGACTTCTACACGATGAATATCAAACATCATCTTTCCTTACAGCTTTGTCCGTCTGCGCAGGAATTCCTATCGTTGCGCAAGGACATATCATCGGTCGGCCCCGTACGGGCCGGTTACCGATCGGACAAGCCACGGGCAAGACGACAAGCGGCTTTCGAATTTGAAAGCGGCCGGCAATCCTGCCCCATGACCGTCACGAGACTTCCTATAGTCAAACGCGGCGGGCAAATCCACCCACCGCGTTCTCGTCAACCACGCTTCTTAGCGGCGAATGCCAAGGCGCTGGATCAGCGACAGATAGCGCTCGTTGCTCTTGCCCTTGACGTAGTCAAGAAGCGAACGACGCGATGCTACCATCTTCAGGAGGCCGCGGCGGGAGTGGTTGTCCTTGCCGTGGGTCTTGAAGTGTTCCGTCAGATTGTTGATCCGTTCGGTGAGAATTGCGACCTGGACTTCCGGAGACCCGGTATCGCCTTCCTTGGTGGCATATTCTTTCATCAACTCAGCTTTACGCTCAGCAGTAATCGACATCGCTCTTTCCTTTCAAAGATGCGGCCGGGAAACCCGGCGTTTCAAAAATGCCGGAAACCCGGCCCGATCCGCACCGTCACCAGAGCCGAGATGTCGGTCAGCAAAGGTTGGTACGGACGAATTGGACCCTGAGGTCCAATGGCGGCGATATATGGCGGAAAACGCCCGCCATTACCAGTTCTTTTTACGGCGCCTCTCGGCCCGTGCTTGTCAAAGATTGAACACCCGGCTCGGCTGGAAGCGGCCCTTGTCGATGGCTCCGAGCGCGACGGGCACGCCCGCGTGGCTGGCGAAGGCCGCTTCGCAGGCCAGCGGCGCCGACCGGCCGCGCAACAGCACGGCCATGCCCTTGCGGATCTTCGCCGCGTCTTCCAGCGAGACGACGATCTCTTCCAGATTTTCCATCGCCTCGCGGACGGGCAGGATGAAATCCTCGACCAGCGCCTCGATGCACTCGCCCTCTTCCAGTTCCCCGGCTGCTTCAACCAGTTCGTCCAGGGTGACCATGTCGTCTTCGCCGAAGGGGCCGACCAGCAGGCGGCGCAGGTCGGTGACGTGACCACAACTGCCGAGCCTACGGCCCATGTCGCGGGCCAACGCACGCACATAGGTGCCCTTGCCGCATTCGGCCTCGAACACGGCCCTGTTTTCGTCGGGGCAGTCCACCAGATCGAGCCGGTGCACCTCGATCGGGCGGGCTTCCAATTCGACCGTCTCACCGTCGCGGGCAAGATCGTAGGCCCGTTCTCCATCGACCTTGATGGCGGAAAAGGCCGGCGGCACCTGCATGATCGTACCGGTGAAGTCGGCCAGAACCGCGCGGATGGCGTCGGCGTCCGGGCGCACATCGGAGGTCGCCACGACCTCGCCTTCGGTATCGTCGGTGTTGGTCTCTGCGCCCCAGGTCACCTCGAAGCGGTAGATCTTGCGGCCGTCCATGACGAAGGACACCGTCTTGGTCGCTTCGCCGAACGCCAACGGCAGACAGCCGGTGGCGCGGGGATCGAGCGTGCCGGCATGGCCGACCTTCTGCGGATGCAGGATGCGCTTGATCTTGCCGAGCGCGTCGTTGGAGGTAATGCCATAGGGCTTGTCGAGCACAAGCCAGCCGTTGATGGCGTTCCGGTTCTTGCGTGCCTTTTGCCGCGCCATGTCCGTTCCGTTAAATGTGTTTAGGCGTTCAGTCGCCGTCCTGATCCAGGTCGCGCGCCACTGTCGGCGAATGCAGCAAGGTCTCGATCCGGTCGTCGTCGTCAAACCGGGTATCGAGCACGAAGCGCAGGTCCGGCATGTATTTCAAGGTCAGCCGACGAGAGACCAGACCGCGCAGGAATTTTGCGGAGTGGTTGAGCGCCTTTTCGATCTTCTGACCCTCACTGCCGCCAAGCGGCATGACCAGACAGGTCGCAAGCCGGAGATCCGGCGTCATGCGCACCTCGGGAATGGTGACGATGACGCCTTCCAGGTCCGGGTCCGACAGTTCGCCACGGGTCAGAATATCGGACAGTTCCTTGCGGACCAGTTCGCCGACCCGCAACTGGCGTTGCGACGGCCCCTTCGGCCCATGTCCATGATGTCGAGACATAGTTTCAATCCTTTGGCGGTCGCCGGCCAACGACCGCTTTCAAACAGAAGACGCCGGCGTAATCGTCTGAGATCACGCCGGCGTTCGATTTCCGATGCGGCCGGACGCTTAAAGCGTCCTGGCGATCTCTTCGACACGGAAACATTCGATGATGTCTCCGGGGCGCATGTCCTGGTAGTTGACGAAGTTCATGCCGCATTCCTGACCGGATTCGACCGACTTGACCTCATCCTTGAAGCGCTTGAGCGTGCCAAGCTGGCCTTCGTGGATGACGACGTCGTCGCGAATGAGGCGAACGTTGGCACCGCGTTCCACGACACCTTCGGTGACCAGACAGCCCGCGACCTTGCCGACCTTGGAAATGTGGAAGATTTCCTTGATCTCCGCGTTGCCGAGGAAGGTTTCCCGACGCTCCGGCGACAGAAGCCCCGACATGGCCGCTTTGATGTCATCCACCAGGTCGTAGATGATGTTGTAGTAGCGGATCTCGATGCCTTCACGGGATGCCGCTTCGCGGGCCTGCTTGTTGGCGCGGACGTTGAAGCCGATGATCGGTGCCTTGGACGCGGTTGCCAGGGTGACATCGCTCTCGGTGATGCCACCGACACCTGCCAAAAGGATGCGCGCGGCGACTTCGTCGGTGCCGAGTTCGTTGAGCGCGTGGGCAATGGCCTCGACCGATCCCTGCACGTCGCCCTTGAGCACCAGCGGGAACTCCTTTTTGCCGGTTTCCTGCAGCCGGTTCATCATCTGCTCGAGCGAACCGCGGGCACCGGAGGCAAGCACCGAGGCCTTTTCGCGGATCTGTCGCTGACGGTAGTCCACGATTTCGCGGGCACGGGCTTCATTTTCGACCACGGCCACCATGTCGCCGGCTTCCGGCGTGCCCTGGAAGCCCAGAACCTCGACTGGCTTGGACGGACCGGCTTCGGGCACCTGATTGCCGTCCTCGTCGAGCATGGCGCGGACACGGCCCCATTCGGCACCGGCGACAAGAATATCGCCCGGACGCAGGGTGCCCTTCTGGACCAGAACGGTCGCGACCGGACCGCGGCCGCGGTCGAGCTGGGCTTCGACCACGATGCCCTCGGCCTTGCGCTCCGGATTGGCCTTCAGTTCGAGCACTTCGGACTGAAGCAGGATCATTTCCAGAAGCTTGTCCAGGTTGGTGCCCTTCAGCGCGGACACCTCAACGTCGATGACGTCACCGCCCATGGATTCCACAACGATTTCGTCCTGCAGAAGCTCGGTGCGTACCCGGTTCGGATCGGCACCAACCTTGTCGATCTTGTTGATCGCGACGATGATCGGCGCGTCGGCCGCCTTGGCGTGGGCAATAGCTTCCTTGGTCTGCGGCATGACACCGTCATCGGCCGCCACCACCAGGATCACGATATCGGTCGACTTCGCACCGCGGGCACGCATCTGCGAGAACGCGGCGTGGCCTGGCGTATCGATGAAGGTGATCTTATTGCCGTCCTGCTCCACCTGATAGGCGCCGATATGCTGGGTGATGCCCCCGGCTTCCCCGGTGACCACCTTGGAATTGCGGATCGCATCGAGCAGCGACGTCTTGCCGTGGTCGACGTGGCCCATGATGGTCACGACCGGCGGCCGCGGCTTCATGTTCTCGGCCGCGTCCTCGGTAGAGAACAGGCCTTCCTCGACATCGGCTTCCGACACGCGCTTGACCGTGTGGCCCATTTCGACCGCGATCAGTTCGGCCGTATCGGCATCGATGACGTCGTTGATCTTCAGCATCTGACCCTGCTTCATGAGGATCTTGATCACATCAACGGCGCGCTCGGCCATGCGGTTGGCGAGTTCCTGAATCGTGATGGCTTCCGGCAGGATCACTTCACGCAGGACTTTTTCGCGGACCACCTGCTGGCTGCCGCGCTTTTCCTTTTCGCGGCGGCGGCGGAGCGAGGCGAGCGAACGCGAACGCTGCTCGTCGGATCCGCCGGTGGCAGCCGAAATCGTAAGCTTGGACCGCCGGCGGTCATCGCCACCGCGGGGCCGGGACGGGGTCGGCGCAGGCTTCTGACGCTTGACGGCGCGTACGGCCGACTTGCCGCCGCGATCTTCGCCTTCTTCCGCTGTCGCGGGACGGGCTGCAGCCGGCCGGTCGGTACGTGCCGGGCGGGCGTCGGTCGCAGCTTCGGAAGCCGGCGCGGAGGCTTTTCCGGCCGGTTCCGCCGGCTTTTCAGCCTCGGCACGCGCATCTTCGGCAGCCTTCTCGGCCGCAAGACGGGCTTCTTCTTCCTCGCGCTTCTTGCGCTCTTCTTCCTCGACCTTGCGCCGGGCTTCCTCTTCAACCTTGCGGCGGGCTTCCTCTTCGGCGCGCCGCTTGGCGTCTTCCGCAGCCTGCTTGCGTTCCTCGACCTCCCGGACCTGAGCCATCTTGAGCGCGGCAGCGCGCGCTTCGGCCTCTTCCTTGGTCAGGGAGCGCAGAACGTTGCCGCCCTTCGGGCGCTGACCGCCGCGACGAGGTGCCTGGGGCGCCTCTGCCGCCGGCCTGGGGCGCGGTGCTTGAGGCGTTTCGTCGGGTCGCTTGGCCACGGGTGCGGACGGCTCGGCCTTCGGCTCCTGACCGGGCACCACAACGCGACGCTTCTTCTTCTCGACGACGACCGCCTTCGTCCGGCCATGGGAGAACGACTGCCGAACAGTTCCCTGATCGCCACCACTCCGCTTGAGGCCGAGCGTCTTGCGCTCAACGCTGATTGTCTTGTCGCCTGGGTTCTTCGTATCGCTCATATTGCCTTCAGTCCTGCGCAACCGCACTGCCTGGGTTGCCTTGTTCGTCTGCGGCGGAATTCGACCGGAATGCTTCCAGTTCGCGCACTTGCGACAGGAAGTTTTCGCTCGCCGGCCCCGCAAGCAGTGCAGCATGTATCACATTTGACCGACCCAATGCCAAATCCAATTGAGTCGAATCGAACAAACGGACGACGGAAAGTCCGTTTACGGTGTCAAATCGGCTGGCGGCCACCGCCGTCAGCTTACGAATTCCATCCTCGGCTGCGTCCGAGGCATGAATGAGCCCAGCGACCTCGTCGCGCCGCAGAGCCGCTTCCACTTTCGAAAAACCGGTAATCAGTTCACCGGCCTTGCGGGTCATGGACAACGCCTGCAGGGCGTTCTTTTCCATGAGAGCATCTATCTGCTCCGCAAGCCCCGGCTCCACCAGGGCCTCACACTTGAAGCCTCTGCCGAATACCCGTTTCTTCTCCTTTTCCGCGGCACAAACGGTGTCCTGCGCCGCGGTAATCCAGACGCCCCGTCCGGGGAGCCTGCGTTTCAGATCCGGCACCACCCGGCCTTCCGGGTCGAGAACGAAGCGTATCAAACGATCCACCGGAAGTACCTTGCGGCTCACGGCACATTGCCGTTCCGTCGGTTCGTTCTTTTTTGGCACCCACTCTCTCCGGCCGGATTGCTTGCGATCGGCCCGTTCAGCCGTTCAGAATTGCACCCGCGGGTGCTGCTTCGGTTTCCGCCTCTTCGACTTCCTCGACTTCTTCAGCCTCGGCTTCAGCGGACATTGCAGCCAGCTCTTCCTCGGTAATCCAGCCGGCGGCAACGCGCGCAGCCATCACCATGGTTTCAGCTTCGGCCCGCGACAGGTCCATACCGCTCAAGGAGCCTTCAAACCGCTTGGTTTCGCCATCCTTGCGTTCGGTCCAGCCGACCAGATCGTCCGCCGCACAGCCCGCAAGGTCTTCCATGGTCTTGATGTCGTCCTTGCCAAGCGCGACCATCATCGCCGTGGTCATGCCGTCGATGGACCGCAGATCGTCGGAAACACCGAGTTCGATGCGTTCCTTGTCGAGATTGGCTTCCAGCTCTTCCAGATAATCGCGGCCACGCGCCTGGATCTCTTCCGCGGTTTCCCCGTCGAAACCTTCGATCATGGCGATTTCGTCCAGATCGACATAGGCCACTTCTTCCACGGAAGTAAAGCCTTCGGTGGCCAGCAGCTGGCCGACCATCTCGTCGACGTTGAGCGCATCCATGAAGAGCTGCGAGCGTTCCTGGAATTCCTTCTGGCGACGCTCGGATTCTTCCTGCTCGGTCATGATGTCGATGGCCCAGCCAGTGAGCTGGGACGCCAGACGCACGTTCTGGCCGCGACGGCCAATGGCGAGCGACAGCTGTTCGTCGGGAACGACCACCTCGATGCGTTCCGCGTCTTCATCAAGAACGACCTTGGCGACTTCGGCTGGCTGGAGGGCGTTGACGATAAAGGTCGCCGGATCTTCGTTCCACGGAATGATGTCGATCTTCTCGCCCTGCAGTTCGCCGACCACGGCCTGCACACGGCTACCGCGCATCCCGACACAGGCGCCGACCGGATCGATCGAGCTGTCCTTGGAGATCACGGCGATCTTCGCACGCGAGCCCGGATCACGGGCGACAGACCTGATCTCGATGACGCCGTCGTAGATTTCCGGCACTTCCTGGGCAAAGAGCTTTGCCATGAACTGCGGATGGGTCCGCGACAGGAAGATCTGCGGACCGCGCTGCTCGCGGCGCACGTCGTAGATATAGGCGCGGATACGGTCGCCGGTTCGGAAGGCTTCGCGCGGGATCAGTTCGTCACGACGGACAATGCCTTCGCCGCGGCCGAGATCCACGATCACGTTGCCGTATTCGGCCCGCTTGACCACGCCGTTGACGACTTCGCCGACCCGGTCCTTGAATTCCTCGTACTGGCGGTCACGCTCGGCTTCGCGCACCTTCTGCACGATCACCTGCTTGGCGGACTGCGCCGCGATACGGCCGAAATCGAGCGGCGGCAGCGGCTCGGCAATGAAATCGCCGAGGGTTGCTTCCGGGTTGCGGGCGCGCGCATCGTCGAGGGAGATTTCGGTCGAAACGTTTTCGACGGCTTCGACGACCTGCAGGAGACGCTGGAGACGGATTTCACCGGTCTTGGCATTGATCTCGGCACGCACTTCCGTCTCGGTACCGTAGCGGGACCGGGCAGCCTTCTGGATCGCATCCTCCATCGCCGTGATGACGATGTTGCGGTCAATCGACTTTTCCCTGGCAACCGCGTCGGCGATTTGCAGCAGTTCCAGCCGGTTCGCGCTGATAGCCATTCAATCCACTCCTCTTGCACGTCTCAATTTCCGCATGACGCGCTTTTGTTTAGTCGGAAGCCCCAATGCGCAGGGTGCTTCCTCAGTTGGCCTTGCTTTCAGTTTCCATCTGCGCGCCCCGCGCGGCCAGAGCCGCTTTTTCCGCTTTCAGCGCAGCAGTAATCAGATCATCCGTCAGTACCAGCTTGGCTTCGCCGATATCTTCCAGAGGCAGTTCGAAAGTATCCTGTTCGTCCTTGCGCACATCCGCGAGGCGGACAAGTGCCGCTCCGTCCTTCACGCCCAGCAGCGTGCCGCGGAACCGTTTGCGGCCGTCGAGCATCACGGCGAGTTCGACCTTGACTTCATGGCCGGCCCAACGCTCGAAATCACTCGCACGAACCAGCGGTCGATCGATCCCCGGAGACGAGATCTCCAGGTGATAGGCCCGGTTGATCGGGTCTTCCACATCGAGGGCCGGCGAAACGGCCCGGCTGATGGTTTCGCAATCTTCGACGGTCATGGTGCCGTCGGGGCGTTCTGCCATGATCTGCAGCGTGCAGCCGTTGGCCGCGCTGATCATTGTGCGCACGAGGCGGTAGCCGAGATCCTCGATCACCGGTTCCACAATAGCGGCTACACGGGCATCCAGCCCCTGCTCCGTTATGATTCTCGCTTCGTTTGCGCTCACGCCCTACTCCTGCAACATCCCGTCAATCCAGCAAAGAACCGGGATCCAAACCGGCAGCCGGCGCGTGTTCGCAGCCTTCCGCCGATCAATCTCAGCAAGCCCTGTATGCAAAAAAGAGCGGGTCCCCTGCGGGCCCACTCTCAATACCGCCATATAAGCCGACTGAGGTGAAACAACGACTGTATACAGTCAAACAACAGCAAAACGCAAGGGCTAACCCGCTTCGGTCGCCTTTTAGGTGGTGCGCGCCCGCCGGAAAGTCAAATAGCGCGGCACCCGGCCTTCACGCAGGGCCTTGGCCTCGTAGCGCGTGCCGGGCCAGCCGGCCCAGGGCCTGCGCCAGTCGTCGGCGCATTCCGCCGTCCACTCGAAGGACGCATGGTCGTGGCAATGGCGCAGGGTCCAGTCCACATAGGTATCGATGTCGCTTGCGAAGCGGAACTCGGTACCCGGCTTCAACACCCTAGCATAACGGTCCAGGTTCGCGGCATTGACGAAGCGGCGTTTCCAGTGGCGCTTCTTGGGCCACGGATCCGGGTAGAGTTGATAGGCAAGATCCAGAGACGCTTCGGGCAACCAGTCGAGAACATCGACGGCATCGTCGTCATGGAGGCGGATATTCTCAATCCCCTCGTCCACAATCGCACTGACCGTCTTCGCCATGCTGCCGATGAAAGGTTCAACGCCGATGAAACCGATGTCCGGATTTTCCCGCGCGCGGTGCAGCAGATGCTCGCCGCCGCCAAAACCCACTTCCAGCCAGACTTCGCGCACCGGCACGGTGAACAGCGTGGCAAGGTCATCCGGTGGCGGGGCGGTCAGGTCCAGGCCCAGGCGGGGCAGCTCGTTTTCCATCAGCGCGCTGCGCTTGGGGCTGAGCGGTTTTCCCTTGCGCCGGCCGAAAAAGGCGCCTTCGTAACGATCGGTCATGGCATGGCTTGGCTTATACGGTTCCGCCGGCCCGTAACGGGGCCGGCGGAACGCTTTCCATCTTTGTCGTCGGATCGGGCCTTAGCCCATAGCGGTCTTCAGGGCATCGACCAGATCGGTCTTTTCCCAGGAGAACCCACCGTCCGCATCCGGGTCACGGCCGAAATGGCCGTAAGCCGCGGTGCGCTCGTAGATCGGGTTGTTGAGCTTCAAATGCTCGCGGATACGGCGCGGGGTGAGACCCATGACTTCGCGCAGAGCCTTTTCGAGCTTGGCTTCGTCGCAGTTGCCGGTTCCGTGCAGATCGACATAAACCGACAGCGGATCCGCAACGCCGATGGCATAGGACAGCTGGATGGTGCACTTGTCGGCCAATTCGGCGGCCACGACGTTCTTGGCCAGATAGCGCGACGCATAGGCGGCCGAACGGTCCACCTTGGTCGGATCCTTGCCGGAGAAGGCGCCACCGCCATGCGGAGCCGCACCGCCATAGGTGTCGACGATGATCTTGCGGCCGGTCAGGCCACAGTCGCCGTCCGGTCCGCCGATGACGAAGGCACCGGTCGGATTGACGTGCCATTCGGTGCCGTCGGTGATCCAGCCGGCCGGCAGCGTTTCACGAATGTAGGGTTCGACCACCTTGCGCACGTCGTCGGAGGTCATGGTTTCGTCGAGGTGCTGAGTCGACAGAACGATGGAGGTGACTTCCATCGGCTTGCCGTTTTCGTAACGGACCGTGACCTGGCTTTTCGCATCCGGGCCCAGGACACTGGCGTTGCCGTATTTGCGGGCTTCGGCAAGGGTCTTCAGGATCTTGTGGGAATACAGGATCGGGGCCGGCATCAGTTCCGGCGTTTCGCGGCAGGCGTAACCGAACATGATGCCCTGGTCGCCCGCGCCTTCGTCCTTGTTGTCCGCCGCATCGACGCCCTGCGCGATATGAGCGGACTGGGCATGGAGGTGAACTGCGACGTCACAGGTCTCCCAATGGAACCCTTCCTGCTCGTAACCGATATCCTTCACCGCCATGCGGGCCAGATGCGCGATGTAGTCCTTGGTAATGGTGTTCGGACCACGGGTTTCGCCGGCGATCACGATGCGGTTTGTCGTCGCCAGCGTTTCGCAGGCAACACGCGCTTCGGGCATTTCGCTCAGATATGCATCGACAACGGCATCGGAAATGCGATCGCAGACTTTGTCCGGATGTCCTTCCGATACGGATTCAGAGGTGAAGAGATAATCTTGACGGGCCATTGGCTATCGTCCTTCTGGGAATGAATATGACTGAAGCGGCGAATGAACTCGCCGCTTCAATGCGCATCAATCCTGAAAGTTCTTCCCCACGTCAAGCGCGAAGCCGAATTTCTTAGTCGTCACCGGCCAAAGAACGGACCAGATCCACAATTCTACGGCGAACTTTGGGGTCTTCAATGCGGACGAAGGCCTTATTGAGAGACAGGCCTTCGGAGGAGGAAAGGAAATCGACCACATAGGACGTGGGTTGAGATTCGCCAAAGCCCTCGGCTTCTTCAGGCGTACCCGGCGCATCTTCGAAGAAGAACGCAACGGGTACTTTCAAAATCGTTGCGATATGCTGAAGGCGACTTGCACCGATCCGGTTGGTGCCTTTTTCGTATTTCTGAATCTGCTGGAACGTGATGCCTAAAGCTTCTCCAAGCTTTTCCTGGCTCATTCCAAGCATCATGCGGCGAAGCCGAACCCGGCTTCCGACATGAATATCAATCGGATTTGGTGCCTTTTTGCTGGGCATGGGTCTTTGGTCTTTCTTTATTAATCGGCGAATTTCCGCCGAGTTCTCCATTTGAAACGGATGAACAAGCACCTACCCCCACGCACTTGATCAAAATGATCTCGACACAGTAAGCACGCTTCACCGCGCTTCGTCATCCGAAGCAATATCACGGTTGTATCACAGGGCATTCACATTCCCCAAACAGAAAAATCAATTTCTACGCGAAGCCGGGTTGTATCGATGTTTTGAAAGTAAACCAAAACTTAAAATTGAAAATATCATAAAGATCACGTCACCATACCCTGCGTAAAGTGTCATAGGTAAACGTTCGGGTAATCTGCTGTCGATGACGCCCCTGGACAGAAGAGGCAGCAGATCGAGCACCCGCCCTTTCGCGTCTATGACTGCGGAAATCCCGGTGTTTGCAGCTCTTACGAGCGGGATGCCCTGCTCGATTGCCCGCATCCGGGCCTGGGCGAAATGCTGATGCGGTCCCGGCGTATCGCCGAACCAGGCATCGTTGGTTACATTCAACAGGAACCCCGGGCGGGTATCGGAAGCGCCTGCGAAATCCGGGAAGATTGCCTCGTAACAGACCAGCGGCAGAAACGACGGAGCCGTCTGCGGCACCATGACGCGGTGTCTGAGGCCTGCATGAAAAGTCCCCGGCACGTCCACAAGCTGCTCCAGACCCAGACTCTGGAGCAGCGACCGCAAGGGCAGATACTCGCCGAACGGAACCAGATGGACCTTGTCGTAGACGTCCTGAACCTCGCCGTTCGGATCGATCAGATAGACGCTGTTGTAATAGGCCGGCCCGTCGCTCGACCGCTCGAACCGGATCGCGCCGGTGATCAGCATGGTCTGCGGCGGAAGCGTCTGCGAAATCCGGTAAAGCGCTCCCGGTTCGTGGGTCAGAAGGAAGGGAACGGCGGACTCCGGCCAGACGATCAGCCGGTCGTGACCGACCCGGGCAGTTCCGCCGAGCGGCTTTTGGGTCAAATCCAGATAGGTATCGAAGATCCAGTCCTTGTTCTCCGGCACCCATTTCTCTGTCTGGGCGATAGACGGCTGGACAACACGCACATCCACATCGCTGAAACCCGGATCCGCGACAAGATCAAGGCGAACGAAGCCGAAGACCGCCATTGCGGCAAGCAGAGAAAGAGAGGCCGCGAGGCCGGTGATCCGGACGCGCAGTGGCTTGTGATCGGCCAGCACCGCCGGCAATGCAAAGGTCAGCAGGACCAGAAAGCTCAGGCCATAGATGCCGATCAGGCTCGCCGTCTGCGCCAGGACGAGGGGCTTGGAGAACGCATAGCCGAACGCGTTCCAGGGAAAGCCCGTCAGAACATGGCCCCGTACCCAGTCGGCAAGCGACAGGAACAGCGCCAGCGCCAGAACCCGGCTCCAGCGCTCGGTCCACAAGAGAGCAGCCAGCGCGGTCCCGACCGCGGTGAAGAGCGCAAGGCCCACGGGCATGGCCAGGACCGCAAAGGGTATCATCCAGGCAAATCGGTCGGCTTCGACAAGAAAAGCGCTGCCGATCCACCACAGACCGGCCAGGAAATATCCGAACCCGAACCACCATCCGATGGAAAACCCCGATGCGACACGCCTCAAGGCGGATTGCCGGGCACCGGTTTCAATCGCCCCGTCCAACAGCCACACCAGAGCGGGAATTGTCACAAACAGAAGGGGAAACCAGCCATAGGGCGGGAGCGCGAATGCCGATACGCCGCCCGCGGCGAAAGCCAGGCCACGCCTGCGCCAACCCCAGGCAAGCAGGCAGGCGTTGGGCACCGCCATCAAAGCCCCAAGGCTACGCTCCATCGCTTTCAATTCCCGGCCGAATCGCTCTGCACCAGAGCTTTGCGCCGCACACAAACCGGGGTCAAGTCCCGGATTGGAGCACAACGATCGTCGATCGGGAATTGGCGTTTATTCGTCTGCCGGCGGTTGGCCTGAACTTGTCGAAGCTTCGGGTTTCTTCGCCCGCCTGCGCTGCTCCGGCAGTCTGCCATCAAGCTTGCGGCGACGGATGCGCAGGCGCTTGATCCGGCGCGGATCCGCATCCAGCACCTCGAACTCGTAACCCGGCAGACCGGGAGCGGCCAGAAGTTCGCCGCGGACCGGCACTCGTCCGATCGACACGAACAGCAAGCCGCCGAGCGTGTCGACGTCTTCGGAAATCTCACCGGTTGCGAATTGGGTGCCCAGGGTCTCGTCGAGATCCTCCAACGGAAGCCTCGGGTCCGCGATCCAGCCGCCGTCCCCGGTTTCAGCCAGCATCGCCTCCTCGTCCTCGTCGTGCTCGTCCTCGATGTCACCGACGACTTCTTCCACGAGATCTTCCAGGGAGACGAGACCGTCTGTTCCGCCGTATTCATCGATGACCAGCGCCATCTGGATCCGGTCCGCCTGCATCTTCGCCATGAGATCCGTCGCCGGCATGGAGGGCGGCACAAACAGCAACTCGCGGACAAGTCCCGCTGCCTTCAGCGATCCCGACAGATCGACACGGGACAGATCCAGTTCCCGCAGATTATGGCCGCGCGGTGGGGTTTCCTCGTCCTCCTCACCGGAAGTGTCGGGCTTGTCATCGTTGACGGCCGCGCGCGCGGCGATGAAAGCCATGAGGTCCTTGATGTGGATCATGCCACGCGGATCGTCGAGGGTTTCCTCATAGACCGGCATGCGCGAATGACTGCTTTCCTCAAACAGTTCCATCACACGGGAAAGACTGGAACTGCTCTCGACGGCATCGATATCCGCCCGGGGGATCATCACATCGTCGACGCGTAACTCTCTCAGGCGCAGGATATTGCCAAGAAGCATGCGTTCTTCCGGCGAAAAGGCCGTGTCGCCGCTGCCTTCTCTGGCAAGTTCGTCTTCGAGGTTTTCCCGCAGGCTTCCGGTTGATCGGCCCATGCCAAAAATCCGCCTGACCGTATTCCAGATGGCCGCCTTTTTCGGCGGCCCGCTCTGTTGCGGGTCTTCGGCATCCTGTTTAGCCGCGCTTTCGTATTGCGCGGGAGACGTTTCGGGACTTCGGGCGTCTGAAGCAGTCATATCGTCAATCTAGGTCGTAGACTCATAAAGGAGGTTGAAATGGCCCGGCTCAATTTTCATCGGCAAGCAGTGGCCTGTCCTGATAGGGATCGGCAATATCCAGCTTTGCAAGGATCGTCCTTTCAAGCTGTTCCATCGCCTCGGCCTCGTCTTCTTCCTGATGATCATAGTCGAAAAGATGAAGAATTCCGTGAACAATCAGATGGGTAAGGTGATCGGCAAATTCAATTGCCAATTCGTCCGCTTCGCGGTGAACGGTTTCACTTGCCAGAACGATATCGCCGAGCATGGGTCCGTAGATCTCGCCCTCCGGCTCACTGCCGGGAAAGGACAGCACATTGGTCGGCTTGTCTTTTTCCCGCCAGCGGCGGTTCAATTCCCTGATCGAGGCATCGTCGGTGAACAGAAGCGACACTTCGGAACCGGGAACCGCAAGTAGCTTCCCGGTGCTGAAAGCACAGCCGATGGCACGGGTACAAAGCTCTTCAAGAACCGTTTCCTTCGGCCAGTCACCGGCCTCGATGCTGAGGTCGATCTGTAAGTCTTCCGGCAGAGCCTGTCGCGGATCTGCCGCCTGCGCCGTCATTGTGCCGCTTCCGCCCCGCCGGACCGGCGGCGCTCGCGCTCCTGCAACACCTCACGCGAGGCATTGTCATAGGCTGTCACGATCCGGGCCACGAGTTCGTGCCGGACCACGTCGGCCTCGGTAAAGCGGACATGAGCCACGCCTTCGACGTCCGTCAGCAGCGAAAGCGCCTCGCGCAGGCCTGACATCTGGCCCGGCGGCAGATCGACCTGGCTCGGATCGCCGGTGACGATCATCTTCGACCCCTCGCCAAGACGGGTCAGGAACATCTTCATCTGCATCGACGTGGTGTTTTGCGCCTCGTCGAGCAGCACAACCGCATTGGAGAGTGTGCGGCCGCGCATGAAGGCGAGCGGCGCGACCTCGATCATGCCCGACTGCAGGCCCCGATCGACCTTTTCCGGCGGCATCATTTCATAGAGCGCGTCGTAGAGCGGGCGGAGATAAGGATCGACCTTTTCCTTCATGTCGCCTGGCAGGAAGCCCAGGCGTTCGCCCGCTTCCACGGCCGGGCGGGACAGGATCAGGCGCGTGGCATCGCCGCGCTCGATCAGGGCCGCCGCATAGGCAACGGCCAGAAACGTCTTGCCTGTTCCGGCAGGTCCGGTCCCAAAGACGAGATCGGCGCGGTCCATGGAGCGGATATAGGCATCCTGGGTCGGCGTGCGCGCGACAATCGTCTTGCGCCGGGTAGAAATCTGCGCGAAGGCGAGACGGGACTTCGGCTCCAGGGTCGGCAATGGCAGTTGCGCCTCTGCGGCCGCCGCCATGCGCAATGCGCCGTCGACATCTCCGGGGTGCACCTCGTGGCCCTGCTGCAGGCGCTGATAAAGCGCCTCAAGTGCGGTGCGCGCCTGGGCGCAGCCCGCGTGGCTTCCCTTTAAAGTGACCTGATTGCCGCGTGCAACCGCATCGATACCGAGCCGCTGTTCGATCAGAGCGAGGTTCTGGTCGAACTGGCCGAAGAGATCACCGATGAGCCTGTTGTCTTCGAACGCGAGAACGATATGCGTCATGTCGGATGCCGGAACCGCTGATGTGTCCGAACCCTTGCGAGCCGTTACTTGGCTGTCACGCGTCAAATGCCGCCTCCTTGATGGCGCCTGGACGGTTTGATCCGCTTTCATCTTGCCTTTCAATCAGCCGTCCGAACAGCGAATTGGCACCGATCTCGATGATTTCCACCGCTTGTATGCTGCCGATCAGATTTTCCGGCGCATAGAGCTGAACCGCCTGCAGCCAGGGCGACTTTCCGACCAACTGGCCGGGATTGCGGCCCTTGCGCTCCAGAAGCACGTCGCAGGTCATGCCAAGCCGCGACGCGTTAAAGGCTTTTTGCTGCGCGGCGACGAGGTCCTGAAGGGCGGCAAGCCGTGCGCTCTTGACGTCTTCAGGCACCTGATCGTCCATGGTTGCGCCGGGCGTGCCGGGCCGCGAGCTGTATTTGAACGAAAAGGCGGATCCGTATTCGACCCGCCGGATCAGGTCCATCGTATCCTCGAAGTCCTGATCCGTTTCGCCCGGGAAGCCGACAATGAAGTCGCCGGAAAGGGCGATATCGGGTGCGGCTTGCCTGATCCGGTCGATCAGGCGGAAATAGTCGTCGCGGGTATGGCGGCGGTTCATCGCCTTCAGGATCCGGTCGGACCCGGATTGAACCGGCAGATGCAGATAGGGCATCAGGGACTTGAGCTCCCGGTGCGCCGCGATCAATTCGTCGTCCATGTCGCGCGGATGGCTGGTCGTGTAGCGCAGCCGGTCGAGGCCGTCGATCTCCGCCAGCCGGCGCAGCAGCCGACCAAGGCCCCAAGCTTTTCCGTCGGCCCCTTCGCCGTGCCACGCATTCACGTTCTGGCCGAGAAGCGTGATTTCCCGGACGCCGGATGCTGCCATCTGCTCCGCTTCGGTGACGATCTGCTCCACAGACCGGGACACCTCGGCACCGCGGGTGTAAGGAACGACACAGAAGGTGCAGAACTTGTCGCAGCCTTCCTGCACGGTCAGGAACGCTGCCGGCGGACGCTTTTTCACCGGCGCGGCGGCCTGTTCAGACAGGTGCGCGAATTTCGCGTCGATGTCGAATTCGGTTTCGACGATCTTTTCGCCGGAGCCGGCCTTCGCCAGAAGGCCCGGCAGGCGGTGATAGCTCTGCGGACCGATCACCAGATCGACGATGGGCGCGCGGCGGGCGATTTCCTCGCCTTCCGCCTGGGCGACACAGCCGGCGACGCCGACCATCATGTCCTTGCCCTGGCGTGCCCGCTCTTCCTTGACCTTCCGGATGCGGCCAAGCTCGGAATAGACTTTTTCGGCGGCCTTTTCCCGAATGTGGCAGGTATTCAGGATCACCAGATCGGCGTCTTCCAGATCCTCGGTCGTCTGAAAGCCCTCTGGTGCAAGCACGTCGGTCATGCGGTCGCTGTCATAGACGTTCATCTGGCAGCCGTAGGTCCGCACAAAGACCTTCCGCTTCCGGTTGGTGCCGGTCTCGTCCCGGGCTGGGGCTTCAACGATTTCAACTTCCGGACGGTTGGTCCGCATAGCTCACACTCTCTGAGATCTTCGGTAGATGGTTAGCGGCCGATCGGACCTCAAGGTCCCGTATGCACGCATTCTCCGGCGCTCGTTCAGCGCCCTCACTGTTCTGCGCCTGCTTTAACCGGTTTTTCCTCGCTTGAGAATAGGGAAGCGGGCGGGTTTTCGGCAGAATCTTGCCGCCGTTCGCCTGCGCCCGTCAGCGACGCGACGGTCATGGCCCTGACAGCCGCCTCAAGATCCCGGGTCAGCGCCTTGCGGTCCGTCGTTGCGTCCACCTCCACCGGCTCGCCCCAGGTGACCAGCACATCGAGCGCGCCTTCGGTAAAGACGCCCCAGAGATGACCGGCAAGTTCCATGTCGCCGTACCAGGCGACATGGGGCCGAAACTGGCGGCCCATCGGCAGCCCGTGCAGGCTCCTGTAGGCGACCGACAGGGGCTGGACCCAGACCTTGCCGTCATCGCCGAGCGCCCGGGTCGCCGCTCCCAGCAGGGCGGAGCGGAACGGCAGCACCGAATTGCCGTCGTTCGAAGTCCCTTCGGCGAAAAGCACCATGGCGTCGCCCTCCGCCATGCGCCGTGCGATTTCATCCGCGGTCCGGCCGGTTTCGGTCCTCCGGGTCCGGTTGACGAACACCGTTCTCTGCAGCTTTGCAAACAGCCCGAAAATCGGCCAGCCGGAGACTTCCGACTTGGCAATGAAGGATAGCGGCATCAATGAGCCAACGACCGTGATGTCGACCCAGGAGGCATGGTTCGCCGTGATCAGCAGCGGACGGTCTCCGGTCGGCTTTCCTTCCTGATGAATACGGATACCGACAAGACGGGTCGCGATCACATGCCAGAGATGCGGCAGCTTGCGCTGAACGGGATGGCCGGCCTTCATCGCCAGCCACTGCAGGGGGATCAGGACAAGGGAGACGACCGTCAAGGCGAGGATCGTCAGGACTGCCTTAATCTGGGCCATTGCTCCTGCCTCGATCATCGGTCATGTGACACAAGCGATTAGCGAAGATCCACGCGCATGACAAGCGCGGTGCCATCCCCATCGCCGGAACGATAATAGCCCTTGCGCTCGCCGACCTGACGGAAACCGAGGGTTTTGTAGAGCTGAAGGGCCGGCTCGTTGGCGGCGTCGACTTCCAGAAACAGACTGGCGCAACGGTCGCCGTAAAGGCGGAACATGCCGTCCTTCATCAGTTTCCGGGCAACCCCGCGGCCGCGATACCGCGGATCGACTGCAATGGTGATCACTTCCGCCTCGTCGGCGGCCTGGCGCAGGATCAGAAATCCGAGCGGATTGCGCGTGCCATAAGGGCTTGCCCGGCGGGCGACGGTCACCGAAACGCCCGACTGCGCTTTCAGGCGCGCCAGTTCCTCCGCATCCCAGTCGTGGGCAAAGGACTTTGCGTGGATTTCTGCGAGCCTCGGCAGATCTTCATCCAGCGCGTCCTCAACGACAGGCGGTGCCGTCCGGAACCACCAGAAACTCATCGCCTTTCAATCCTTCCCGATTTCGCCGGCGAGGCCTCGGGCGGCCGCAGGTAAAGCGGAACGGGGGCCGCCTGTTTCGGATCGGCCGAAATTCCAAGCCGCGCAACATCCCTGATATCCGGATAGCCGCATTCCGACAAGATCCGCTCCTGTCCGTATCCCGCCGCTTCCGCCACCGCACGGGCCGCCGAACCGGCAAAACTCACATCGGCAGGCAAACTTGTCCGCAGATCGGTCAGGGTCCGCACAGCGGGTTCGCCGGCGGGTTCGCCATGGCCGTTAAACGTCTGGCAGTAGACTTCCTCGCCTTTTCCCGTCAGCGCCACCAGGATCGATGACCCGGCTTTCGGGTCGTTTGCCGCAGCGCAGGCAAGGGCTGCGAGCGTGGTCACGCCGACGACCGGCTTTCCGAGAACGAGACCAAACCCGCGGGCAACGGACAGACCGACGCGCAATCCGGTGAAACTGCCCGGACCGGTCGTGACCACCACCCGGTCGAGATCGGTGAACGCGGTGGAGGATTCGGCCATGACCTCACTGATCATATCCATCAGCTTTTCCGCGTGGCCCCGGCCGATTTCCTCGCTACTGACCTCCAGACACGGGGTCGCGGCGCTGTCATCGCAGACGGCAACGGCACAATTCGCAAGGGCGGTATCGATGGCAAGAACGCGCATGGTCCGTTTCCATTACCCGTGTCCTCGGCACCCGTCCAGATGCGCTTTGGACTTAGCCCGAAGGTTGGGCTTGTAACCGCGAAAACATGTACGAGGACAGCACGAACACGAAAAGGCCCGGCGAAGCACCGGGCCCAACCTCTTTTACGGAAAGGAATTTCCTGGAGCGATTCGCACTTAGATCGGGCGGACTTCCTGCACTTCCGGCACGAAATGCTTCAGCAGGTTCTGAATGCCGTGCTGTAGGGTCGCTGTAGACGACGGGCAACCTGCGCAGGCTCCGCGCATTGACAGATAGACCACGCCCTGCTTGAAGCCCTTGAAGGTGATATCGCCACCATCCTGCGCCACAGCCGGACGCACCCGGGTTTCCAGCAGGTCCTTGATGACGTTCACGGTGTCTTCGTCGGTCTGCTCGAAGAATTCGCCGTCTTCAAGGTCTTCGGCCTGACCGGTCGCCATCACCGGCTGGCCGGACATGAACTGTTCCATGATCGCCCCGAGGATGGCGGGCTTCATGTGCTGCCAGTCCGTGTCGTCCTTGGTGACGGTGATGAAATCGTGGCCGAAAAAGATCGCCACCACGCCGGGAACCTGGAACAGCTTTTCCGCAAGCGGAGAAGCGGCCGCATCGGCGGACGAGCGGAAGTCGTAGGTTCCTTCCGGCAGGACGACCCGCCCGGGCAGGAATTTCAGGGTTGCCGGATTCGGTGTTGCTTCCGTCTGAATAAACATATCGTGTCCCTGCGGCGTTGTGGCCGCGCCTGTCCTGTTGGCTTCCGTCTGCTCATCGTAAAAATACGATGATAAGTACTAACCCATATGAGCGCACTTTGGAATAATTAAAATGTAGATATACCCGTGACGTGAAATATCAACCCCTCGGGGGCGAACCTCTTTCATGTCCGGACGGCATCAGGCCAGTGCTGCGATCGAATCGTCGTCCAGGTTTCCAGGCACGATCGTCACAGGGATCGGAAAGTCGCCGGCCGATTTTCCGGCGATGGACGACACCAGAGGCCCGGGTCCTTCCGAACTCGTTCCAGCCGCCAGAACGAGAATGGCGATATCCGTGTCAGCCTCGATCAGGTCCAGAACCGCTTCGGCCTTGTTACCCTCCCGGATGACAGTCTCCGGTTCGGTTTTCGCGACGGAGCGTACCCGTTCCGACGCCTTGGCAAGCGTCGCCTCGGCCTCTTCCGTGGCCTCCGCGCGCATGATGTCCTCAACACCGAGCCAGTGCTGGAAGTCGCCGGGGGCGACCACGAACAAAAGCGTTACGATCCCGCTCGTCCGCGCCGCCCGTTTGGCGGCATAGACGATCGCGCGGTCACATTCCGGCGTATCGTCGACCACCACCAGAAACTTCCGGCGGTGACCTTCCTCGTTGCTCTTTCTGATCGCTACCATAGACGCATGCTGCCATCCGCCGCGCCCGCCTGCAAGCAGGACGAGAGGGTCATGAACAGTCCCGCGCCTGTGACATGGCGCTGCACCTGTCTGAACGAACTGTTCTCTGGCAGGGACTTAGAGAATGAATTTGGACAAATCGACGTTCTTCGCCAATTCACCGATGTTTTCCCGGACATAGTCCGCCGTGATCTCGACGGTTTCACCGTCCCGGTCGGGAGCGGTGAAGGAGATTTCGTCCAGGATCCGCTCCATCACAGTCTGCAGCCGGCGCGCACCGATATTCTCAATGGACGCATTGAGGTCGACGGCGACCGAGGCAATCTCCTCGATCGCGTCTTCGGTGAAGGACAGGTCCAGATTTTCCGTCTTCATCAGAGCCACATACTGCTTGATCAGACTTGCCTCGGGTTCGGTCAGGATCGCGCGGAAGTCTTCCTTGGTCAAAGCCCTGAGTTCGACGCGAATCGGCAACCGGCCCTGCAGTTCCGGCAAAAGGTCGGACGGCTTGGCGACATGGAAGGCGCCGGAGGCGATGAAGAGAATGTGGTCTGTCTTTACCGGTCCGTGTTTGGTGGAAACCACGGTTCCCTCGATCAGCGGCAACAGGTCGCGCTGCACGCCTTCGCGGGAGACGTCGGCACCGGCACGGCCCTCGCGCGCGCAGATCTTGTCGATCTCGTCGAGGAAGACGATGCCGGAATTTTCCACCAGCGACACGGCTTTCTGCGTGATCTTGTCCTCGTCGAGCAGCTTGTCGGATTCCTCGTTGATCAGGAATTCATAAGATTCGCTCACCGTCGTCCGTTTGGTCTTGGTCTGACCGCCAAAGGCCTTGCCGAGCAGATCGGAGACGTTCATCACGCCGACGCTCGCGCCGGGCATGCCAGGAAGATCGAAGCTCGGCATCTGGGGCTGCGCACGGACTTCGATCTCGATTTCCTTGTCGTCCATCTCGCCATCGCGCAGCTTCTTGCGGAAGCTTTCACGGGTTGCGGGACTGGCACTGGTTCCAACCAGCGCATCGAGCACCCGTTCCTCGGCCAGAAGATGCGCCTTGGCTTTCACCGCCTCGCGCTTTTCGGCGCGCACCAGGGCGATTCCGGCCTCCACGAGATCACGGACGATCTGTTCCACGTCGCGGCCCACATAACCGACCTCGGTGAATTTCGTCGCCTCCACCTTTGCAAACGGCGCATTGGCGAGCTTTGCCAGCCGGCGGGAAATTTCCGTCTTGCCCACGCCGGTCGGGCCGATCATCAGGATGTTCTTCGGCAGGACCTCTTCGCGCATCTGGCCTTCGAGCTGCTGTCGCCGCCAGCGGTTGCGCAGCGCGATCGCCACCGCGCGCTTGGCGTCTTTCTGGCCAACGATGTAGCGGTCCAGTTCCGAAACGATCTCGCGGGGTGAAAAGTCGGTCATGTCTTTACCATCAAATAGGGAATGTCAGTTGTACCGGTCGTCAATCGCCCTGGGCGACGACGGAAGCGCCTGAGCGCCGTCAGGTCTCGCTGTCCAGGGTTTCAACAAGCACATTGGAATTTGTGTAGACGCAGATATCGGCGGCGATCGCCATCGCCTTGCGCGCCACCGTTTCCGCATCGTGTTCGCTGTCCACCAGAGCCCGGGCGGCCGCCAGGGCATAGTTGCCGCCGGAACCAATGCCCATGACTCCGCCTTCCGGTTCCAGGACATCGCCGGTCCCGGTCAGCACCAGCGACACCTGCTTGTCGGCAACCAGCATCATGGCTTCCAGACGGCGCAGGTACCGATCGGTACGCCAGTCCTTGGCCAGCTCGACGCAGGCGCGCATGAGCTGTCCCGGGTATTGCTCCAGCTTTGCTTCCAGCCGTTCGAACAGGGTGAAGGCATCCGCGGTCGCCCCGGCAAAACCGGCGATCACCTCGCCCTTGGCAAGGGGTCGGACCTTCCGGGCGGTGTTCTTGATCACGGTCTGGCCGAGAGAAACCTGCCCATCGCCGGCAATCACGACCTTGCCTCCCTTGCGGATCATCAGGATCGTGGTGCCATGCCAGGTCGCGGGTTCGCGGCTATCGCTCATGTCTTCCTCATCAGGGCTGAGACCGGCCGAAGTCCGGTCGGACCGGCCGCCTAAAAATCTCTAGTCAGGACCTAGGGTCAGGACCCTATGTAATTCGGCCTTCCGACGATTCCAAGTTAACGGAAGCCTTACGAGGCCTTTTGGGACATCTGGAACCGGGTCTGGCGCAACAGGGACTTGACCAGGGTCTCAAGCTGACCTGCCGCACGGTCGTCCGTAAGGTCTCCCTTGGAGTCGAACCCCTGGGCCGCCCGTGCGACGACGGCCATTTCCGGCAACACCATTGCCCCGAGCCCGACTTCCAGGATCGTGCGCATGCCGATCAGTCCACGCATGCCGCCGAATGCCCCGGGCGATGCAGCTCCGATCGCGAAGACCGGGGACCTGAAGGCCGCCATGGGTTTCTCGCCCGGATCCTTGACACGGCTGACCCAATCGATGGTGTTCTTCAAAAGCGGCGTGACGCCCGCATTATATTCCGGACAGGCAATGAAGACGCCATCGCTTTCCTGCATCAGCCGTTTCAGCTTGCGGGCGTTCTGCGGCACACCGTCTTGCGCCTCCAGATCGCCGTCATAGATCGGCATCGGATAGTCCTTGAGCGAAATATGCGTCACTTCCGCATCCGCAAGAGCCAGGTGTTTGCCGACCAGGGCGGCCAGTTTCGCATTGAGGGAGCCGGCGCGAGCCGAGCCGGAGAACGTCAGGATCCGGGGTTGGCGCATATCATCTCCTTTGAAGGCCGCCTTGATGCATGCCTCCTTCACAATATGGGAGGGAAGTCCGGTTGGTGAAGTCCGAGTGCGCGGTAAGACCTGCCGCCAATGTCAATGGATCTTGCGATAGACCCAGACCCGCGCCGGGGGAAGGTTCTTCCAGATCCATTCCGACGGGGTCATGCTTATGGTGCCGCAGGAAGGCCGGACGGGCGGGAAAATGCCGTAGGAGAACTGAATGAAAGGCGCGCCCGGCTTCAAAAGCGTCATGGCTTCCTCCAGAAGGGCCAGCCGGGCAGGTTCGGGCCGCGTCAGCAGCGGCAGGGACGAAACGATCCCGTCGAGGCCAGCCATCAAGCCGTCGGGGGCCACGCCAAAATGGGTCTCGAGTTCCCCTTTCAACGCATAGGCGTCGCCCTGCAGGACATCCAGGCCCGGATAGCGGGAATTCAGAAGCTTGCAGAATTCGGAACTGTATTCGAGCGCCGTCAGATTCTTGTGGCTGACGCCGCGGTCGAAGATCGCCTTGGTGACCACACCGGTTCCCGGCCCGAGTTCGACATATCGGGCGCCCGGAGCCACGTCGAGATAAGACGCCATCCGCGCGGCCAGTGCCGGCCCGGAGGGGGACACCGCACCGGTCTTGAGGGGGTTCTCGATCCAGGACTTCAGAAATCGGACTTCGTCAATCGCCTTTGCCTTCAAGGCTCGAACCTTTCGAACCTTCGTTTTCAGGGTATCAGAACCCAAATCCGACATATGCGACAACGAAAGGTCCTCCGGCTCGTGGCTGCGAGCACTTTAAGAATGACATTAGGCCAATTTCAAGGCTGTGATCGGCGTCAAGCGCCCAGATTATCGATGAAGTCCTTGACCTTTGAAAAGAACCCGGCGGATTCCGGGTGATTTTCACCGGAACTTTCCTGTTCGAATTCCGCCAGCAGTTCACGCTGGCGCTTGGTCAGGTTGGTCGGCGTCTCGACCGTGACCTGAATATACATGTCGCCATGCTGGCTGGAACGCATGATCGGCATACCCTTGGCGCGCAGACGGAACTGCTTGCCGGCCTGGGTGCCTTCGGGAACCTTCACCCGACTGGTCGAGCCGTCGACGGTGGGCACGTCGAACTGCCCGCCGAGCGTCGCCGTCGTCATGGAAATCGGGACACGGCAGTAAAGATCCGCACCGTCCCTCTGGAACAGTTCGTGCGGTTTCAGCGACAGGAAAATGTAAAGATCGCCGGCCGGTCCGCCGCGCAGGCCAGCCTCGCCTTCGCCGGCAAGGCGAATGCGCGTGCCGTCCTCGATCCCGGCCGGGATATTGACCGAAAGCGTCCGCTCTTGAGTGGTGCGCCCGGCGCCGCCGCAATCGGTACAGGGATCGGAGATCACCTGGCCGCGTCCCTGACAGGAGGGGCAGGTGCGTTCCAGCGTGAAGAAGCCCTGCGCCGCGCGGACCCGGCCGGCTCCGCCGCAGGTCCGGCAGGTTGTCGGGCTGCTACCCGGTTTGGCGCCGGAACCCGAACAGGTTTCGCAGGTCACGCTGGTGGGAACCTCGATCTCCACCGTCTTGCCGGAAAATGCTTCTTCCAGAGTGATTTCGAGATTGTATCGCAGATCGGCGCCACGCTCGCGCCCGCTTGAGCGCCGGCCACCGCCGCCCATGCCGAAGAATTCCTCGAAGATATCCGACATGGTGGAATGGAAATCGGCACCGTGCCCGGCACCGCCGCCGCCAAATCCGCCGTTTTCGAACGCGGCATGGCCGAAACGGTCGTAGGCGGCCCGCTTCTGGTCATCTTTCAGCGTGTCATAGGCTTCGTTCACTTCCTTGAAGCTGGCTTCCGCGGCCGCATCGCCCGGATTGCGGTCGGGATGATACTTCATCGCCATCTTCCGATAGGCGCTTTTCAGCGCTTTCTCGTCCGCATCGCGCGAAACACCCAGAACTTCATAGAAATCGCGTTTGGCCATCAAGATAACTCAGTCTTGCCGTGCCTACGTCGGCTCGCTGTCATTCGTACATCCCTACAGCAATCTTTCGGCCGCGGGCTACAAATAGTTTCAAGGATCGGAGAATAGACAAACGGTCTGCGGGGCAAAGTCCGCCCGCAGACCGCAATTATATTCGGCTTAGGCCGACTTCTGGTCTTTCTGGTCGTCGTCCTTGACTTCCTCGAAGTCTGCATCGACGACGTCCTCGTCCTTGGCCGACGCTTCTTCGCCGCCTTCGGCAGCGTCGTCACCTTCAGCCTGGGACGCCTGATACATGGCTTCGCCGAGCTTCATGGACACTTCGGCCAGAGCCTGGGTCTTGGCCTGGATATCCTCCAGAGCCTCGCCTTCGAGCGCGGTCTTCAAAGCGGCCAGAGCCTCTTCGATCGCGGACTTGTCTTCCGCGCTGACCTTGTCGCCATAATCCTTCAGCGACTTTTCGGTGGAGTGGACCAGGGATTCGCCCTGGTTCTTCGCTTCCACCAGCTCCTTGCGCTGCTTGTCCTCGTCGGCGTGGGCTTCGGCGTCCTTGACCATCTGTTCGATGTCAGCGTCGCTGAGACCACCGGAGGCCTGGATGCGGATCTGCTGCTCCTTGCCGGTGCCCTTGTCCTTGGCGGACACGTTGACGATGCCGTTGGCGTCGATGTCGAAGGCGACCTCGATCTGCGGCACGCCGCGCGGTGCCGGCGGCAGGCCGACCAGGTCGAACTGACCGAGGACCTTGTTGTCCGCTGCCATTTCACGCTCACCCTGGAAGACACGGATGGTCACGGCCGTCTGATTGTCTTCAGCGGTGGAGAACACCTGGCTCTTCTTGGTCGGGATCGTCGTGTTGCGGTCGATCAGACGGGTGAAGACACCGCCGAGGGTTTCGATACCCAGCGACAGCGGAGTCACGTCGAGCAGCAGGACATCCTTGACGTCACCCTGCAGAACACCGGCCTGGATGGCAGCGCCCATGGCGACCACTTCGTCCGGGTTCACGCCCTTGTGCGGCTCCTTGCCGAAGAAGGTCTGAACGGTTTCCTGGATCTTCGGCATACGGGTCATGCCGCCGACGAGAACCACTTCATCGATCTGACCGGCGGAAAGGCCGGCGTCCTTGAGGGCCGCCTTGCAGGGCTCGATCGTGCGTTTGACCAGGTCTTCGACCAGCGATTCGAACTTGGCGCGGGTAAGCTTCAAGGTCAGGTGCTTCGGACCGGACGCATCCGCGGTGATGAACGGCAGGTTGACTTCCGTCTGGGTCGAGGACGACAGTTCGATCTTGGCCTTTTCGGCCGCTTCCTTCAGACGCTGCAGGGCCAGCTTGTCCTGCTTCAGGTCGATGCCCTGGTCCTTCTTGAATTCAGAAGCCAGGTAGTCGACGAGAACCATGTCGAAGTCTTCACCGCCGAGGAAGGTGTCGCCGTTGGTGGACTTCACCTCGAAAACACCGTCGCCGATTTCCAGGACCGACACGTCGAAGGTGCCGCCGCCAAGGTCGTAAACGGCGATCGTCTTGCCGTCGTTCTTATCAAGACCATAGGCGAGCGCGGCTGCCGTCGGCTCGTTTATGATACGCAGGACTTCAAGGCCTGCGATCTTGCCGGCATCCTTGGTGGCCTGACGCTGGGCGTCGTTGAAGTAGGCCGGAACGGTGATCACCGCCTGGGTCACTTTTTCGCCGAGGTAGGATTCCGCGGTTTCCTTCATCTTCTGGAGAATGAAGGCGGACACCTGGGACGGGGAATACTTCTCGCCGCTGGCTTCCACCCACGCATCGCCATTGTCTGCCTTGACGATGTTGAAGGGAACCAGAGCCTTGTCCTTGTCGACGGTCGGGTCGTCATACCGACGCCCGATCAGGCGCTTGACCGCGAACAGCGTGTTGGTGGGGTTGGTGACTGCCTGGCGCTTGGCCGGCTGGCCGACGAGACGTTCGCCGTCGTCGGAAAAGGCCACCATCGAAGGCGTGGTACGTGCGCCTTCCGCATTTTCGATGACTTTTGCATTCTTGCCGTCCATGACGGCGACGCACGAATTGGTCGTGCCGAGGTCGATACCAATGACCTTTGCCATAACTTGCCTCTCTTTCTAGCAAACCGAAAAGACCCGCAGCGGCATCCCTTCGGTTCCTTCTCACAAGATATCCGGAAGTCACATCCGGAAGTCGCGCAGAGCGCGTTGATCGCTATATAGGTGGATGAAGTTGCTGCTGCAAGACACCTGAGCGATCCGTTTCGCTGTCAGCCATTTTAATGACCGACAATTCTTCCAGGAACGTTACCAGCAGAGAGTTTAGGATAAAAATCACAGGGAAACTTTCCGCAATGACCGCAAAACCTGTTCCGCCGGGAGGTTTCAGGCTGCTGCCCGGTACATTCGACAGAGACCAGCAGGAGATCCTTGTCGATCAGATCCGGCAGATTCTGGAGGAAGCCCCGCTGTTCCAGCCGGTCATGCCGCGCACCGGCAAGCCGTTTTCCGTGCGCATGAGCAATTGCGGCCCGCTCGGCTGGGTGTCCGACATCAACGGCTACCGCTATCAGCCAACCCACCCGGTCACGGGCAGACCCTGGCCGGCGATGCCTCAGATGCTGAGCGAGCTGTGGCAGACGGTCGCGCCGGCAAGCCCGCCGGCGGAGGCCTGCCTGATCAATTTCTATGCCCCGGACGCAAAGATGGGCCTGCACCAGGACCGCGACGAAGAGACCTTCGACGCGCCGGTCGTATCCGTTTCGCTCGGCGATACGGCTACCTTCCGCATCGGCGGTGCCACCCGCAAGGGCCCGACGGCCTCCATGCGGCTTGCCTCCGGCGACGTGGTCGTTCTGGGCGGCGAGGCCCGGCTTGCCTATCACGGCATCGACCGGATCCTGAAAGGCTCCTCGACGCTGCTGAAGAACGGCGGCCGGATCAATCTGACGCTGAGGCGGGTGACGAGAGGTTGAACAGCAATTTTCCTACCATTTCCACATTTCCAGCCTAAGATGGATATTATGGAGAAAAGCGAAAATACAATTATAGCTGCACTTACTGAAGATCACATTGTCCGAATAACAGGCCTCTCAAGAGGTCAACTTCGGGCATGGGATCGTCGCGGCTTTTTTGTTCCTAGATATGCGTATGACGACAGATCGAGTGCATATAGCAGGATTTATTCATTCAGGGACGCTGTAGGGCTTCGCACACTTGCCAAGCTTCGTCAGTCCTATCGAATTGGAATAATTCGGCTGCAGCGACTAGCGGAAGAGATGGAAAAAGATGGTATTGTACATTGGGCCGACGCCCGCATTTGGGTTGTAAAAGGAGAGCCTCATTACTTTCGCCCAGGCCTTAACGAAGTGAAAGGCGCCGAAACTGGTCAACTAGCGATGTTGCCAATTATCGACGTTATTGACGAAGTCACTGCGAAGGTCGAAGAACTGAAAAAGCGAGACACGGACAGCGTCGGAAAGGTTGAACGCCAAAAGTTCGTTGTACGCAATTCATGGGTGATTTCAGGTACAAGAATACCTACTGCAACCATTAGCCGTTATGTGAATGCCGGCTTCTCAAAAGCTCAGATTCTGGAAGAGTATCCTACACTTACCCTAGAAGACATTGACGCGGCTCTTGAGCATGAAAAAGGACTCGCAAAAAGCGCATAGAGTTGATCTTATAACTTTATGCGCTTCATGCTTGATGAAAATGTAGCTGTATCTGTATGCAGGAAATTAACTGAATTGGGCTGCGAAGCTCAATATATACGTGATTTAATTCCCCAAGGTTCAGTTGACCCGTTAGTGGCATTCGTGGCTGAAGATCGTGGAACAATACTTGTGTCTCACGACGGCGACTTCAGAAAAATTGCACCACGCATTCCAGATGGACAGAAAACTCGATTTGGCAAGCTGAGCAGAATCCAGCTTCGCTGCGCTGAATACCAAGCTGCACAGCGAATTGAAAAGGCATTTAGCTTTATTGAAGCAGAATTCGCGATCGCACAAATCAACACCGATACTAGAATGATTGTCCAAATTGGAAAATCTTTTATAAGATCGGAGCGCTAATATATAATAAATAAATAATTTCTACATTTACTTATTGAAATTTTCTTATCATTGTGCTATTTACATTAAATTACGAGCATTTATCCCGATAGGTCTTGTAGGGCTGGATTTCACCCTTACAAGTATATTGATAATTGGATTAATCGGAATAATTTTCGGCCTCACGATCATCAAATCAAGATTAAATTCTAAATCTCTAGATCAGAAGGAGAAAAATATGAAGACAAATCTAACATACGAACTTTCTAATGTATCATTACAAACTTCAATCAATATGCTTTCTGGGCTAGCCCTATCGGGATAAGTGCTCGTAAAAAAGGTTTTATTTCAAAATACTAATTAATTGCTTATCTGCTTAATGATGCCAATACAAACACCACCACGGCGATCGCGATCACCCAGAGCGCGACCCGGCCGGAGCGGGTGTGGCGGGCTTCGGCCTTTCCGATGGCTTCGGCCGTTGCCTGATCGAAGCGCAGGCCGTTGGCGGTCATGCTTTCCAGTTCTTCCGACATCCGCCCGACCCGGTCGGCGAAGATCGGCAGGTCGTTGGCGACCCGGCTCAACGCACCCAGAGCCGCGCCCGCGTCGCGGAGCTTGCCGACGGGACCGAGATTGTCCCTGATCCAGTCGCCGACCACGGGTTCGGCCGTCTTCCACATGTCCAGATGCGGGTTCAGCGTGCGCGCCACCCCTTCAACCACCACCATGGTCTTCTGCAGCATGATGAGCTGGGTCTGGGTATGCATATCGAACAGCTCGGTGACCTCGAACAGCTGGGTCAGAAGCCGCGCCATGGAAATCTCGCTGGCGTCGTGGCCGTGGATCGGTTCGCCGATCGCCCGGATGGCCTGGGCGAACATGTCGATGTCCTGATTGGCAGGCACATAGCCCGCCTCGAAATGCACTTCCGCCACCCGGCGGTAATTCCTTGTAATGAAGCCGAACAGGATTTCGGCAAGGACCCGGCGCTCGCGCACGCTGAGCCGGCCGGTGATACCGAAATCGACCGCAACCAGCGTGCCGTCCGGTTCCACGAAGAGATTGCCCTGGTGCATGTCGGCATGGAAAAAGCCGTCGCGCAGGGTATGGCGCAGGAAGCTCTGGATGACGGCGGCGCCCAGCGCCTCCATGTCGTGACCGTCTTCCTTCAGCCCTTCGACGTCCGACATCTTGCGGCCGTCGATCCACTCCATGGTGAGCACGCCCTTGGAGGTGCGGATCCAGTCGACTTCCGGCACCCGGAACCCCGGATCTCCGGCGGTGTTTTCCGCCATCTCCGAAAGTCCGGCCGCTTCCAGGCGGAAGTCCATTTCCAGCGTGACGGATTGGGCCAGGGTATCGACGATGGCAACCGGCCTCAGGCGCCTTGAGGGCGGATGGAACCGTTCCACGACACGGGCGACCAGATAAAAGCTGTCCAGGTCGCGCTTGAACCTTCGGGCGACGCCGGGACGTAGAACCTTGACCGCGACCTTGCGCTCCGTGCCGTCCCGGTCGATGACGATCGCCGGATGTACCTGCGCGATAGAGGCGGCCGCGACAGGCTCGCCGAAGTCGAGGAAGATCGCGTCAACCGGCTTGCCGAGCTGCTCGGCAACCGCCGCCTCGGCTTCCTTTTGCGAGAACGCCGGCAGGCGATCCTGCAGGGCGGAGAGCTCCCGCGCGGCCTCTTTGCCGACCACGTCGGCGCGGGTTGCCAGGAACTGGCCGAGCTTCACGTAGGACGGCCCGAGCCGGTTGAGCGCATCCGACAGCCGCAGCTCCGCGCTCTTGTCGCGGACGGAGCGCCGCTCAAACAGCCTTGCGAAGCCGATAGCCAGACGCGGGCCGGACGGCAGGTCCGGCAGATGTGCAAGCCCGAACACGCCCTCGCGCGCCATCACGAAACCCGCCCGCGCGAGGCGGAGAAACGGCATCACCGCAAGCCCCATGGATCAGAGTTTCCAGCCGGAATGAAGGGCCGCAATGCCGCCGGAGTAGTTGCGCCAGGTTACCTGCTCGAAACCGGCGTCGCGGATCATTTCAGCGAAGCGGTCCTGATGGGGGAACTTGCGGATCGATTCCACGAGATAGCGATAGGGTTCGCCGTCTCCTGTGACCATCCGGCCCATGACCGGGATCGCGTTGAAGGAAAAGGCGTCATAGACCTTGTCGAGCATGGGGACGTCGACATCGGAAAATTCCAGACACATAAACCGGCCGCCGCGCTTCAGCACCCGATAGGCTTCACCCAGCGCCTTCGGGATATCCGGCACGTTGCGGATACCGAAAGCGATCGTATAGGCATCGAAGCTCTTGTCGGGGAACGGCAGCTCTTCCGCATTGCCTTGCGAGAACCGGATCAGGTCCGAAAGACCGGCCTTTTCCGCCCGGTCGCGACCGACGGAGAGCATGGATTCATTAATGTCGCACACCACCGCCTTCGCGGTCTCGTCCGAACGGCGCACGACCCGCGTTGCGATGTCGCCGGTGCCGCCGGCCACGTCGAGCAGCGTCCACGGCCGCGCGCCCGATTTCGGCGGTGCGAGCGCGGAGACCATCGCGTCCTTCCAGACCCGATGCATGCCGCCGGACATCAGATCATTCATCAGGTCGTAGCGTTCGGCCACCTTGTGAAAGACATCGTCGACAAGCGCCTGTTTTTCGCCCTCGCCAACGGTGGTGAACCCGAAGCTGGTCGGCATGTCTTCCGGAGAGCGGCTCGAGGTCCGCTGCCGTTGCTGGCCGTCCTGCATCATGTCTATCTCTCCTGGACTTGTTTTGGGGTCCGGTACGCCTTATCGCGGTGCCGAAGATCCGTCGCGATCCGATTTGCGGCGGAACATAGTACAAGCATCTTGCGAAGGCTATCATCCGCTTGCCGAAAGTGTCATATGCCGCAAGCGCCTGAACAAATTGGTCGAGGGAGCCCGTCCGATCCATGCCAGAATTGCCCGAGGTGGAAACTGTGCGCCGGGGTCTTGCCCCGACCCTGGAAGGCGCGCGGATCGTCAGGGTCGACCAGAACCGGCCCGATCTCCGATTTCCGTTTCCGCCGGATTTCAAGGCACGTCTGGAAGGCCGGACGATTACTGCGCTCTCCCGCCGGTCGAAGTATCTCCTGGCGGATCTGGATAGCGGCGACGTGCTGATCATGCATCTTGGCATGTCCGGCTCGTTCCGGATCGAGGCGGGCGTTGAACACATACCGGGCGCCTTTGCCCTTGCCCGGTCCAAGGATCCCAAACACGATCACGTCGTCTTCCATCTGAAGACGGCCAAAGAGGCGGACGCCCGTGTCATCTATAATGACCCGCGTCGGTTCGGCTTCATGACGCTCGTTCCGCGCCCCGACCTGTCGTCTCATCCGCTGTTTGTGAACCTGGGCCTCGAGCCGCTCGGCAACCAGCTTGACGGGGAAACGCTGTCGCGCCTGTTTTCCGGCAAGACCACCTCCCTGAAGGCCGCCCTTCTCAATCAGAAGCTCATTGCCGGTCTCGGAAATATCTATGTGTGCGAGGCGTTGTGGCGGACGGGCCTGAGCCCGACGCGACAGGCCGGGTCGATCGCGGGCAAGAATGGCAGGGCCACGACGAAAACCACCGCCCTTGCCGGGCATATTCGCGATACCCTTGCGGAGGCGATTGAAGCCGGCGGCTCGTCCTTGCGCGATCACACGCAGACAGACGGCACCCTCGGCTATTTCCAGCATCGTTTTGCAGTCTATGACCGGGAGGGTGACCCCTGCCGGAAGGAAGGCTGCACCGGCACAATTACCCGGATCGTGCAGTCCAACCGCTCGACCTTCCACTGCCCGAAGTGCCAGCGTTAGTCCATCAGCTTAGGCGTAACGGTGTTGCCAGCCGCAATAGGGTCGTTTACCCCTCTAGCCCATGGAGAACCTGAAAGGGGAAACGCCTGATGGGATATGAGAACATTCGCGTCGAAAAACGCGGCAGGGTCGGTCTGATCACCCTTGATCGTCCGAAAGCGCTAAACGCGCTGAATGCGGCCCTGATGAAGGAAGTCGCCACCGCTCTCGACGGCTTCGAGGAAGACGAGCGCATCGGCTGTGTCGTCCTGACCGGTTCGGAAAAGGCTTTTGCCGCCGGCGCCGACATCAAGGAAATGCAGCCGTTCGATTTCGCCCAGGCCTATCTGACCGATCTGATCACGCCCTGGGACCGGGTCTCCCGCAACCGCAAGCCGATCATTGCCGCCGTTGCCGGCTATGCGCTCGGCGGCGGCTGCGAACTGGCGATGATGTGCGACTTCATCCTTGCCGCCGACACGGCCAAGTTCGGCCAGCCGGAAATCACCCTCGGCGTCATGCCGGGTGCCGGCGGCACCCAGCGCCTGACACGTTTCGTCGGCAAGTCCAAGGCCATGGAAATGTGCCTGACCGGGCGGATGATGAATGCGGAGGAAGCCGAACGCAGCGGGCTGGTCAGCCGGGTCGTTCCCGCCGACGAGCTTCTCGAAGAAGCCCTGAAAGTCGCCGAGAAAATCGCGGACTTCTCGATGCCTGTCGCCATGCTGACGAAGGAAAGCGTGAACCGGGCCTATGAAACGACGCTCGCTGAAGGCATCCGTTTCGAGCGCCGGGTTTTCCATGCGACCTTCGCCACGGAAGACCAGACTGAGGGCATGAATGCCTTCATCGAAAAGCGTACGCCGCAGTTCCGCAACAAATAATGCGAATTTCACGTGGCAAAGGCCATTGACTGAGGCCTGAGGCACGATTATAAGCAGCGCCCAACCGGTGGCGGGATCCCTGCCACCGTTGCTATTTGATCTGGGACTTTCTTGCCGATGGCCGGAAGTTCTGATTGTAACCGGACATTCGTTCCACTCACGGACCAGGATTGAGCCCATGGCCAACACACCCTCGGCCAAGAAGGCGGCCCGCAAGATTGCCCGCCAGACGGCCACGAACAAAGCTCGTCGCAGCCGCGTGCGGACTTACTTGCGCAAGGTCGAAGAAGCCATCGCTTCCGGAGACCAGGCAGCCGCCAACGATGCTCTGAAAGCTGCCCAGCCGGAGATCATGCGCGCAGCCGGCAAAGGCGTTCTTCACGCCAATACGGCATCCCGCAAGGTGTCGCGTCTGAATGCCCGCGTGAGGGCCCTCGGCGCCTGACACACGCAGCAAATTCGAGTTCAAAAAGACCCGGCCAGCGTGCCGGGTTTTTTTTAGCCGTGCAATTATATCGAGGCTGATACGGCTAAACACAATTGCAATATCAGGAGAATTCGCAAGCCTGGGCTATGTCATTATTTTCTCTTTATTTTCAATATCTTACATGCATATGCACTTACCACACCCCCCATCGGCTGCAATTCATCCGAGTCAAGGGAAATCTCATTAAATTTTTTTCGCCCCCCCATTTTCGGAAGCTTTTATGAATACATATTTGGAAAAATCATTGAGACAAAACGCTTTTGGCCGGTTGCGAAAATGGGGCCGAAGGGAGGTGACGTAGGGGAGCTTTCGAGGCGTTTATAAATTGTTAAACCGACGCTGTTGCCGACGGAAGGCGGCCTATGTATGTTTGGAAAGTCGGGAGCGCAGACAACCGGCGAAGAGAACAAAATAATCTGTTTGGATAAGAAATGACCAAGTCAACCAACCAGAATCCAGAGCACAAGAAAACCCATCGCCGAAATGAATACATTAGTAAATTTTCATTTCATGACCGCAAGGCTCTTTGAGCTTTAACCTCTTCAAATAAAAAACTTCAAAGACATGACGTCAATGGCATCGCCATTGATACAGGGGGCTGTCGTGCAATTTTCTGATCAGTATGCAGGCGACGTGGAGTCTGCTCAGGCCTATGAACGGCTTACGAAGAGCAAGAATACCGTCCTTATCGATGTACGTACACGGGCCGAATGGAACTTCGTCGGCGTGCCGGACCTGAGTGAAATCGGGAAGGAAGTGCTGCTTGTCGAATGGCAGAGTTTTCCTCCTGCCCCGCCGGTCACCGAGTTCGCGGCCGGTTTGAGTGCGCTTCTGGCGCAACAAGGATTTGATCAGGAGACAGAGCTCTATTTCCTGTGTCGCTCGGGCCAACGCAGCCAGTCCGCGGCTATCGCGCTGACGCAGGCCGGCTACGGCAAGTGTTTCAACGTTTCCGGCGGTTTCGAGGGCTCTCTCGACCAGAAAAATCACCGGGGCACTCAATCCGGCTGGAAAGCGGCTGGACTTCCTTGGGTACAGAGTTAAAAGGCCGCCAGACAGGCGGCAGACATCGGGCCTGAGTTCCGGGCCCGTTATGCGTGAACCGTCCCGACAGGGACATAGAACAGCCGCGAATGCGGCATATTGGCGGAAAGGAAGAAAGACTGTGGCGGATCTTTCTTCATCTAGACAGGAGGCGAAAATGCAGGTTCAGGAGGCAAGTGGCTCTGAACATTGGAATCGCGTGAAGAAGCGGCTTCGCGCGGAATTGGGTGATGATGTTTTTTCGAGCTGGTTCGCCCGCGTCGATCTGGAAGAACACAACGACGGCACGGTCCGCCTGTCGGTCCCGACCCGGTTTTTGAAGCAGTGGATCCAATCCCACTACAATGACCGTCTCATGGGACTGTGGCAGCGCGAGTGCGACAATGTTCACCGGATCGAACTGACGGTGCGCGGGGCCATGCGGCCGCGGCAGAGCGACAGCCCGTCCCCTTCGAGCCTTGCGACGCCGAAGCGGATTCCGGCCCAGGTCGGTGACCGGCGTCTGGACGGATATGCGGACAACAATCCCGTCGCCGCCGCGCAGGCGGCGACCGCCGCCCTCGGACGCGGCGAGACGGAAGCGGCCCGCGATGTCCTGCAAGGGGCCGCGCTCGATCCGAAATACACGTTCGAGACCTTCGTGGAAGGCGATTCCAACAGCCTCGCGCTGGCGGCGGCCCGTCAGGTCGCCTCCGGTGGCGCGGTGACGTTCAACCCGCTTTACCTGCATGCCTCCGTAGGGCTGGGCAAGACCCACCTGATGCAGGCGGTTGCCGCCAAGGCAAGAGCATCGGGCCGCAAGGTGCTGTATCTGACCGCAGAACATTTTATGTATCGCTTCGTTTCCGCGCTGAAAGCCCAGTCCGCCCTGGCGTTCAAGGACACGCTGCGCAGCATCGATCTCCTCCTGATCGATGACATGCAGTTCCTGCACGGCAAACAGGTGCAACAGGAATTCTGTCACACGCTCAACGCGCTGATCGACGGCGCCCGCCAGGTGATCGTGGCGGCCGACCGCGCGCCCTCCGAACTCGACACGCTCGACGACCGGGTGCGGTCGCGCCTGTCGGGCGGCCTTGTGGTCGGCATCCAGGAGCCGGACTTCAGCCTGCGCCGGAACATCCTGACCGCACGTGTCGCGGCGGCCAAGCGTACATACCCGAATTTCGAGGTGCCTGAGAGCGTTCTGGACTACATCGCCAAGCATGTGGCCTCCTCAGGCCGGGACCTGGAAGGCGCCCTCAATCGTCTGGTCGCTCACAACCAGCTGACCAACCAGCCGATCACCCAGGAGATGGCCGAGCTCACCCTGCGCGACCTGATCCGCTCCAGCGAGCCGCGCCGGGTCAAGATCGAGGACATCCAGAGGGTCGTCTCCAAGCACTATAACGTAACCAAGGCCGACCTCCTGTCCGCCCGCCGGACCCGGACCATCGTGCGGCCGCGCCAGATTGCCATGTACCTTGCAAAGGTCATGACGCCGCGCTCACTTCCGGAGATCGGACGTCGATTCGGCAATCGGGACCACACCACAGTTCTGCACGCGGTCCGCAAGATCGAGGAACTCGCAAAAGGCGATTATGCGCTCGCCCAGGAACTTGAGCTGCTGAAGCGCATGCTCGACGCCTAAAAAGCGGTCGAAATATCTCCAAAATCAGGGGCGTCCACAAGGGCGCCCCTCTTGCTTTTCGCGGCCGTTGAGGGCAGTGTCGTTCCCCCCGCTCCCTCCTTGGGAGCCAACAGTTTCATTCCGTCGGCGCCTTCCGGCCGGCACCTCACGAGTACGGACTTTGCGTATGAAAGCGACACTCGAGCGCAGCGATCTCCTCAAGTCCCTGACCCACGTGCACAGGGTTGTCGAGCGCCGAAACACCATCCCGATCCTGTCCAACGTTCTCCTCAGGGCTGAAAGCGATTCCCTGAAGCTGAAGGCAACGGATCTGGACCTGGAAATCCTGGAAACCGTTCCCGGCATGATCGAGATGTACGGCGCCACCACGGTTCCGGCGCACATGATCTACGACATCGTCCGCAAACTTCCCGAAGGCTCTCAGGTCGTCCTGGAGACGACCAGCGATAACGCGACGCTGGAAATCCGGGCAGGACGGTCGAAATTCACCCTGCAGATGCTGCCGGAAACCGATTTTCCGGACCTGACCGCCGGTGAATTCACCCATGGCTTCGCGCTTACGGCCAGTGATGTGCGCAAGCTGATCGACACCACCCAGTTCGCGATCTCGACCGAGGAAACCCGTTACTATCTCAACGGGATCTACCTGCACACGGTCGACACCCCTCAGGGCCAGAAGTTCCGTGCGGTTGCCACGGACGGCCACAGGCTGGCCCAGGCCGAAGTCCCCGCTCCGGGCGGGTCTGCCGGTATGCCTGGCATCATCGTTCCCCGGAAGACGGTCGGCGAAATCCAGAAGCTGTTGGAAGCACCGGAAGCCGATGTTCAGATCGAGTTGTCCGACACCAAGATCCGCATCACTACCGGCAGCATCGTGCTGACGTCCAAGCTGATCGACGGCACCTTCCCCGATTATGGCCGGGTGATCCCGCAGGGCAACGACAAGGAAATGCGTGTCGACCGGGACGAGTTCAAGGAAGCCGTCGACCGTGTTTCGACGATTTCGTCGGAACGCGGCCGTGCGGTGAAACTCTCGCTCGACGAAGGGCGCATGGTGCTGACGGTCAACAATCCGGACTCGGGAAGTGCGACGGAAGAGGTCGCGGTGGAATATGACGCCGAACCGCTGGAAATCGGCTTCAACTCGCGCTACCTGCTCGACATCGCCAATCAACTCAACAGCGATACCGCCCTGTTCAAGCTCGCGGATTCCGGTTCGCCGACGCTGATCCAGGACAATACGGTCGACGACTGCCTGTTCGTTCTGATGCCCATGCGGGTGTGACTGGGCGGTATCTGTCCCGTCCGGAAAATGAGGTCTCATGACGACGTCAACGTCATTGGCACTCACCCGTCTGACCCTGACGGACTTTCGCAACTATGAGCGTCTCGATCTCGCTTTTTCCGAGCCGCTCGTCGCCTTTGTCGGCAACAACGGCCTGGGCAAGACCAACATCCTGGAAGCCATCTCGTTTCTGACCGCCGGCCGCGGGTTGCGGCGGGCACCATTCGCGGACATCGCCCGCGTGTCGGGGTCCGGCGATTGGGCGGTGTCGGCCGTGCTTTCGGTGGATGACCTGGAAACCCGGGTCGGCACCGGTTTTACCGCCGGCGAACCCGGGCGGCGGGTCAGGATCGACGGTGAAGACGTCAAATCATCGGAACGGCTGCTCGACTATGTCCGGATCCTGTGGCTGGTGCCTGCCATGGACGGCCTGTTTACCGGTCCCGCCGGCGACAGGCGCCGGTTTCTGGACCGGCTGACCCTGTCGATCGATCCCGGACACGGCCGCAGGGTGAGCGATTTCGAAAAAGCCCTCAGGCAACGAAACCGGCTTTTGGAACACGGCGGATCGGACAGCTATCTCAGCGCGCTGGAACAGCAGGTTGCGGAACTGGGAACCGCCGTCTCGGCGGCGCGGCACGAAACGGTCAGTCTGCTCGGCGAGACCCTCAAGGTCCAGGCGGACGCCGGATTGCCGTTTCCCACCGCGAGCCTCGCCCTCGAAGGCGCCTTTGAAACGGCGACAGTGGGCATGAGCGCCTCGGACCGGGAGGACCACTATCTGGACCTCCTGCGCGAGGGCCGCGGACGGGACCGGGCCGCCGGGCGTACCCTTATGGGTCCGCATCTGAGCGATCTTCAGGTGCGCCACGTGGCAAAGGGCATGCCGGCCTCCCAGTCCTCGACCGGGGAACAGAAGGCCCTGCTCGTCGGACTGATCCTAGGGCATGCTGAGCTGACCGCCGCGGTTTCGGGAATGAAACCCGTTCTGCTCCTGGATGAAATCGCGGCCCATCTCGACCCCAATCGGCGGGCGGCCATGTTTGCCCGGCTCTCCCTGCTGGGCCTGCAGGCGTTCATGACCGGCACCGATGAAATCCTGTTCAAGGACATGCCAGCCGGCAGCCAGGTCTTCAGGCTTGCCGACGGCCACGTCGCAACGCGTCCGCCGGCAAGCTGAGATTTCGAAAAAGCCCCATAAGGCCTGTTAAGCCGTCACATCGACCTTGGATCCGGTCCCGGAGGCCGTCGGCGCCTTGGCGGCGGGAAGGTCATCGGCATCGTGATCGTTGACCTGATCGGGTCCCGGCCCTTCGGCCGCTTCACTGACAGGTGGGCGGATGGTTTGGGGCGGTGCGGAGAGCGCACCAATGGTACTTAAATTCATGAGATTGTCCTCAGATTAAATACCCCCAATAGCCCCACCATTTGCCGGAGTTCGTATATAATTCCTTAACAAGGCGGACGGTGGCTCGCCGACGGTGTCAAAGTCGCGGCGGCCACTGTCCGACACTCTTAGCCGTCGGCGCAATTAATGCTGTCAATTCAGTATGATACGGCTGCAGGCGCCGCCGAGTTGAATGCGGACTGAAACACCGTATAACGAACCACAAACCTCCTATCGACGAGCAGCTGATTCGCATGACCGATACCCCACAGAACGACACGGCCGCAGACGCGTACGGCGCGGATTCCATCAAGGTCCTCAAAGGCCTCGATGCGGTACGCAAGCGCCCGGGAATGTATATCGGCGATACCGACGACGGGTCCGGCCTGCATCACATGGTCTACGAGGTGGTCGACAATGCGATCGACGAAGCCCTTGCCGGACATGCCGACCGGGTCACCGTCACCCTGAACCCGGACGGATCGGTGACCGTCACCGACAACGGCCGCGGGATTCCGACCGACATGCACACTGAAGAAGGCGTGTCGGCGGCGGAAGTCATCATGACCCAGCTTCATGCGGGCGGAAAGTTCGACCAGAATTCCTACAAGGTCTCCGGCGGTCTTCACGGGGTCGGCGTTTCGGTGGTGAACGCGCTTTCCACCCGGCTGGACCTGAGGATCTGGCGCAACGGCAAGGAACACTTCATGTCCTTTGCCCATGGCGACGCCCAGAGCCCGCTTAAGGTGGTCGGCGATGCCAACGGCCAGAAGGGGACGGAGGTTACCTTCCTGCCGTCGACTGAGACCTTCACGAAAACCGACTTCGATTTTGCCACTCTGGAGCACCGGCTTCGGGAACTGGCCTTCCTGAACTCCGGCGTGCGCATCCTGCTGACCGACAAGCGCGGTGTGGAGGACGTGGTCGAAGACTTGTTCTACGAGGGCGGGCTCGAGGCCTTCGTACGGTATCTCGACCGGGCGAAACACCCCCTGATCGAGGCTCCGGTGACCATGATGGCGGAGCGGGACGGCATCACCGTCGAGGCGGCCATGTGGTGGAACGACAGCTATCACGAACAGGTGCTGTGCTTCACCAACAACATTCCCCAGCGCGACGGCGGTACCCATCTGGCCGGCTTCCGCGCGGCCCTGACCCGCCAGGTGACCGGTTACGCGGAAAGCGCCGGCATCATGAAGAAGGAAAAAGTCTCGCTCACCGGCGACGATTGCCGCGAAGGCCTGACCTGCGTGCTGTCGGTCAAGGTTCCCGATCCCAAATTCTCCTCCCAGACCAAGGACAAACTGGTCTCCTCGGAGGTTCGACCCGTCGTCGAGAACCTGATTTCGACCGCCCTTAGCGAGTGGTTCGAGGAAAACCCGGCGCCGGCCCGGTCGATCGTCTCGAAGGTGGTCGAAGCGGCGTCCGCCCGAGAAGCGGCGCGCAAGGCCCGTGAGCTCACCCGGCGCAAGGGCGCGCTCGATGTCGCCTCCCTGCCCGGCAAGCTCGCCGATTGCCAGGAACGCGATCCGTCCAAGGCCGAACTGTTCCTTGTGGAGGGCGATTCCGCAGGCGGCTCGGCAAAGCAGGGCCGGCACCGCGAAAACCAGGCAGTCCTGCCCCTGCGCGGCAAGATCCTCAACGTGGAGCGCGCCCGGTTCGACAAGATGCTGTCATCGAACGAGATCGGGACCCTGATCACCGCGCTCGGGACAGGGATCGGCAAGGAAGAATTCAATCTCGAGAAGCTGCGCTACCACAAGATCATCATCATGACCGATGCGGACGTGGACGGCGCCCACATCCGGACCCTGCTTCTGACCTTCTTCTTCCGCCAAATGCAGGATCTGATCGAGAACGGCTATGTCTATATCGCCCAACCGCCGCTCTACAAGGTCAAGCGCGGGCAGTCGGAACAGTATCTGAAGGACCAGAAGGCGCTTGAGGACTACCTGATCGCCAGCGGCCTGGAGGACTCCTCCCTCACCCTTGCAAACGGCGAAGTGCGCACCGGCGAAGACCTGCGCGAGGTCCTGGAGCGGGCTCGTACCATCGCATCGATCTTCGACGGCCTGCATTCCCGCTACGATCGCACCGTTGTGGAACAGGCTGCGATCGCCGGAGCCCTGAATTCCGAAGTCCTTCACGACCGGGAAAAAGCGGCCGAAGCCGCCGCCTATATCGCCCGGCGGCTTGACATTCTGGCCGACGAATTCGAGCGCGGCTGGACCGGTGAGGCGCAGGATGACGGCAGCCTCGTCTTCCGGCGGACGGTTCGCGGCGTCGAAGAAGTCGCAACCATCGACGCAGCCCTTCTGAGTTCGACGGATGCGCGGCGGTTGGCCTCCCATGCCGACCACCTTCAGGAGATCTACGGCAAGGCGGCTCTTTTGCGGCGGAAGGATATCCAGACGGAGATCCGGGGACCCAGGACACTGCTTGAACAGATTTTCGCCTATGGCCAGAAAGGCATTTCGCTTCAACGCTACAAGGGCCTGGGCGAAATGAACCCGGAACAGCTCTGGGAAACCACCCTCGACCCGAACGCGCGGTCCCTGCTGCAGGTCAAGATCCGCGAAGCGGACGACGCAGATGACATCTTCACCAAGCTGATGGGGGATGAAGTCGAACCGCGCCGCGAATTCATCCAGGACAATGCCCTGAGCGTCGCCAATCTGGATATCTGATCCTTCGCGCCCGCCCGCATCCGGCCGATATCGGACCGGTGCTGGCGGATGCATTTTCAGTTACCCCCAGGGCGCTGGCTTACCGAAGAAGTAGCCTTGCGCCGCTTCGATGCCGAGCGCGCGCAGAAGCGCCATTTCACGCTCTGTCTCGACGTGCTTGGCGATCACCTTGATGCCAAGGTCATGAGCCGCATCCGTCAGCCCCTTCAGAACCAGCGCCTTGCCCCTGTCCCTGGTCACCTGTTGCGTAAGGCCGGCATCGAGCTTGATCCAGTCGACCCTCAGATCGGTCAGGCGTGCAAGCACCGGCCAGTGCCCGGCAAAATCATCGATTGCCGTCTGGCATCCGAGATCGATCAGGAACCGGAAAAAATTCTCGATCGTCGTCGGTTCGCGCAGGAAATCCTTTTCCGCGATTTCCAGACATATCCGGCTTGCCAGGAGCGGATTGTCACGCAGCCTTTTTTCCAGGATGTCCCGGAAATCCGGGTTCCCGGCCGATTCAGCGGATACGTTCACGGTCAATATGGTTTTGGTGCCACGGGCCGCGGCCGCGTCCAGAACCTTGTCCAGGGTCCAGCCTTCGATCTGCGCCACATAACCGCTGCGCTCCGCAGCCGAGATGAGAACCCGGGGCGATAATCCGGTCGCCAGTTCCCCTCTCAGACGAAGCAGGATTTCATCTCCGCATAGCCGGTCTTCCTGAAGAAAGCGGATCGGCATGGAATAGAGTTCCAAATCGTTGGCCCGGATATCGTTCGGCTCGAAAATCTTGGTCTGCACGGCACTGTCGAGCAGGAGGTCACCGGCGTCCGCCTTGTGCAGGTGGATGGTCTGGCCGCCTACCCTCTTGCCGCGCAGGCACGCGGCGTCCGCCAAACGCAGCAGGGCGGACGGATCGATGTTCCTGTCCGCGTCCTGCGAGGTCAGGAACGAAATCCCGATCGAACTGCCGATGGTGAAAATGCGGTTGCTGACCTCGAGACGGATCCGGGACAGCGCGTCCAGGACCCGTTCCGCGTGATCGAGCGCATGAGCTTCATCCGGCAACAGACACATGCCGGCAAACTCGTCGCCACCGATCCTGCCGACACAGCCGGTATCGCAAAAACACCGCTGCAGGGCGAAAGCGACCCGCACCAGCATTTCGTCGCCGGCGTCATGACCGCCCAGGTCGTTGACCTTCTTGAATTCGTCGAGGTCAAAGTAGAACACGGCAAGGCCGCCCAGCGGAGATTCCTCCAGCCGGACGAGGTGCTCCTGAAGAAATGTCAGAAAGGCGCGCCGGTTCGACAGCCCGGTGAGCGCGTCCTGATAGGCCAGGCGCCTGTATTCCTCCACTTCGTGGGGGCAATCCACATTGCCGCGGACGATCGCCATCACGCCAGGCCGATCATGATCAGACGGCTCGGCCAGCGGCACAAGACGGATTTCCGTGATTTTCGTGGACGATCCGGGTTCGCAAGGGGCTTTTTGCCCACTCAGCCCTGTGTAGAGCGTCTGCACGTCGCCGTTCAGACAGTTTTCGAGCAGGACGTCCAGTTCGGCCGGATCGATGGATCCACCCGCGGCCTCTTCAAGGCGCGCGCGGATCGACGCCGCTCCATCCAGTGCGCTGAAGATCAACACATCGTCCGGAAACCGGGTCAGGAGGTCGTCGATCCGCAAGCGTTCAGGCTCTTCCGCAGACCTCTCAAACTGGAACAGGACGACGGCCGATGCCTCTTCCTGGAGAACAATCGGCGTGCAAACGGCTTTGCCCCCCAGATCGGCTCCAGTTGCCGACACCAGTTTGCCGATGATTTCAGACGGCGTTCCGTTAAAAGCGGCTTTCAGGACGGGCCGGCACCGCCGTCGGGTTTCCCGGGACAGAAAGTCCGAGAACCTTTTGCCAACGGAGGCGCCGATTCCAAGGCCCAGGAACGATCCAAAGGCCTTGTTTTCAGCGACAATCGCGCCGCTGCTGTCCAGAAACGCCGCCGGTTGAGGAATCACCTCCAGCAGGGAGCCATATAACCCGGTCGCATTGTTTGCAGTCGCCCGAAAGGAGGTTTCCTCCTGACTGCAAACCACCCCTTGAATGTTCGGCACAAGCCGCCCTTTCGCAAATTCGACGGATTTCGCTACGCCGCTACTCAATAACCAATCGACGCTTTGTGATTTTCATCATGTTTAACACGAGTTTTTTCCTAAGGAATATTACGATCCGAATACCCACAGACCTTCGATAAATTATATTAAACGAACTGTTAATACGATATACTTGTTTTCTTAGCTTTCAATTTATTATAAAAATACGATAAACCTTGCCGTGCAAAAAGCACCTGCCTCAATTTCACCACCTTACGAGGCAATAGAGCGCCTTGAATTTTCAACGCGCTTTCAAACGAAAGCCGTTTCCAAGGATGTGCTCATGCCACCGCTCCAGATCCGTACTCCGCTTGCAGAAGTGCATACATTTCCCGCCTCCGCGCTGCCGGCACTTAAAGGCTTCGCCGTGAGAAACCTGGCGCTGCTTTTCGCCTGTTTTCTTTTCCTACCGCTGCAAACCGCCAATGCGCGCGCGCAATTCATCCAGTGCGGCAAGGCTTCCTGGTATGCCCTGACCTCCATGACCGCGAGCGGCGAACGCGCCAATCCGAATGCCATGGCCGCCGCTCACAGGACCTTGCCGTTCGGGACGCTCGTCAAGGTTTCAAATCTCCGGAATGGCAAGGAAATCACGGTTCGGATCAATGATCGCGGCCCCTTCGTCAAAGGCCGCGTGATCGACGTGACCAAGGCTGCAGCCAGCAAGCTGGGCTTTTTACCGCAGGGCGTTGCAAAGGTGCGTATCACCGTGGCGGGTGCCGACGGCAAGGCCCACGAGGCGCAGGACTGCGGGAAATGACGATCTTCGGAAGATAACGGGCAAACGACCAGTCATCCGGTCGCCGTCCTTTGAATGAATACAAGTGATCGATTCCCGAACGGTAAATCAAAAAATAAATTATTTTACGGTAATGACAAACGCCACGGTCCTTAGTAGTATGCGCGCTGTGGTCGATGGGGCCACGTGCACAGTAACTTATTTCGCGCGGCCCGTGCTTGGTCGCGCGTTTTTTTTATTGCCCGCCGAACCACCTTATCCAGCGCCGAAAAGTTAACGATCCCAAGCTCCGGCTTGCGACCGTCGACGCAAGAAAATCACATGTTAGCCGGCTCGGATAATCCATTTCCAACCAGCGTTGTCCCGATTGCGACCCGTCGTCCGTGCGGCTTGGGGTCAAGCGCGCGCGAAAACGCGTGTATACCTCAGACATTCGCACGGCCTGCCTGCGGACAACGGCATACGGAAAATCGAGACAAAGCCGGCCACTGTCCTTAACCCGATTTTCCAAAAACAAGCTTGCGTCTTTTGAAGAAAGCAATTGCCCCTGACGGGTCAATCGGGTATCAGGGCAAGACAGTCTGTCAGCACCACGCTTGACGGCCCTGCACCCGTAGCTCAGCTGGATAGAGCGCTGCCCTCCGAAGGCAGAGGTCACAGGTTCGAATCCTGTCGGGTGCGCCAGTTTTCTTGTGTCCGACCCAGAGACATGGGTATCAGTTTGTACCGGAGAGACGGTTTACACTTTCTCCGGAGTGAGTGGGTTTTTTGCCTGCCTCAAGCGCGAGCGTTATCGAGGAATGTGAACGCTGTTCGACAAGTCTCCTCGAAGCTCATGACGGGTCGCCCGCAATTTTCGATCTTTGCCGTCAAGAGAGCGTTTTTGTGTTTCCAACTCACGGACTTTGTTTTCGGATGCGGTCACTAGGGACGAACTGTCGGTCTCGACAATCCAACCAAGAAACCGATTGCTTTTGCGTTCGATGCGACTTAGGTCGCGGCGCATGGTGGTGATCTGCGCCTTGAATCTTGCTCCCGCCGGCCCCAGAGGGTGCGCATTGCCGCCTTTCGACCAGCACGCCATGGATGACTCTCCCAACGATCACTCTTCGCGGGGGTTCTTGACCTGGACCACGGGCGGCAACGCCGGGGCGGTGGTCAAGGTGAAGGTGGACACGGTTGATGATAGCACCGTAGAACTGACCCTATGGTGGGATTCCATTGCCCCCATAGGTTCGATACGCACCGTGAAAACTCAACAATGGCGAGAATTTTCGCGACTTCCCGCACATGCCGGGCAAAGATTTTGTGCTCGGCTGTGCGGTGGAAGGGTAAGACACCAATGATCGCAGTACAATCTTCAGCTGAAAACGGGCATGGTCGAAGTCTGGTTCCGGTAAAATGAGCATCTAATCTTCGGGGGGAGCGAATTTGCCTTTAATATTCCAGAAAGAGGTATCTCCCTCGATATAGAACACCACTTGCAAGTAGGGAATGAGGTCCAAATCATCCCAGAGAATGCGTTTCATGGTGGTTGTGGTTTGTACCTTTCTGCCGGAACTTCCGGGCTTTGGGTTGTTCCACATCTTCGACGTCCATGTGAGCTTTTTCAGGTGATCCCTGACATCAGGACCAATAAGTTCGAAACACATCAGTGTATTTTTTCCAACCGCATAACGAGCCAACGGAATAGATGTCAGTTCTATGGATTGTTCGCGCCGACCGGTGCCAGGGCTGCTGCTGACGTAGTGGGCATTCAAGTAGCTGACCATTCGTCCGCGTTTGTCGATTTCACCCTCAAAATGAACCTCTTCATGACCGGGATCCTTAAAATGGCCAATGAAACGGCGTCCCTTCCAATGCAGTTCATGCCCTAGGGAAGTCATGCAAACATCCGGTATCAACCTGCGAATTCGATAACCATCGTTCCTGATGCCCGAGGCCTGTCGCCACCGGATTGTAACTTTGCCTTTCTTGGTCACCGTACCTTCCACGGTGAGGCCCAAGGTCAGGTCGACCTGTTTTGTTGATTTCAAGGCTTTCCACAGGAAGCTTCGGCTTGCCGCTTCCGACTGCATGGCCAGACGGGCTTGATGATAAAGGCGGAATTTCTGAATTAAGATCGCATAGCTTTCGCTATCGTACCATCGGGATCCCCATTGAGAGATGTATTTCTGGGACTTGAAAATCGACCGTTCTGTAAATCCCAGATTGGTCACTTCCCGGCCAGCTACATAGTCAGCGAAATTTTCGGAACCTGAAAAAACATCATTGCCTTTAAGCGCGACCGCCTCGGGTTCCTTCAACTTGTTTGGCCGCAGTTCCCGTTCTCTGATGTGCCAGAATTCATGGGCTAGCAGGGCAGCTGTCGCAATATAGGATCCGACGACACAGGTGCTCAGTTTGATGACCCCACCCATGTAGGCTTTGTAAGAGACCTCGTCGCCCTGATCATTTTTATGAGTGATGGTACGTAAGGTGCCGGGATTAAAGAGCGCACCACGTGCGTTGATCTCGGCGGTGCCAAGACTGTCCTGAAAAAGGATGATGACATGTCTGTCACGCAGGCACTTCGCGACACTTTTAAACGCATCATCCTTCGGAGACTTATTGGCTAACCGAGCCCGTCTAGCTGCAGACTTGTCGAGAAGAGCGAGAGCCTTGAGCAAGGTGTCCGAATGGGGGATTTCACTGGACTTCAACGCCGCCACATAGTCCTCATAAAGAGCAGCTTCTCTTTCAGGCTGTGTGGCCGATGGTTTTGAGTTGGGTGTGAAACGCCCTATAAGCCAGGAGTTATATTCAAAACTACCCGGCTTATAGGGATTCCTTTTTTTTGGTCCTTTGACCCTTTGGGTGCCGTCTTGCCCCTGGACCGGTTCTTTAACTTAGATGCTTCGCCGCGTGTCGCCATATCCCCTCCGAGCCTTGACGTTTTACAGGTTTCTCTAACCGTACACACGGATAGGTTAGATTTGCTTTGATTGCTATCAAAGAAGATGCGGCTACCAAGGCCACGTACAGCAGCCGGGGCAGCACTTTCAAAGAATGTTTCGGCAAGACCGGGATAGGCGCGCCGGATATCGTAGCAGGCGAGCCCCCGCACAGGCCCTGCCGGATCAAAACCACGCCGATGTCATCGCCATTGTCCAGAGTGCGGCGGCCGACCCGCCGGTCACAGGTGGCTTCTCCGTTAACGCTTTCGCCTTGAACACGGGATTCCAGCACGACGGTCGCGGCCTAGCCAAGCGGCGCGCCTCTTTCATCGCAGGTGACGCCTGGCAGCCGGATCGGCACTTTGGCGACCTCGGTTGCACCTCCATCGCGGATATGGGTGACCCTGCCATCGTGTTGGATCGGGAAGAGGTGAAGCCTGATTTCCGGCCAGAGCAGAACGGCTGCTGCCGTTAAGCCGTGGGCGGCGCGCGCCAGAATTCTGGTTGATGCCCTACTGCCTCGAAAACGTTCTCAGGCTCTCTTGACTATTTTGTATTGCTCGACGGACTGCCTGAGCGCGAGTGTGCGGCGTTTGACCATCACCCGCCGGATTCACGATCTCCGTTCAACGCCGCGAACCCATGTCCAAGTTTCCTTGCTGCCGTAGACGACATGTTCCCGCTTTTTCCTGCACGCCCCCTTGCGAGGAACAGATAGCCTGCTCCGTAATGCCTATTCGGATCGCCGGAGGCCTGGGTTTCCTTGCATCAATCACAGTGACCGGGTGCGCTTCAAAACGACGGGTGCTCACAAGCCAAGTAGACAATAAACCATTAATATTTACCACCATCATTCATGAGAGTTGTAATTTACGCCGAAATGATAATTTTTCATTTGACCCTATATGGGCCGTTTGAAATTGTAGGTTGTCTTTTTATGCTGACTGAGTGCGTCCAGCTTTATGAATAGTACAAAACATATTTTTATCATCGGTAGCAGTGACGCTTCCAACGCTGACCATGCCACTATTAATGAATTGGAAGCAATCGCCGCATTTCCGGTGGTCGCAGACGAGCTTCTTGCCATCGGAGGGGCGGAGGCACTCTCTCTCTTTGCCCTCCCTGAGCGCCTGAACCGGCCGGAAAAACAACTCGATACCGTAACCTGGTATACTGATCGGTCCGGACCTTCGGTCCCGCTTTCCGATCTGCCGGCCGACGAGGGGAAAGCCGCGGCAGAGCGACTCGGCGCGATCCTCAACCGCCTGGCCGAAGCTCCCTCACCCGCAATCAATTCATTTTTGCGTGCGGCTCTCAACATTCAGAGTACCGAATCCATCCGGGTCATCGGCGACCAGCCGGTCATTATCAATTGGGGCATGGTTCCCAAGGGAGCCGGCGGCGATCCCGAAACCTATGACCAACACATCCGCGCAACCGTCGGCCCGTATCTCCCCGACGGCATCCGCCCTGAAATGTCGCTTTCAAGTCCTGCATTTCCGATCGCCGGACAGGGAAAGCAGACGACAGAGGAAGGACAAGAGCCGGAAGGGCAAAATGGTGCTGCCGGCGCCGCAATCGGTCTTGCAGCCGGCGCGGGAGCGGCTGCCATGGCGATCCCGGCCGAAGCCGCTGAGGAATCCGGCACGGATTCTGGCGAGCACGAGGTTGGTCAGGACGAACCCGCAGTCAACGAAGATGACGGCGCACTGCCGTCGGACGTTTATAGTACGCGCTCGAGCGGCGGTTCGGATACGGCGGATGGTGCCGCGTCCGATAACACGGCCCCCGGTGCACAAGCCGCGGCGGCGCACCACCAGACCGCTGAAACGGGAGTGTTGGTGCGTCCCTCGGTCACCCGTGATGCTGCATTTGTCACCCTGGCAGGTCTGGCGGTCGTTCTGCTGCTTTTCGTTGTCTACGCCTTGTGGCCGGGCAACCTGATCTATCCGAACGCCGTCAGCGGCGCGCGATTGGACAATGAAGACGTCCTGTCGGCAAGAGAGCAGGTCATCGGCACTTTGAGGGATCAAATTGCCGAGCTGCAAGGCCTTTCGGGAACTGACATTTGCGAGCTTGGACCCGGCGTTCTCGGAAGCGGGGTGCATGTGCCTCCTGTTGGTGCCGGCTTGACGTCACCGGATGCGGTTACGCCGGGAACCGGACTGCAGGGTACCGAACCCGGGACACCTCCGGTTCCCGGGAATGGAGACAGCACAGCACCGGGTGCGCAGCCGACCGTTCCGGCCGCCGACGGTGACGGACCGCTCGACAACAGTGCCCTGCTGCGCCTTCTCGACCAGGCCACGGTTTTCGTCATCGGTCCGACGTCGGATAGCGTCTCGACAGGCAGCGGTTTCTTCATCTCGCCCAGACATGTGGTCACGAACTATCATGTGGTGGAAGGCGTCCGGGGGAACGAAGTCTTCATATCCAACGGCCAGCTTCCCCAGCCTCTGCGTGTGCGCATCATCAACCATTCGGCGAATTCCGATTTCGGCAGCGACGACTTTGCCGTTCTGGAGCTCGCCGAACCGGTAACGAATATCCAGCCCCTCAAGCTTGCCAGCACGGGAGAGAGACTGACACCGGTTGTCGCTGCGGGATATCCTTCCTTCATCCTGTCCAGCGACCCGAATTTTATTGCGTCATTCCGCGACGGAGACATGAGCCATTTGCGGGATATCAATCTCGCCGTGACCACCGGCAGCATTACCGCGGAACAGCAAAGCGCGACCGGAAACCGGTTGCTTGCACATTCGGCGACCATTTCACCGGGAAACAGCGGGGGGCCGCTCGCGGACCTTTGCGGCCGCGTCATCGGAGTGAACACCTACACCCGCACCGACAGTCAGAATGCCCTCCGACTTAATTTCGCTCTTGGCGCACAGGACCTAAAGACGTTTCTGTCCGGCAGCACTGCGGATGTGGCGGCGGAAGATACGGTTTGTTCCACGCGGCCTGCAGCCGTTGCAGCAGCGCCGGATCCGGCACAGGCGGAACCGCCGCAGCAGCAGGAGCCTCCGGACGGGGTGCCCGATGCGGACACGCCCGCAATCTCTGACGGAGCGGCTGCTCTTCCTGCCTATGAGCCGCCATCCTCAGACACACCGCCTGCGCCCGACACAGAACCCGGATCCGTTGCGGTAGAGGCCGTCCCCCCGGACGCCCCCGAAGAGACAGGCACGCCGCAGGCAACTCCGGACACTCCGGACGCCGCGACACCCGATGCTGCTCCGCCGGCAGATTCAGCCGAGCCTCCTGCAGCCTCGCCAGACCCCCAGGCTCCGTCCGATAACGTTGAGGCCGGTCAATGAGTACTTTCATTGCCCATACCCCGTTGGCCCATATGCGCGCTTTGGGCAGCGTTGCCGAACGGTCGCATTCACGTATAGCTTCGATCCTGTCGCGGCACTTTTCGGACGAGTACGCCGCCTTGCTGGCCGAGCCCGTTCCCAACCCGGACGGCAGCGGCATCGACTGGTTCGTGGATGCGGATGCCCAGGTGCAGCGGCTTGCGGACCTCCCGGAGGATGAAGCAGACGCCATCCGGGAAAAGCTCGACGAGATGACCGGTCATATCCGTGCCGAAATCGAGCGGATCGAAGACGGAGGTGGCGGCGCACCCAATCGTCAGGCTCAGACCCTTGCAAACGCCCTGCGCAACGCAATTACCATCCCGGGCGAAGATTATATCTGGGCGGTGCAAACGCCGGAGGGAGACTACCAGCCACTGCTCATCGGCTGGGGTTACATGTCTCATGAATCGACGGTCAAGGGACCGTTTGATGTTACCGCCCGCGGTCAGGTGCTGCAGGGTGCCAGGGCCAGGCAAGCGCCTCCGCCTCCGCAAGCCGGCATGAATCCGGTCGGCCCGGCCGCTACAGCGACGGAGAGTGCGGCGGCGACCAATACCACAGCCGCCGCCGTTCACAGCCTGCCGGCCGTTCATGTCGTTGAAAGAGGCGGCTTCTGGCAGCGATGGCTTGTCCCGCTCCTCCTCGCAGCCGCGTTCCTGCTGATGTTGGCGTTGCTCGTGAGCTACCTCCTGCCGGCCTGCGGTCTGCGCACGCCGTTCGGGACCATCGTCTTCGGATGGCTGGACAGGGGGGCCTGTGTTCAAAATGTAGCCCAGGGGCCCGATAATCTCGGACTTCAGACGATCGCGCTGCAGCGTGAGCTGGACGTGCTCAGGGAGAACTTCGAACGCCGTCGCCGCGAATGCACACCTCCGCCGACGGAGCAGGCCGTCCTTCCTGAACCGGAGGAGGTCGTCCCCCCGGAACCTGAGCCGGAAGACTTTTCGATCGAGGAACGCGGCAAGGCCCAGGTTACCCTGGAATGGGCTACGGTCGATGACCTGGATCTGGCTGTCGTATGTCCACGCGGCTTTGTCATCAAGCACAACTCCCGCCAGGGCTGTGGCGGCAATCTCGATATCGATGCAAACGCCAATCTTTCCAAAATGCGGGATCCTCCAGGTGAAAACATCACGTTCGAACAAGGACTGTCGGAACCCGGGCCCTACCGGATCCAGGTGACCCACTACAACTCGCGCACACGACGCTACCCGGTGAAGTTTCGGGTCCGGATCCGTGACGGCAACGGACAGACACGTGTGGTCGAGGGGCAGCTGGATCGCGAAAAGCAGGTGGTCCAAGTCGGAGAAATGCGGCAGTAGAAGCGGCGTTTCTTTAAAGGAAGTGATGCCCTTCCTGAGGCTGGGGACAGGCATCGGCAACGGGGAATGACCCACCGGGGCGGTGGAGCGGGGAGATTACTGGAAGTGCTGAACAAACTGGTTGATCTGGGCGATACCTTCACCTTGACTCCCCAAAGCGGCATTCAATTCGTGGAGTACGGCTTTGATATGGCCGCGACCCCGCGGTTCGCTCGTTCCTTCATCGAGCGTCCGGTCCCCGATACCCTCGATGAAAATGGCAAGCAACATTTCCGTTTGTTGCCCAACTGGGATGATGACTATCCGGACGCCACCCCGCCTCATGATGCGCAAGCGGGCGACGAGGAGTACGACGTCAGCAAGGACCAGGCGGTTCGCTTCTTTCTCAACAAATGGATTCCGGTCCCCTTCCTGAGGATCGAGCCCGGCCGCGACGACCTGAAGAAGGAACGTTATGCCGCCGGCCCGATGGACTGGGTGCGGGCCCGGATCGTCGAAACGAAGGACGCCTACGGCGACAAGGAAGCGACCCATCGGGTCATTTTCGCTTTCGACACCGCCTTGATGGAACAGCGCAAGAACCAACCCTACCTGGGACTCAGCGCCGACGACGCCCTTCAGTGCGAGTCCTTCCGGTTCGTTCACAGGCTCAAGGATATTGCGGTCTTTCTTTCAAACAAGATCGAGCACGCGGAGACGGGCAGGAAGTGGACACCCAGGCCTGGCTCGGGAACTGGTTGCACAGCCTGTATTACGATTTCAAGAAAGCCCGATATCCCAATCGGGAGTTGCGGGACGATGATTTCCCCTACGCACTGGAGCATGTCGCGCTCTACATGACCTTTATCGGGTTTCTGGCGAAGACGCTGAAACTTGCCAAGGTGTCGCTCGTGGATACAGTGAGCGCGGATCCCGATCTCAAGCCGATCAATGTCGACCTGGTTCTCGACATCGGCAACGCCCGTTCCTGCGGCCTGCTGATCCAGTCCTTTCCAAATGACGAGACGACCGATCTCAATCGGTCCCTGGCCCTGGAATTGCGCAACCTGTCTCGGCCGGAACTTGTCTACCGGGAACCTTTCGAAAGCCTCGTGGAACTCGTTCCCGCCGAGTTCGGCTCGGAGCAGCTTGCCCGCATGTCGACCCGAAGCCGTGCCTTCTTCTGGCCGAGTGTCGTGAGAACCGGGCCGGAGGCGGCCCAGTTTCGCGAGGATGCGGAAGGAACGGAAGCGACCACGGGACTGTCTTCTCCCAAGCGCTACCTTTGGGATGTCGATCCGGTGATGCAGAACTGGAGTTTCCGTGACGGGGACAACATGGATCCCGGAAGCTCCCGGGCCAGCACTCCACCGCTTATCGAGAGATCGCTCTATCGCTTCGTGAACAATCGCGGCGACGTGTTGGAGCAGCTTGAGGAAGACATCCGCAAACTTCGTTTGAAGATCCTGCCCGAGGACCGCGAAAGCGCCGACAACTTCCGCTTCTCGCGTTCGTCCTTCTTCAGCTTCATGCTTCTGGAAATTCTCGCCCAGGCGATGATGATGATCAATAATCCGGCGGTACGGCGGCGGGATCGCGAAAAGGATTCGCCGCGCACGCTGCGCCGGATCATCCTGACGATCCCCAGTGCGACCCCGGTGCAGGAGCAACGCATCATCCGTGCCCGGACAGAGGCGGCAATTCGTCTGATGTGGTCCCTGATGGGCTGGAAGGACGATACGCCGGGCGCCCCTCCGAAGCCCGTTGTCCATACGTCCTGGGATGAGGCAAGTTCCGTCCAGCTCGTCTATCTCTATGGCGAAATCACCCAGAAGCTCGGTGGGTCGATCGAGCAGTTTTTCGATATCACGGGCAAGCCCCGTATCAAGACGGACCATACCGGCAAACAGATCGGAGATAAGCCGGAAAAGAGCCTGCGTATTGCCAGCGTGGACATTGGCGGCGGCACGACCGATCTGATGATCACCACCTATTTCCAACAGGACAACCGGGCCATCATCCCCGTGCAGAATTTCCGGGAGGGCTTTCGTCGCGCCGGCGACGATCTCCTGAAGCTGGTGGTCGAGCGCGTGGTCACCCCGTCAATAGAACGGCATCTGAAGAATTGCGGCCTCGCGGCGGCGCGCGATTTTCTTCGCGAGCGCTTTTCAGACAGTCCCGGCATGGACGAGATAGACAAGCATCTCCGGCGCCAGTTCGTGCTGCGCCTTCTGAGACCTGTGGCACTGGGTGTTCTTTCAATTTGCGAAGCGGAAGAAAATCTCAGAGGGACGCCCCTCGAACAGCCGATCACGTCTTTCTTCAATGAAAACGACCCACGTCTGTTCGGCCCCAGCCGCACGCGCGACTACCTGGAACGCGAGGCTAGAAGCCTGGGTGCCAGCGATTTTTCGCTCAGCGATGTGACAATTGAAATCAGTCCGGACGTCATGTCGGAATGCATCAGCGCCGCGTTCGACAAGGTCTTCGAGAATATCTCCGAAGCGATCTACAAATTCGACGTCGATGTCGTCCTCCTCACTGGAAGACCGTCCTGTCTGCCGGGCGTCATAAACCTCTTCCGCAATCAGCTCCCCGTTTCAGTCGATCGCATTATTCCGATCCGGGATTATCGCGTCGGGAATTGGTATCCGTTCCGCCAGCGGGCCCGCAGCCTCATTTCGGACCCGAAGACGACAGCGGTCGTCGGGGGGATGTTGTGCGCACTCGCCTCCGGACAGCTGACCAATTTCACCCTCTATACAGATGGCCTGGTCATGCGTTCCACGGCGCGCTTTATCGGCGAAATGGAGACCGATGGCAAAATCCAGACGGACAAGCTCTACTTCTCCGACGTCAATCTGGATGAGGCCGCGCAGGAAAAACTGGATCATGAGGCCAGGTACCACGGCCCCATACGCATCGGTTACCGGCAGCTTCCGAAGGAATCGTGGGTCGCCGCGCCGCTGTATCGCCTGCGGTTGAAGCAGACCGGCGCGGGCAACAGCCTCAAGATGCCAATCGATGTGATGCTTGAGCGGAAATCCTTTGAAGTGGACGAGGATGCGGCCGATCACCTGATCATGCACAGCGAGGCGACAAGCGAAGAGTTTCGTGTGAGCTCCGCAACCGATCAGGACGGCAAGAATGTTCTGCGGCTGATGGAGTTGAAACTTGATACATCGCCGGTGGGATCGGACGGAATCTATTGGCTGGATTCCGGCATTCTGACGATCGCCTGACGGCGGACACGAGCGTGAACAGGCCCTCCCGAAATCGGGGCGGGAGTGGCGGTAGTAACAGGCAGGGACAGGCAGGGACAGGCGGTCGATACCGCGCCATGCCAAAGAGTACAGGGGAAACAGCCGTCAGATGGCGGCTCGGGGCAGAAACATGACGAATTGGCACAAGCTCTGTGACGAAACACTGGATGCCGCGCGCCGCGGCATCGCCTGGATCAACGATGAGGAGAACCAGAAGATCGTCGGCCTGGAGCGCAAGGCGATCGATCATCGTCTGAGAAGACTGACCACAGAGGTCACGAAGGTCGGCAATTCGGTGGACCGGCCAATGTGCGTCGGGGTGTTTGGACCGAGCCAGGCCGGCAAGTCCTATCTTGTCTCGGTTCTGGCCAGCAACGAGGACACGCCACTGATGGCCCGGTTCGAGGGGCACGGGGACGTTGACTTCATTTCGGAAATCAATCCCGGCGGCGAGCGCGAATCCACCGGTATCGTGACCCGTTTCTCGCTGCGGCAACTCCCGTCGCCTGATGGATATCCGGTGTGTCTGCGCCTCCTGTCGGAAATCGACGTTGTTAAGATCCTGGGCAACTCGTTTTTCATGGATGGCGATGCCCGCAAACTGGGAGCGATCTCACCGGAGGAATTGAGCGATGCCCTGTCGAAGGCGCGCTCGAAAATGGCGGACCAGCCGAAAACGGAAAACCGGTTGAACGCCGAAGACATCTGGGACCTGCAGGACTACTTCGAGAAGAACTTTGATGGCCAGAATGCACTGGAGGCACTTCGAGGTTTCTGGGATGATGCCAGTGCCATAGCGCCGAAGCTGTCGATTACCGACAGGGGGGAACTGTTCTCCGTGCTTTGGGGCAGCATTGAGGAATTCACCAAGATCTATGATGAGGCGACCCGCGCGCTGGCGCGGCTGGGTTTTGCCGCCGATGCCTATTGTCCGATATCCGCGCTTCTGCCGCGCAGTGAGAGCATCATTGACGTTCAGACCCTCGGCGGCATCGGCAAGCCTGACCAGTCGACGCTTGAGATCCGGTCCTTCGACGGTACGTCGATCATGTTGCCGCGGCCTTTGGTGACCGCGCTGGTGGCCGAGCTGCATATCACCATAGCCGACAAGCCGTGGGCGTTCTTCGACACGACGGACCTGCTCGACTTTCCCGGCGCCCGCGAACGGCAGAAACTGGATCTGCGAACTTACGTTCAGGAGGAAAGCAAGGATCCTCTCAAGGAACTTCTCGTGCGCGGTAAAGTGGCCTATCTCTTTGACCGCTATGTTGCAGAGCAGGAACTGACCAGCATGCTCCTGTGCGTACGTCCCTCGAACCAGGACGTGGTCACACTCCCCGATATGATCGACAACTGGATCTCGGTCACCCAGGGCGCGACGGCGGCGGAACGCGTCGGCAAGACCGTCGTGCTGTTCCTGGTCCTGACCTGGTTCGACACGCATTTCGTCGAAAAGGCCGGCGAGGAAGGACAGGATCCGGGCGAACGCTTCAAGGCCCGCCTGTTCTCCTCGATCGAAAGCTTTTTCGGAAAAAGTCACCACTGGCCCGGCGAATGGACGCCCGGGCAGGCGTTCAACAATTGTTTCTGGCTGCGCAATCCCGGTATCAAGTCGGAATTCATGATCGAATACGAAGGGCGCCGGGAAAAGAACCTGTTGCCTCAGAAGCAGGACTATATCTCGGGCTTACGTGAAGGCTACCTGCAACAGCCGTCCGTGCAGAAGTTTTTCAAGGATCCGGCCAAGGCTTTTGATGAAGCGCTCCGGCTGAACGACGGGGGCGTGAGTTACCTTGCCGAAAGCCTGGCGCCGGTCTGCCATCCAAAATTGAAAGAGGAACAGATCGCCGGCCGGCTCGGCAAACTGCGTGAAGACCTCCGATCCGTTCTCGGGCCTTTTTATGTCGACAGCGATATCGAGAAGCGTCTGAAGGAACGGACCCAGGTCAGCCAGACGGTCCTGCGGCATATCCAGCTGCTCGCCCGTAAGCGGCGGTTTGCGGACCTCATCGCTTCACTTCAGATTACGCAGCAGGGGTTTGCCGGTGTCATACATGACGCCTTCAGCCGCCGTACGACAAATGGCGGAGAGGACAGCGGAGAGGAAAAGTCTGCCGCTCTGGTTGAAGACGTTCCGGATTTGCCGCCTCTTCCCGGATTGCCGCCAATCCCCGGGCTCGAACCCGAACCGGCTCCCGTGGCTACTCCGGCTGCCAGCAAGCCCGCCAACGGTGCATCTGTCAAACAGACCACGGACGAATACCTCGCATCCGCCGCCATAGAACATTGGCTCAACGTTCTGTATTCATCCGCGACAGGTGGCCATCTGACGCGCTTCTTCCGCGGCGATCCGAAGCTTGCCCAGGAACTGGTCAGCGAAATTTCCGCCGCCGCCATACGGCAGGGGCTGGTGAACGACATCGCGGCCATGATCAAACGCCTGTCGGGCACCATCAGCGAGGATATCGACCTTTATCTCGAAAAGGCGACTTTCGCGGCCGCCAATGTGATCAATCGCTTCGCTTGTCATTTCGGCTTCGACAACCTGCCTGTGGATGAACGTCCGACCGCCCCCGGTGAAGGCGGAACGACACGCCCGGTATTTGCACCCCGCGCGTCCGCCGATGCCGCCGCGCAGATGAGCATGGACCCTGTCCGCTTCGAATATGAGGCGCTTGCGGACTGGATGTATGCGTTGCACGAGACATTTCAGGCAAACGCCAAATCCACCGATGGCCTCAATGTCAATGTCGAGCAAAATTTGAAGATCGGCGCGATCCTGGAAACACTGGACAAGGCACTTCCTGCGGTTGCCATGCAGGAACACGGATAAGCCATGGGACGGATCACAATACGCGAGGAAAGATCCGGAACGCCGGGGTATGTCGAAATCGCCGTTACCGGCATCGACGCGGCCACGGCATCGGAAGGTGTCACCATCAAGCAGAGACACGGCGACAAGCCGTATCTCGGTCCGGAAGGCTGGCAGGGACAACCGGTTTATCTGGCGCCAATGCAAGTTCGCGAGGACGGGGCGGAAAGCGTTTTGCTCTACGGCCCGGAAGTGACTGGCGCATTGGTTCTCGATCAGGATGTGACGCTTCAGCTGTCCGATGGCACCTCCGAACGGCATTTCTGGCCACATATCGCGGAAATGCTTGGCGGCGCGGTTGTGGATCTGGGCATACCGCGCCTGGAACCGCAAATCAGCGGAACCCGCAATGTCTCTACCGAGCCGGAGGTAGCGCCGGAACCGGAGCCCGAACCGGAAGTGGAGGACGCGGAACAACCGAAGCCTCCCGCCGAGGTTCATACCAGCGACGACCGGACCAAAAACAAATACTTTTGGAAGCTGTTGGCGGCTCTTCTACTACTGCTTATCGTCGCCGGGGCGCTTCTGGTCTACTTTTGGCCGGAGCAGGAACCGCAGCCGGAGGAGCCGCCGCAGCCGGAGCCCCGGCAGCAGGAGCAATCCCAAGAGACACCGGCTCCGCCCGACCAGCCGAGTTTTAATGAGCGCTACGAAACGCTGCGCGACCAGGGCGGCAATGCGGATGCTCTGCATGAGCTTTCTGAAGAAGCAAATGCGGGCGGAAACGGGGACATCGGCTTCCGGGCCATGAAGCTGGCCGCCGAACGCGGCTCTGTCGCCGCCAATCTGCAAATAGGCGAATGGCATGACCCGGGCGTTGCCGAAGACAGTCCGTTCCCCAACCCGAACGCCGTGGCGGCTGCCCGCTATTATCGGGCGGCCGGGGACGCAGGATCGGCGGAGGCCGAAGATCGCCTTCGGAACTTGTGCGAACGCGCTGCGAATCCGCCGGAGAACCAATTGCTTCAATTCGAGAATTTTTCGATCAATACCAATTGCAGGTGATAGACTTGCAACCATAGGATATCGGTCTGACTGTATTAAGGGGTGGGGTGAAACGTCATGACAATTCGGAATGCAATGCCGTGGTCTTTGAACAGACTGGCAAAACTCGGATCGCTCGCAGTCAGTCTTTTCGCCGTCATGTTCGTGCTGTTTCTGTCTTCGGCTTTTGCAGCGCAGGAACCCATGCTCATTCCGGACAAGCGGACCTTGTACGAGCGCGTCCTTACCCGGCCGGACGCAGGGCTGTATCGTGACGCGTCATCCCAGGACCTTATTGAAACCCTGCCGCCTTTCGAGATTTTCTACGTCTGGGCGGAAAAGGAGGTCGATAGCAAGGTTTTCCTGCAAGTCGGGCGCAGTCTCAGCCAGGGCCCCGAAGGATGGATGGCGAAGGATCGAACGATCCAGTGGCGGCAATCGATTGTCGTGGGCTTCAACAATCCGGCCAATCGCGAACGAACTCTTATCTATCGCAGCCGCGAAGAGTTCGAAGCGCTTTTCCAGCATGAAGATATCGCCGCGGTTATCGACCAACTCCGCGCGGATGCAATCAACGGGGAACTCAGGCCCGATGATCCGGTGATATCGATCGAGCCCGAAAACTACGTCGACATCACCTCCCAGCTCTACATTCTGCCCATCCTTGAAGCCCATCAGTTCCGCATGCCTACGACGCGGATGCGTTCCAAACTGCTCCGGATCGCCTCTCTGCCTAAAAACAAGCCGACCAACAAGACCGTGGTCGATCGGGAAACGGCACTGCGTAACTACAAGGTCGGCATCACCTTCGTCATTGATACGACAAGATCAATGGACCCTTATATCCAGGCGGTCCGGAAGGCGATCGAGAGATTCAACGCCCTGATCGCGGACAATCCCGAAAGTGAAAGATTCCGCTTCGGACTGGTGGGTTTTCGGGACAATACCGCACTGGCGCCCGAGCTTGAATACATTACCAAGGTGTTCCTGCCGCTTGACGAGGACTCCACCGCGGACAAGTTTCTCGAGGCAATCAACCGGATGGAACCTGCGCATGTCAACAGCAGCGGTTTCAATGAGGATGCGATCGCCGGCGTGCAGACCGCGCTCAAAGATGAAAGCATGAATTGGGACCTCTTTGGAGGACGTTATGTCGTGCTCGTTACCGATGCGGGGCCGCGCACGCCCGGGGACGATGCGGAGTATGGCGCGCTGGCCATCCCGGAACTGCAGCAACGTGCAGAACAGGAAGGCGTCAGCATTTTTACGATGCATTTGAAGACATCGGCCGGGCGGTTTGACCATTCGCCCGCCGAGTCCGCCTATCGCTCGCTTTCGCGCTTCAACAATGCAGAAAGTTATTTCAGCGCTGATGGCGGCGACGCCGCGAACCTCGAGGATCGCATCACGGACCTGGCCCGTTCGTTGACCGGCCAGGTTCAGGCCGCCATGGACGGACGTGTCGCGGAGGTAACGGCACAAGACGAGCAATCTGCCGAAGGCCAGGCTCAGCGCGTCGGTCGGGCGATGCTGCTCGCCTATCTCGGGCGCGAGGAAGCAAATGCAGTGCCCGAGATCTTCGAAGGCTGGGTTTCGGACCGGGACCCGATAGACCGCAGGGCCGCGCCCCTTCAGCCCTACTTGCTGATCACCCGTGACCAGCTATCGACCCTTTACAAGGTGATGGAAAACGCCATCGAACTGGGCACAAGCACGATTACGAACGAAAACGAGGGCGACTTCTTCACCAGACTGCGTGAGGCCACGGCTCTGTCCGCGCGACGTCCGGAAGATGTGCGCGAGGCGGGAACGCTCGGCGATCTTCTCGGCGAATATCTGGAAGGTCTTCCCTATACCAGCCTGATCACGAATATCACGCCGGAAGACTGGCGCGGCAGGGACCCCGCTTCAAAATTCGCTGTCGTCGACCAGATGAGGTCACGTCTTGAGGCCTTACGGGAAATACATGACGATGCGGACCGGTGGGTCGCTCTCGCTCCCGGTGCACCGGACGGCGAGTATGTGGCGCTCGTTCCGCTCAGCTTGATGCCCTAATCAGGCGGGAGACAGATGCAGCCGGCTTCCAATACAAGTCCGATCCTGTCCGTGGGAATTGCCTCCCGACGGCTCAGCGACAATCAACGGGTGTCGGAAATCACCGTCGCCGATACGCATCTCTTCCCGGGTGTTTGCTATGCCCTCGTCGGCGACAGCGGCGTTGGCAAGACGACGGCTCTGGAGATGCTCGCCCTGGCCCAGCGCCCCGACCGCGCCGAAAGGATCCGACTCTTCGTCGATGGAAAGCGGATTGATCTCACTCCCTTGCTGCGCGAGGGACGGGAAGACCGCCTGACGGATCTGCGCGCCCGCTATTTCGGCTATGTCGTGCAGACCAGCCTTCTGTTTTCCTTTCTCAATGTTCGGGAGAACATCCGCTTTTCGCAAAAGCTGGCCAATCGTCCGGATGAAACCCTGATTGACGATCTGATGAAGTGGCTGGAACTGGATACGGTCGCCTCGGCCATGCCGCGGGATCTTTCCGGTGGCCAGCGCCAAAGGGTCGCCGTCGCCCGGGCGCTTGCTCATCGGCCAAGGCTGGTTATGGCGGATGAGCCGACCGGCTCCGTCGACGGCGAAATGGCGACCAAGATTATCCAGCTCCTGAAGGAATATGCGCAGGCTCAAGACGCCGCCATATTGGTCATCACGCACAATTTGACCCTCGCGACCGAGTTCAGGCTTCCTCGTCTTCTGTTGGCCAGCCGCTCGGCACATCATCGGATGGAAACGATGATTACAAATTCTCCGGCCGGTGGCGCGTCCCCCGGAAGGACCGGTGCGGAGGATGTAATGCCGTGAGCTTTTTCTATCCAATGACCCTTTCCATCAAGTCGATGCTCCGCAACCCGCTTCCCGTGGTGGTCAGTTGCATCGGGCTGGCCGCGGTTCTGACGCCTCTTTTGATCCTGTACGGACTGAAATCGGGAATCATCACGGGCATGATTGAAAACCTGCGGAAGGACCCGGCCTTTCTCAAGGTCGATGTCATCGGCAACATTCCATTGACCGACGACGACATAGCGGAATTGCGCGAACGTCCGGAAGTCGGCTTCGTCGCCGGTGCGCCGCGCAATCTTTCCGCGAAAATGGAGTTCGCGCTTGCGGGAAACAGCTTTCAATTGATTGAGGCGAACATTCGCCCATCGGCAGCCGGAGATCCGTTAATTCCCGAAGGCGTACCGGCACTCACGACAGCACAGGTTGCCCTATCCCAAAACCTCGCGCAGAAGCTTGGCGCAAAACTCGGCGACACCGTGACCGCTTCCCGGTACCGTAACGCCGACGGCGAAGAGCTTTCCTACACTCTGGAGGTGGCGCTGATCCTGCCGATCCGGTTGATGAAGGGCCTGGAAGCTCTGCTTAATGAAGGCGTTGTTGGAGAAGTCGGCGCTTTTTCCGACAATTATGCCGTGCCGGAACGCGGAATAACGGGTAAGCCGTTGTCGGAGCGGGTCGCGCGCTACGATAGCGTCCGGCTCTATGCGTCCTCGATAGACCATGTCATCGCGCTGGACAGGATCATATCCGAACGGGGCTTCAAGGCGGAAAGCAGTGCCGCCAACATATCCTGGATACAAAGCCTGGAATCGGTGATGAACGGGATATTTGCGATCATTACCGCCGCGGGCGTTCTGGGCTACCTCATTTCCCTGATGGCGAATATCGCCTCCACGCTCCGCCAAAGCCGGCCGCAACTGAGTCTGATGCGTTTGCTGGGAATGTCGTCTTTCCAGCTCTCGGTCTATCCGATGACCCAGATCTTTCTGATTGCCACCTTGGGGCTGATCGTATCTGCCGTCGCCGCGGCGCTTGTCGCGGTGGGCATCAACCGGATCTACCTCACGGATACGTTCGACAGCCGGATTTGCGACCTTGGGCTCAATTCCATTCTCGTAGCCAGCCTTGTTTCCTACGGGCTGACCCTGACCGCCGGACATATGCAATTTCGGGGTCTGAGGAAGATCCCACCTTCGGAGGCATTGAAAGAACATGCTTAAGACAGCCCGCGCGCCGACCGATCGCCCAATGGTCCACAAGTCCCTGATTGTGGCCCTATTTATGTCCTCTCTTGCGGCCAACGACGCACTGGCACTTGAAGACGGCTGGAATCCACAGCCGCAGGGCGACGACATAGTGGTCGACCTGCCCTGCGATCAGAAGATCGTCTTTCGGAAGGTGGCGACCCCCCAGCTTGAGGAGTCCGATGCGGATTCCGCCACCCTTGACGACAGACGCATTCTGCTCGGGTGGCCAAGCGAAGAGCAGGGCTTCCTGGACTACACGCGGGCCTCTTTCATCTCCGGTCCCTTCAAGGGCGACGCGGGTCGCTTCTTTCTCATTGCAAAATACGAGACCACCATCGGCCAGTACAAGGCACTCGCCGGTGGCGGATGCGCCGGCGACATGGAGAAGTTTGAGGCGGTTGCGAACGTCAGCTGGTATGACGCCGTCGACTTCAGTCGTCGACTGACCCGCTACCTGCACGAGGATGCAGCAGATCCCCTTGAAGACAAGGTCGGGTCGCGCGCGTTTTACGCCCGCCTTCCAACGGAGACGGAATGGGAATATGCGGCGCGGGGAGGCGCCGGCGTCAGCCTGGCCGAGTTCCAGGCCGAACGTTTTCCGATGAGCAGCAGTTTCAAGGACTACGCCTGGACGAACCTTACGTCCGGCGGGCGTGTGAACGAAGTCGGATTGCTCGATCCCAATCCGCTTGGCCTGCACGATCTCTACGGCAATGTCTGGGAAATGACACTCGAACCTTTCCATCTGAACAAGGCCGGTCGACTGCATGGCCTTGCCGGCGGTTTTATCATAAAGGGAGGATCGTTCCTGTCGGCCGCCGGCAGCATACGGTCGGCCACGCGAACGGAACAACCGTATTTCGACCCGGAAACCGGCAAGGAAAAGACGCTCCGGGACATCGGCTTTCGGCTTGTGATATCCGGGCCCGCGTTAAGCGACCTCGCCAATTTCAACAAGTTGAGGCAAGAGTGGGACAGCGCGGGGCAAAGCCGCCTTCCGGCGGATGAAGACCCTGTCGAACTCCTGACCGAGATCGAGACGAATGAAGTCAATCGCCAGATGCGGGCCAATCTGGCGACAATCAAGAAGGCAATCCGCCAGGAGAATGCGATCCGGAACGAGCGTGAGGAGCGCTTGCTTTCCAGCCTGCTGCTCAACAGCGGCGGCATGGTTCATTTCATTCGCCAGCTGGAAACCCAGATCCGCAACAGAACGAAATTGCTTGCCCCGGAGCTGGCAAGCAGCTTCGACACGCTTAATCTGATGGATATGCAAAGCAAGAACGACGAGGACAAGGGCACCAAGTTCGAGTTCAATACATACAATTCGGATTTGATTATTCGAATGATCAATGAATTTCCGCCCGAGCGGATCAAGGCGCGGGCCGCGCAATTGGCGACAGAACTGATGCAGAGGAATCGGGACGACCTGGCGAAAGCGGTACGCCGTACTGCCGAAATATCCGTTCAGCTTGCGCAACAGGAAGACCGCAGCCGCGCCGCTATCCTGGATCTGTCTCTCAAGGGACTGGCCAATTGAGGATACGCTGCCTTCGACTGTCCTTGGATGGGTAGAGAGATTTCCGTCTCGGTATTCCTGGCCGGAGCAGCGCGGAAAGGGATGAAGGCCTCATGGCCTTCTGACGTTTGACAGGGCGCTCTTTGCGAAGCGGAGAGACGAGGCGTTCCGATCGCAACACCGCCGAGAAGCTAGAGCGTTTTCAACGGGTGCAAAAAATCTGAAGAACCGACGTTTTCGAGAAAGCAGAAATTCTGATTTTTTAAAATATTTATTTGATAAATACTATTATTGAACGAAAATATATTTCACATAGTCAATTTAGAAGCCTTTTATTGTATAGCCGATTAATCCGTTCATTTGCATACTCGATTTTTCTTTGCAGCGCTGGATCGCGGATCGCGGCCTGCAATATCGCGTTAAGCATGCGATCTGCGAGTTTCGGATCCTTCAAGATATAATTCGAGTGGAGTATGAAATCATTGCCGGCGTATACCGCCAGAGCCATCGCGTCATCAAATCGGTAGTTGTCGCGAATGGCACCCATATCCAGGTCGTCGGTAATGGCGACGGTTTGTTTCCCAAGCATCTTGCGCATGAGTCCGTCTGTGATTTCGGGAGACAGGGAAGCCGGCAGCCTACGCTCACCCCGGCCGGCAAAGCGGTCAAGATAAAGATGGCCGATCATAACGGTATCGACCTTGCGCGAGCGCGCCAGTTCTTCGAATGGCGAAAGTTCCATGGGTGTCCAACTGTGGGAAATATCCACGAAACCCTTGTGGCTATCTTGAGTGCTGGAGCCGTGGCCCGGGAAATGTTTCACGCTTGTCAGAAGGCCTGCCTTGTGGTGCGCATCGACGAAGATCTTGCCGTAACGGGCGACCTCTCCGGGTTCAACCGAGTAACTGCGGCCGTAGCGCGCTATGATCTTGTTGTTTCGATTGACATTGACATCCAGCACTGGCCCGAAATTCATATTGAAGCCCCACTCCCGGAGGTTCATGGCCATGGCTTCATAGATACGTGCGGCACTTTGTTCAGACATTCGTCCGACCTTCTCGGCAGACGGGCTCTGCTGGAAACCGACGCGTTGCGTGAGGCGCTGCACGTAGCCGCCTTCCTGGTCGATTGAGATGATAAACGGACGTTTGCCGGCCTGTTGGCGGAAGTAGGTCGTCAGAGCGATGACCTGCTTCTTCGATACGATATTGTGTTTGAGGAACATAACACCGCCGACCAGTCCGTTTCGGACCTTCTCGCCGAGCGACCGCACTTCCGGATCGTCCACGCGTGTACCGTGAAATCCAACGATCAGCATGGCTCCGATCTTCTTGGACAAAGCGGCGGCCTTCGCTGAAGAAGCCGTTCTGGTTTGCTTTTCGAGAGCCCCGGCGTTTTGTGTCGCGGCCATAGCAAGATCGAGCGGTCCGCCTTCATCTTCGCCCGGGGTATTCCGGTTGTCCGCTGTTTCGGCTTTGAAATATCCGTCTGGAACCTCGGGAGGGCCGTCAAAGGGAACCGGTTCGAAGTCCGCCGCTTGCGAGGCAGATGTCCGAGAGGCGTCAGCTGAGCGGACTGCCGGTTCGGGAGCGTCACCGCTGCGGCCGTTCTCGCCACCGGACGCGGTCCGGGACGGTTGCGTTGCGAGGTCTTCCCGGACCTCGGGTTCGGTCAACGGGCGCAATGAAAGCTTTTGAACTTCATCGGCCGAAAGGGGGGCAACCTCCAGCTCGCGTGCAGATCCCGATGTCGCGAGAGCGTCGGGGAGCCGGCTGCCGTCGGCAATGCATGCCCATGTCGTGTCTTGCCGGATGTATCCACGGTCGCAAAATGGAAATTCTCCAGACGCGTTCGGGTCTCTCTGCCTGGGCGATGGCCTTTCCAGCGATTTGAAGCTTTCGTAAATCCGGCTGCGAGGGACTGCCGGTGCGGATTCCGGCTCCATGCCGTCGGCCCGGACAATTGCGCCGGGACGGTTTTGCAGTCCTTCCGCCCGGACGACACTCTTCAGAGCCGGCAACAGGACAAGGACGCCCAAAACGGCAATCAGCAGCAAGCTGACGGTGCCATGCGGCCTGGCAAATTGCTTGATCGGACTGTTTTGCATGTCTAGCCGCCTATTTGCGGAGTAGGCCTGAATATGGGAAGCCTTCGGCGTGAAGGCAATTGCAACTTGTGCTTCAAAGGCGATGGGATCGGGATATGAACGCGTCCCTGGACCCATGCAGCAACTCGTAGGCGTGAACGCCACCCCCCTCCTCCCGGGCACCGTGTCCGGCTTCTTCAGGCAGCAGATATCTCCATGCAGTTAGCGGTTACGTCATGCCGGGAATCAGATTTCCACAAAAACAATAATTTCACAAAAAAGCTTAATGTAAAATAAAGTCGCCTTGTTTTTCGATGGTATAGGCATTTCCCTAGGATGGGGTGCTAGGGGATCTTCATACCGCTGGCAGCACCACGATATCTTTTTGTTTGCTGATACGATGTTTTCAGGATGCAGGTCGGTCCTATTACCTTATTGTAGGTAAACGCTCTGCACCGGTCGTCCTCGTTGCAGATATCGATGCATTGTTTCAGCGAAACACGTACATATCGGCTGTAGTCCGCCGCTGGATCCGAATCATTGGCGAGATCCTTATCGAAAATGACTTTCATGTGCGAACGGGAAGAGGATGGCGGCGGGGTCGTTGGCGCGGCACTCTGGCGAGAGACCGTAGAACCGGTATTGCCTTGCCCCCCCTGCGAAACCTTGTAGCCCGATATTGCCCCTATAAAAGGAATGGCCCGACTGACGCCGCTCTTGAGGAAACACACGCGCTTCTGGGTGTTATGCGTATACGCTTTACAATCGCTGCGCTGTGCGCAGGCCCGCTCGCACTCGATCTGACCGATGTTGTCGATCCGTCCGATATCGGCATGGGGGGCCGCGCTGTTGTCATAATCCTTGTTGGCCTCGACACGAAACTGCGGTGTTTCAGCCCGAGATGTTGCGGGAGGCACTGCCGGAGACTTCACCTCGGGAATCCGCCTTGCGCGCGCGCCGGAGAGTGCTTGCCGGTTCTCCCTCCGTCCGGTGACCTCTTCGATCTGACGACATTCGTTTTGCGCGCCCATAAAGGTGAAGCCGCCGCAGGCACTGTCGTCCTTGCATTTCTGGAAACATCCCTTCAAATCGAGATCATTTCGGAACGTTACGCCATTGCCTAGAAGTTCCCATCTGTCATACCGGAAAAGTTTGCTGAGCCGGTCTATCGCCGCGCGGGCGATATCGTAGTAACGCCCGCCGGGATAGCGTATCATGTAGCTTCGATAGCCTTCAGTCGTGTCGCGCTCGCGAACTTCATTCCATATAGCTTCTTCGCGCATGACCTTTTGCCGGTCGCGGATACGCGGCGCGTTGTCCGATGTCGGAAAGCAGGTGAGATATTGCTCCACGATCTCAAGCTGTTCGCTTTGCTCAGCTTTCCGGAGCAAATCCTTCTCGTCGGAAGGACAGCGGTTTTGAGCTGCGCCAGAAGTGGAGGATAGCGCACCGCATGCAAATGCAAACAAGAAAAACGGAGTAATGAAAAAGCCGGAGCGCATTTTGTATTCGTCCCTACCCTCAATATGATTCACTTCGCGAAGCCATACTTGCTTCAGAGGCGCCCACTATTCCAAGAATACGTGTTTCGACTGCCTTTCAAGTCGCCTGATATTTTGGCACACGGTCATTCAACACGGAGACATGGAAACGAATTCTGTTTCCCAGTACTGCCGGTCAAAGAGGGCTGAGATACCTCCTGATCGCGCGCCGTGCAATCAACGATGCCAGCCGTTTTGCCCCTTCCGATTGACTATCGCATAAGAATGTCTGTTTCTTAACTTTGTTGCAATAATTCCTCTAGCGCAGGTTGTCTCCCGTCGAGACGGCCGTTATTGTTAACATAGCATTAAATATTTTTTTGTGGAGCAATGGCGTCATGACAAAGTGCGGAAAAGTCACGATCGCATCCGTAATACTTGCTTTTAGTGTTACCTCCGCCCATGCGGGTGGAGCCGGTGAATTCATTGCAGGGGTTGCAATTGGGGCAATCGGGAAAACGATCCTCGATCAGGCGACCCGGGGTAACAACAATCAGCGGCGAAACACGCACAATACTTCTCCGCAAACGCGCGCCCAGCGCGCCGAGCGCGCACGGCGGAGAGAAGAGACAAAACAAATTCAAACGCGACTGACTGTGCTCGGTTTCAATCCCGGCGGAATCGACGGCGGCATGGGCCCCAAAACGAGGCGCGCGATCGGCCAATTTCAAGCTTCGATCGGACATCCGGAAACCGGGGTGCTGACACAGGAGCAGACCGCTATTCTTTTCGCGCGCTCCAATGGAACTGACACGGCCGGTCCGGTGCAAACGAATTATCCGTCACCGCCGCCTGCCGCGTATCAGCCTGAGCCCGACCGCGCCGCACTGCCGGGAAACATGCCAAGCGACACGATGGGTCTGCCGATGGAAGATCCGACATCCGGCAATACCGCGAGTTTGGGCGCAGATGGATATCAACGCTCGTCCAGCACGATTTCCGGACAAGATGCCCCCACGGCCAGCTTCAACGGCACCCCGCCGGACGTTCTGGGCGTCGGACTTGGAACCGATGCGCCGAGCGCACGCACCAAGCTGGAAGCAGCCGGCTTGACCAGCTGTACGGAGACGGGTCAGCAGCTGGTCTGCAGAACAGAAAACAACACTTTGAAAGATACGGTCACGCTCGCCTACACCCGGCTTGAGGCAGAGACGCGTATTCATACGATTCTGCGGGAAATTGCTTTTAACCAACCGGTGGATCGCAGGCACGTGCTCGGCAAACTCGACGAGAGTTATCCCGACCTCGTCGCCGCGCCAGACCATCGCGTTTTTGCCTCTCGCGACTGCGAAACCCTGGCCGGCCCGTCCGGAGGGGTTGTCATGGACGGCATCATGAGCTGGAGCAAGCAGGCTGCGCCTGTAACCGCCAGTATCGGCTCGCTCGCAAGCTCTTGCGGATATTTCTATTCCTTCGATCTGGCGAACACGCCGCAAGTGAGGTCGGTCAGCATCTCCCTGTTTGAAGGCGGGCCGATTACGGAAGCCATGCGCCGGGAAAATGGGTCTGAAAATCCTTTGGACCAACAGATCCGCTTCTAAGGCAGATCTGTTGAGTCATTAAGGGATTTCATAAGTCATGATCACTCGCAACTCTGCGCTATGGGCGGTTTGCCTTTTAGGTTTTGTCGTTTTTGCAAATACGGCTTCTCATGCTCAAGTTGCCGGTCAGAGGTTGGGGGGGTGTCGCGAAGCGGCAATCCTGACAGACCGGCAATTGGCCGTTGCAAGCGCTTTTGTTCTGCTCGACCCGGACCGCAATACCGTCAAATTCATGCCAAGGGGCAGTGTGGAGGAGCGCCTCATTCGTGACTGCGGCAGTGGCATCCGCAGAGCAATCTGTACCGACAAGATACTGGATCAAATGATTCTGGGCGGCGCTCTGGACCCCAAGGCGGGTCTGGCCGGCGCCGGCATCGGCGCGCTGCTCTTTGGCAACCGCAGTCGTGTCGAAGGAGCGGTCATCGGCGGCGCTATCGGGGGATTGGTCGGCAAAAGCTTGAGTGTCAAAAAAGCGCATGAGTGCAAAGTTAAACTGGATCAACTGGCTCCGGCTGCCCAAAGAGCATTAGGAAGCTGGAGAGTGAATATTCGCAGTTCAGATGACCGGGAAGCTCAGCAACTCATTAAACGCGCGGCTAGGTCTGGACAAATATCAAGCGACGATGCAATAGTTATGCTTAAAATAATGGGTGAAGTTAGAGAGAATTTATACTAAAAATATCAGAACCTTCTATTATACACGCACCTTCATTTGGTAAGTGACATATATCTCAACCAGCTTGATCTGAGACAATAACTTCAACACAAGCGAGCAGTACAATGCGTATCGCCATATGTAAGTGGGGATGCTCAATGTCGATCGAACCCGAGAAGCCGTCCTGTTCAGCACCTAGATGACACTAGCGCCGCGCCCTCGGCACAAAACCAAATAGATTAGTTTGCGATGCTCTCGACCATCTTGAGCAATTGCCGGGCATCGTCATGAAAGAACGTGATCATTCCGAAACACTGTTCGCCATTCATTCGGTGCGGAACCATTCTTGCTTCGAAAACACGATCGGTATTTGCGTCACGGATTGCTGATGCACGCTCGAATTCGTCCTCTGTCCAGCACCAGTACTGGAAAAGCGGACGGGTCTCGGTAACCGGAAGCGGGTGTTCGTCGGAAACAAAGCAGCTCGCGTGGGCTCTTGCAAAGTCATTGTTGATGCAGAAGCTTACTCCGCGCTCCACCGAGCTCATTCGATTGGCGAAGTCAATCGGGACCGCATGATTGCCATTCATGCGCATCTCGATGTGAAAAGCTCCATGGCGAACCTTGGCGACAGCCAAAGTCTTCAGCGCGCAGGCGTCCAGCGCCGCTTTGATTTCCGGCTCGATCGGCATATTGAAAATGTAATATTGCGAAACGAAAGTCCCGTTATGCTCCCGGTATTTCTCAAAGAGCCGAGCGAAAATATGGACTTGGCCGTTTCGAACGATACCTTCGTAATCGTATTGATCCCCCGTCATGACTTCTTCGAAGTAATATTGTTCGCCGGCGTAGGGCCGCTTATCGTCATCAGCTTTCAGTGCGACGACGTCTTCGCTTCCGTGACCCAAACGCGGTTTGCGAACACACGCTTTTCCATCAAAAACGGCCGGGTCGGATGAATACCGGGGCTGGGGCACGTCCTCCGCTGCAAGAGCGTTGCGCCAGGCCAGTTTGTCATTATTGAAGACGGTTGTTTCCGCCCCGACAGAAATCAAATCGAAGCGGCTTGCAATTTTATCCTGAAGCGGAAGCAGCACGTGATCGGTCGAAACCAGAACACCGTCCAGCTTGAAGGCCTCCAGCTCCGCCAAAACAGCCTCGGCATCCGTCAGGGGATTCCGCAGGATAATGGCGTCGCTGTAAACCATCTCCGGCAACTGTGGAGTGTCCGTGATCAGAAGCACGCGTCGGCCAAGAGACTTGACACCACGTGCAGCAGAATAGGCATGCATGACTTCGCCCAAAGACAGGACGGCCACGAACGGTTGGGTGCGTGGAGCGATTGCAGTCCGGATACGCAAAAAAATACGGGCACCGTGGCGAAGAATTGGCGACCCCGCGAGCAACCTTCCAATATCAGCCTTTATTTTACTTTTATTCATGCCTGGATACTGGGTTTTGCTATTGTTTTTCAGAAAGCTAGAAACCTTATTTCATCGACTTATCAATATTTCGTTTCCTTGAATTCTTTGTGGCCTCGATTAATTCAGGTTCGCAATCTCAATCCAGAACGACCTTCGGGAAATAGAAGGAAACGACCCAGTTCGGGGCATCGACGATTTCTGAAATTCTGAGATCGCCGCAGACCGAGCAGAGCATATAGGCGTCGACCGGGTTGTAATCGTGACGGGAGCACAGGAGGTCTATCATGTTGGACACAGCCGCCTGCGCACCTTCAAACAGGTTTTCGCCGATACCCGTCGTGACCTCATACCCCTTCACGTCGAGATGGCGGGTGACCGGGCCGGGCGTCTCAAAACGCGGCATTTTCAGATCCGCGCCCTTCATCAGATCGAATTCCAGCACCACGTTCATCGGGCTTTCGATGGCCGTGCCGCAGACCTCGCCGTCGCCCTGGGCCGCGTGCGTGTCGCCGATGGAAAACAGCGCTCCGGCCACCTCCACGGGCAGATAAAGGGTCGTCCCGGCGGCCAGGTCGCGGATATCCATATTGCCGCCGACACGGCGCGGCGGGATGACGGAATGGCGCCCAGCTTCCGCCGGCGCAACGCCGATGGTGCCCGCGAACGGCTTGAGCGGGACCCTTCCAAATGGAGAGAAGGCTGCCATCACGGGATTGTCCCTGTCATAGGACCAGATATGCAGCGCCGGGTCCTTGAACTGGTCCGCCAGCAGGCCAAAGCCGGGGATGTTCGCGGTCCAGCCGAAACCGGAGGGTTTGTACTGATGAATCTTCACCACGAGCGCATCGCCCGGCTCGGCCCCGTCCACATGGATCGGGCCGGTCACCGGATTGACCTTGCCCGGGTCCATGGCGGCAAGGTCGCTCGCGGTGCTGTCAGAAGTCAGCTGGCCGGCGGAACTGTCCATGCATTCGAATTCGAGCACCGTACCCGGAGCCACCGTTTCGACAGGGGCAATGGAATTGTCCCAACCGAAGTGATGCTGTGCCGCATGGATCGTGTAGCTCGCGGTTTTGCAATTCATGCACATCTTTCGCCCAAACCTGTTCTTCGTTGACGGGATGACGGACAGGAGCTGCCTTAGCGGATCTCTGTCCGGGCATGCACATGGGCAATCAGCGCCTGGGCCTGACGCGCGCATTTGTTGTCGACGAGCCAGACAAGAAGCTTTCCCGGGGCGGCATTTTCCAGTTCTTCCGGCAGAACCTTGACCGCCAGTTCCCGCAGATTGCCGTCGAGGGAGACGACCATGCGGCCGTCTTCCGGGGCAAAGGTCTCGGGCAGGGCCAGCGCGTTGTCCCCTTTCGGCCAGTCCAGGTCGGTGACGCGGACGCCCGGCCCGCGGACAGAGACGGTCAGAGGCAGCGTCGGGTTCTTGCGCCACAGAACCAGCCCGGAGGCACGGGTGCAGCGCGGACCCGAACTGTCGACGCTGACGTCCCAGATGCTGGAGGGCGCTGCAAACAGATCGACCTTTGCACTCCTCGATGCGCCGACGACTTCCGTGCGGGCGTCAGGATCGCCGAGAAACGTCTTGACCGCGTCCCATTGAGCCACCGCAGTTCCCGCCTTCGGCGCCTCCTCCTGCGCGTCGACAGGTCCGGAATAAGGACCGTCGATGACCCGCATGGCGCCGGTCTTCGACAGGATGGTGATACGCGCGCCCTGCTGCAGGGAGATCTGATCCGCCGGATCGAGCTTCTGTCCGGCCTGCAATCCGGCGTCGCCGCTCGTTGCCACAACTATGATCTCCGCCATGGCGGGACTGGCGAGAAATCCAAGAACGAGTGCCGTAATCAAACTCAGTTTACGCATCGGAACCTCTCCTGGTTCTGTCGATACCGGCCCGGGGAACACCTCTGCCGGTAACAATGGGGGATGTTGCCGTTATTTTTCCGAAAAGACCACTTTTGCTCCGCAGGCGCCCTCCTTCAGACGCTTAAGATGCAATTGTGTCGGCCCGTCTTCGGGGTTGAGTTTCGCTGTCTGTTCGAATTCCGCGATGGCTTGGACGCTGCCGTCCGTCATGTGCCGGTACGCCTCCAGATAGGATGTCATCCAGGGCGTCGAGGCGTCCTCGGCCGGGAACGGCTCGTAGCAGGTCAGCGGCGCCGCGCGCCCCTTCAGGACGATATCGCCGACCGGCCGGAAGGCGACAGTGTCGCAGTCTTCCACCACGTTCCGGCTGATACAGATCCGGGTTCCGAGATAGCGGTTCGCGCCTTCCAGCCGCGCCGCCGTATTCACCGTGTCGCCAATGCCCGTGTAATCGAAAAAGCGCCGGCCGCCGAAATTCCCGATCACCGCGTCGCCGCGGTGGACCCCGATGCGCGTCGCCCCGAGCGGGATGCCCCGGCGCACCGCGTCCGCTCGGTATTCCTCGCAGGCGGCATCCAGCGCCATGGCGAGGTTCACCGCGCGTGTCGACTGATCGGGCATTTCTTCCGGAGCCCCGAAAAACCCGACGACGGCATCGCCGATGATCTTGTCGATCGTTGCCCCGTGTTCGGTCATCAGATCGCACATCCGGTCGAGATACCCGTTCAGGAGTTCCGCGACCTGGTCCGGCGGCAAGGTTTCCGACAGGGTCGTGAAACCTTCCAGGTCGGTGAAAAGATAGGTCACCGTCCGCTTCTGGCCTCCGAGCGCCAGGCTGATATCGCCGCTGGACAGCCGCTTGACGACGGCGGGGCTGACATACCGGGAGAAGGCCGTCTTCAGGAAGGCCCGCTCCGACCGGTCCGCCCGCCAGCGCACGACCGCGAGCAGGAAAGCGCAGACGAGGGCCGCGGCCGGCGGTCCGAGGACCGGCGGCATGAGGATGTCGTTGCTGACGAGAAGCCAGACACCGAACGCATAAACGACAATGGCGAGACCAAGGAAAACGGCGAACCGGCCGGGCCGCCGCGTGCGGCCGAATAGCAGCGCAACGGCAAGGGCGGCGGCGACCATGAGGAGCAGTGTTTGTGTCAGGGACAGAGTGGCGATCATACGGCCGGACAGGACCTGTGCCAGAATATGGGCGTGGATGACGATCCCGGGCAGGGTCCCTGCGGCCGAGCCGGCAATGGAGACCAGGGGCGTCGGGTGCCGATCGATATTCGGCAGGTCGGTGCCGATCAGAACGAACTTGTCCGCAAACCAGTCCGGCGGCAGAAACGCGACGGTTTGCGCCGGATATCTTGGAAACGCCGGCGCGCCGTCCTGTTCCGGCGGATGATAGAGGATCCGTCCGGTTACGGGCTTCGGCCCGGTGCCGGCTTCGGCCAGGGCGCCCGAGAACGTCCGCACCGGCTCGCCGTTCCGGTCACCGGGCTGCGGCAGATGGCGCAGGATACCGTCGGTATCGTCACGCTGGAGGATGACGGAGCCATGCTTGCGGTTCGCGACCGCCTCCTGCAGATAGGCGGACTGCCGGTCCGTCAGCAGCACCGCCCCCTTCGCCACCGCGAGGATCACGGGGCTGGATGCCCGGTCGATCGCTTCGAACAACCGGTGGTCCTTGTCCGGATCACTCGGACTGTCGAGCAGGATGTCGAGCCCGATGGCCTTCGGACCGGCCGCGTCAAGTGTGCCGATCAGATCCGCGAGGAACCCACGGTCGATGGGCGAGCGGTAGGGGAACTGGGCAAGCGTGTCTTCGGTGAGGGTTACGATCACGATGTCATCGCGCTTGGTCGCGCTGACGTCGGCAAAGCGGAACAGCAGCAGATCGCCGATCACCGGATCGAGCCGGGTCGCAAGCGGCAGGGCAATCGCCACGGCCAAAAGACTGGCGATGATCGCAATCGCCAACCGCCGCCACGGGCCGGCCGCGCGCGGAGCATAAGGAGGGGCCTGCGTCACACGCGCCGTGCGGTCTTGCCGCTTTTCGGTGTGTGCGACCGCAAGATCAGTCGGGCGCATCGAACCGTTTCACCTCGGAGCGTGTGCCGTCCGCGTAGGAAAGCTGAACCGAAATGTATCCTGTGGGCTTGGGAATGGCCGCATAGACGACCGATCCGGGGCCGTCGCTTGGAATCGCATGGGGATTATCCGGATCGCATGGCCCGATCTCGAACGCCGTGTCGGGCGCATCCGTATCGATGCCGTAGAGCACCGTGTCGATAGCGCAGCGATAGCTGATCAGCTGCGTGAAATAGACCAGCCGCTTGCCGTTCCAGTCGCGGTAGCTGACCCAGGCGTTGGACAGACGTTCCAGAATGTCCTTCTGGCCGGCGACCAGCGCGGCAGCGGGGCGGAAATTCACCTCGAAAGGCCCTTGGGTTTCACCGCGAATATCCGTGTATTTCACTTCGATATCCGTGTCTCCCGCCGTTCCGGGGAGTTCGAACGACGGATAGGGCACCGGCTGGCCGGTGGACGGATCGACCGCGCCGTTGACGAAACCGGTGGAGCGGAAATCCCCTCCGGGCAGGCGGACGAAGATTTCCCGCGTGCGGTCGGCAATCGACAGGTTGAGCATCCAGCCCTGGTTGGAGCGCATAGGGATGATCTTGACCGGATTGGCGAGCGCCGTCGTGTTCAGGAGCGACAGGGCAGCCAACCGGGTCCTGGCATCCTCAACACGTTCGGCCGCCATCTGCTGGTCGATGAAATAGCGCAGATAGTGACCGTCCTCGACGCCGGTCATGAACCGCTTCAGAAGGTCGAGCTCCTTGGTCTTGTCGGCCAGGGACTGCTGGCCGAGCCGCACCTGGGAATAATCCAGGCTGAGCTCGTAAAGGGCCGGTGCGAAATCGGGATAGGCGTCGATGAAGGCGCTCAGGCGGCGCACCCGCTCGTCGCGATCCTCCAGCATGATTTCCGCAAACAGGGTGGTCGGATCGCGCCGGCCCTGGGACAGAGCCCTGTAAACCTCGCGCGCACCGGCGCGGCCTTCCTGAACCTTCAGGACTGCCTGGAAGCGCAGATGCGGATCGACCTGGGGTTCGCCAAAAGCGAAATACTTCAGGTAATCCTGTCGGGCTTTCGGATAGTCGCCCTTGAGTTCGCGCAGGCGCGCATTGGCGTAAAATTCGTGCGGCCGCGTGGGGTTCTCCACCAGAAGGGATCGGCTCTGAAGCTTTGCGAACAGCTTCTCGATATCGCCGGTGCCGCCGTTTCCGACCTCATCCAGACGCTTGCGGGCGAGTTCGGCAAAGGATCCTTGCGGGAACCGGTCCAGATAGGCCTGGATCTCGGCCGTGTCGTTGCTGTCCTTCACATCGTTCCAGAACTGCAGCTCAAGCTGGATGGCGCCGCCGGCTCCCGATCCACTGGCAACCGCGTTGCTACCGGCCTGATTGCCGCCGGGAACCAGGACGATATCGGTGGTCAGGGACGAGTGGTCCCAGGGAACCTGATCGCCGCCGGTCGCCTCGACCACCTGCTGGCGCACCCGTTTGAACACGGCTTCGATGGTGGCACCGGGTACGAGAATTTCCCGGGCGATGGCAGCGCTGTAGGGGCTGTTGATGCCCTGTCCGTCGGTGGCCGTGCTGCCCGGCGCGGTCGCGAAGGAAATGAAACTTCCCCGAGGTGTGCTGGACAGAAGCGTAAAGCCGCCAGAGGTGCCGCCCGCAGACCGCTTGAGCGCGGTGTTGCGGCAGGCATCGAGAATGACGATGTTCGCGCCGTCATGGGCGTCTTCGACGGCGGACAGGACCCAGTCCACCGACAGGGCCTCGAATTCCGCGTCGACTTCGTCACGCAGGTCGGCCTTCAGGGGTGCGAGGTAATTGTGGCCGCCCGCCTCGAAGCCGTGACCGGAATAGTAGACAGCGGCGATCGATCCGGTTCCGGCCTGCTTGAGCTTGTCGGTGAAATCGCGGACGGACCGCTTCATGGTGCGCAGGTCCGCATTCAGGACAAGGTCGACGGCAAAGCCAGCGGATTTCAGGCTGTCGGCGATCAGGGCCGCGTCATTGGCCGGGTTCTTGAGCGGTGTCAGCGTCTTGCTGCCATAATCGGCGTTGCCGATGACGAGCGCGAGGCGTTCACCGGCGAGCGCCTTGTCCGACAGGGCGCATAACAGGACCAAACCTGCAAGAAGACAGGTTGCAATGAACGGGCGTGTCCGCCGGGCTGGCATCCTGTTCATGGTCGCTCCCAATAGTGATCGTTCCTGATTTGACCGTGTCCGGACCGTAGCGTCAATTGCTTCCGATTGTGTTGCCGCAGGATGAAAGATCCGGATCATCTTGGATGGAGATCTAGCAGCACCAGGAAAAAAGCGATGTGATTTCGGTCACGCCATGGCGATTGCGCGGTATTTGCCTCCGCCCGGACTTTCGGGTGCTGCTTTCGGGGATTATATAGAGACCAACGGATCCGGAATCCTTGAGGTCACGGTGACATGCGCCCGATCGTTCCACCGCCGATTGTCGGTCTTGCTGCAGCCGGAGCGCTCTGGTGCGCGGCCGCGTATCTGCCTGCCCTGACCATTGCCTTTCCCGGCCGGATCGTTCTGGCAGCGATTTGTGCGGGTATGGGTGTTCTGATCGAGGGCGTCGGGATTGTCACTTTCTTTGTGAGAAAAACAACGGTCAATCCTCTGAGGCCGGAGCGGGCCGGACACCTTGTCGTCTCCGGCCTCTACCGGATTTCGCGGAACCCGATGTATCTCGGCATGGCCATCCTGTTGACCGGCTGGTCGCTCTATCTCGGCACGGTGGCGGCCGTGATGATCCTTCCCGCTTTCGTCTGGCTCCTGACCGAAATCCAGATCAAGCCGGAAGAGGTCGCGCTTGAGTCCGTCTTCGGCGCGGACTATCAATCCTACAAGGCGCGGGTGCGCCGCTGGATTTGACCGAGCCGGCCTTTCAAGACCAAGCCCATCTTTCGGGAACGCCATGCCTGCCACAGCAAAGATCATTCCGGCCCTTTTGAGCGCAGGTCTCCTGACCGGGTGCATTTCCGTTTCCGCGGGCGGCGCGGTGGTCGGATCCAGGACCACGATGTCCGGCAATACGGTTGAAACCGCGACGACGGTCAAACGCGCGTCGGTCGGGGTGGCCCTCCCTCCCCGGTCCGAACAAAACGCGCCCGATCCGCAATGAACCGGATCGGGTGCCACCCAACGGGCGCGGTTCAGCCAGAGATCTTTACTTCAACAAGTGCCTGGGTCCGGTTTTCATCGATGTGGCGAATTGCTTGCGCCAGAACGCCGGGCAGATCCTTGCCGTCGGAGACGGATGCCGTCCACGCACGGCTTGCTTCGGCCACCTTGGTGAAATCCGGGCTGGGCGCAAGGCCGACCAACGGCATGTCGTTGGATTTCGCTGCGTAACCGTCCGGGTAGATACCGGTCACCGAGTGCCTCACCGCGCCCCATTCGGCATTGTTCAAGACCAGGAGCAGGATCGGCAGGCCGAGGGATTCCGCGATCTGGTGACAGGTCACCGGATTGGAGAACATGTAGGAACCGTCCCCCATGGTGGCGACCACCAGCCGGTTCCGGTCTGCAAGCTGAATGCCGAGGCCGCAAGGGAACGACCAACCGAGGCCGCCGGAATGCGGCTCCTGGAACCAGGTGTTGTGGTCCTTGAGGTCGATCTGAGCGAGCGGGCAGCCGAGTTCGGAAAGAACCGTGGCGTGCCGGTTCGCGATCGCATCGGACAGGCATTTGGACACATAACCCTTGGTCATCGGAGCGCCGCTGCCGGCCTCCGCCGCGGCAAGCGCCTTGTCGAGCGTCGCCTTTGTGCGGGTCACGACCTTGTCCCGGCGGGCGGTGCATTTGGCCGATTGGGCCGCCTGATGAACCTTCATGGCCTCGGCCAGCGCAAGCACCGCATCGGCGGTGTCGGCCATGATCGATACGTCGGAGCGGAAATTGCGGACCGGGAAGCGGGAATAGAGCGGGTTCTGGCCGATCTGGATGATCTTGCAGTCCGCCCGCGGCTTATGGACGTCCGGCGACCATGGCGCCAGGCAATCGAGGACAACGATGGCGTCCGCCTCGCTGATATAAGGCTCGAGATCCGCACCCGCGTTCATGGGATGGAACGTCGGCAGGGCGAGCTGGACCGCCCAATACTGGGACACCGGAATGGCCCAGGTATCGACCATATCGGCAAAGGCGGCGAAGGCTTCTTCAGATCCGGTGCCGCGTTGCGCGACGATCAGCGGGTTTTTCGCTTCGGCCAGGATGCGGGCGGCTTCGGCGATGGCTTCGGGATGGACACCGATCTTGTGCGCACTCATGGTCGGTGCCGGTTCCAGTTCGGAGAGCGGACACGGCTCGCACAACACCTCGCGCGGCAGGCTCATGTAGACCGGCCCCTTGGGCAGAGACGTGGCAACCGCATAGGCACGGTCGGCCATTTCGGCGACCTGTTCGGGGAAGCGCAGCTCATAGTCCCACTTGGTGGCCTCACGGACGAGCGCCGTCTGGTCGCGCATTTCCTGACCCCAGCCGATCGGCACCGTGCGGGCGCCAAGCCGGTCGCGTTCGACCACCGGGGTGCGGCCGGAAAACAGCAGCATGGGCACGTGATCAGTCGCCGCGTTGATCGCGCCGATGGCGCAGTTCGCCAGTCCGACATTGGTGTGCGCCATCACGGCCTGGGCCTTGCCTGTTGCGAAATAATAGCCGTGGGCCATCCCCATGGCGGCGTTCTCATGGGGCATGATCAGGGCTTCGGGCAGATCGATCTGCTTGGCGCGCGCTTCCGCCAGACCCTCGATGATCGGCGGGAAATCGGTTCCCGAATTGGCGAAGATATAGTCCACGCCCAAGGTCTTCAGGCGAGCGAGCAGCGCCCCGCCCGCGGTCATGGTGTCTTTAGTCATCGTTTCGCATCCGCCCCAATTGATGGCCAGCCAGGCCAGTAAACTTTTTCGCGCCGATTAAACCCGCGCGCCAAGAGCCCGGGGTGCGCAACCGTCTCGGAGTTCTAGCCTGCTGATAGTTTGATTTCAAACCAATTGTAATAACCTCATCGTTTTCGAGTGTTAGGGCGTGTCCCAAATTCTTCGAGTTTACCCTGTCTTGAGATTTAACTGCTGAAAGGGCCCTCCTGTAATTGGAGTTCCGCATCGTGACTGGAGCATCGAGAGCAATCATTTCCGGGTGAAGAAGAACGTGCCGAAGGTCGGTGGTTTCAGATCGTTCAATTCAGCCAGAAAAACCATTTGCGGCTTCTCGGCCATGTTGTGGCTCATGAAAGGCTTCGACTTTGCCGGTCAATGGAGCGTCCGCGAGCAGAACGGCCTGCCTGCGGCGCTCTTCGGAATTGAAAACGTGAGCAAAACCTGAAAGCCGCTCCAAGAACGGGAGGCATCTGTCCGTAAGCGAACCTTACGGCAACCCCACTGTTTTTGAGGGGCATCGTTAGCGTATTTTTAATATACCTGTGAAAGATTATATCAAAGATTGCGATATTTTACATGGTATAGCAAATTTTATCCAAATAATTATTTGGATTTTGCTATTTCTATAAATTAATTTAATTCGCAAATCTTGTAAAACAATGGCAACAGGAACTCCGATCCGTCCGGTTACTGTTCGAAAGGTCTGAAAATGAAAAGTCGTGGCTTCATTCGTCTCGGCAGCATTCAATCGAAGATAGCAATATTTTCGATCTTTTGCGTCGCTCTTACTGTTGTTTCACTGGTGGTAACATCACTGTTTTTCACTCGTGACACGAACGAGTATGTCGGGGAAACCGCCACGGGCATTATCGGCGGACAAATCAAGGCGCGCCTATTGAATGAAGCCGGCCTCCAAGCGGGCGTTATCAAGTCAAGGTTGAGCGCAGGGATCCAGACCGCACGCAACATGGCGACGACGTTTTCGGAACTGGCGTCGGCGAGCAAGGGTTTGCCCGCTGAGATCCGGCGCGAGAAATTCAATGGTATCCTCCGTCACACCGTCGAGCAAAGCAGCACTATCAATGGCACCTACTCGGCCTGGGAGCCCAACGCTCTCGATGGCGATGACGCGGCCTATCAAAACCGCACCGATATCGGCTCCGATAACACTGGTCGTTTCCTTCCTTACTGGACAAAAGACGCATCAGGCAAAGCAGTGGTGCAGGCCCTTGTGGAGTACGAAGACACGTCTATGGCTTCATACGGTTTGCAGAAGGGGGCCTGGTATCTGGATCCGCGTTCAACCGGCAAAGAACGCGTCATCGGCCCGCTGACCTATCTCGATCAAGGAAAGTTGGTTTCACTTGCTACTTTTGCCGTTCCCGTAATGATCGACGGCAAGTTTCAAGGCATTGCCGGCGCCAATTTCAATCTGAACTTCGTGCAAAATCTAGCCACAAGCGTCGATGCCGGCCTGTTTGACGGGCAGGGAAGTGTGAGCATCATCAGCGACAACGGACTGATCGTTGCCTACAGTGAAGATGCCGATCTCATTGGCAAAAAGGTCGCCGAAGCCGGAACAAGCTGGTCCGAGCGCATGGATTCAATGGCCCCGGGTAAGTCCACTGTCATCGACGATGGCAAGTTCGAGGCGATCGACATCTTTGCGCCTATCGTCCTTAGTGAAGATAACACACCGTGGACAGTCGTGATCTCGGTGCCCAAGGCAGTGGCGCTTGCAGATGTCAGTCAATTGCAGACCAAGCTCACTGAGCGCTCCCAGTCTGCGACCATGTGGATGGTAATTCTCGGCATCACCGTAGGCGCGGCTGCAACTTTCGTCATGTTTCTTGCCGCACGCGGTATTGCAAAGCCGATCGTCAACATAACCCAATCCATGACGAAGCTGGCCGGGAATGATACGTCGACCGAGATACCATATCAGGAAAGAACTGACGAAGTCGGCGATATGGCCATGGCCGTCCAGGTGTTCAAGGACAATATGATCAAGGCCGACGAAATGGCTGCCCGGGAAGCGGAGGAGGTGAAGGCACGCGAGGAGCGGGCCAGGCGGATCGAGCAGATCACGCAGGACTTCGATGCAACCGTGTCGGAACTGCTGGGCGCGGTCGCCGGCGCTTCAACGGAAATGGAAAGCACGGCGAATTCCATGTCGAATATCGCCAATGAAACAAACCAGCGGGCGACGACCGTTGCAAGTGCTGCTGAACAGGCATCCGCCAACGTGCAGACCGTCGCATCGGCGACCGAAGAGCTGACAAGCTCCATTCAGGAGATCGCCCGTCAGGTGGATCAGTCCTCGTCGATTGCCGGCGATGCCGTGTCTCAGGCGGATCATACCGACAAACAGGTTCAGGGCCTTGCCCTGGCGGCCCAGAAAATCGGCGACGTGATCAGCCTGATCTCCGATATTGCGGAACAGACCAACCTGCTTGCCCTGAATGCCACGATCGAGGCGGCGCGCGCGGGCGATGCCGGTAAGGGCTTTGCGGTCGTTGCCGCTGAAGTCAAGGAACTGGCCAGCCAGACCGCCAAGGCGACCGAGGATATCGGCCAGCAGATCAGCGCCATTCAAAGCGAAACCGATGATGCGGTCTCCGCCATTCAGGCGATCGCGAATACGATCGGCGAAATGAACGACATCGCGACCAGCATCGCCTCCGCGGTTGAAGAGCAGACGGCCGCAACGGGCGAAATCGCCCGAAACGTCGAGCAGGCGGCGGCCGGCACCGAGGAGGTGACCGGAAACATCCTGGAAGTCACCCGGGCGGCAAGCGAAACCGGAACCGCCGCGACCCAGGTCACGGCAACCGCGAGCGAGCTCAGCAGCAAATCCGAGATGCTCAAGACCCAGGTCGAGACATTCCTTTCCCAGGTGCGCGCCGCCTGATCCAAAAGGCAAAATCCCGAAATGAAAACAGGCCCGCGCGGGCCTGTTTTTGCTTGACCGGATCGGTGGGGTCAGATCGTTCAATTCTGAAAGGAAAACCATCGCCGGCTTTGAAGCCATGCTTTGGCTCATGAAAGGCTTCGACTTTGCCGGTCACTGGAGCGCCCGCGATCAAAACGATCTGCTTTCGGCGCTCTTTGGAATTGAAAAGTTAATGAAACCTGGAAATCGCCCCCCCAAACGGGAAAGACCTGTCCGACTGTGAGACTTGCGACACGCCCGACATTTGACAGGACCGGTCAGATGCAGGCTCAAGGACGTTTCAGGACGATACGGCTCTGCAACGCCTGCACTTCGATATCCGCCGAATGCAGCGGTTCTCCGTCGAGGTTGATCTGCAGGGGCCGGTCCGCATGGATGCTCAAGGCCGACAATTGCTTCTTCACCACCCGACCGCGCAGGCCTTCAAGGCCGCCCTGCAGAAGGCGGGCAAGGATATCCGGGACATCGGCTGCCTGGGGAGCGGGAATAATGGTCAGGTCCAGCTTGCCGTCGTTGAGGTCCGCCTCGGGGCAAAGCTGGAAGCCGCCTCCCGCCTGACGGCCATTGCCGATGGCAAGGGCGAGAAAGGCCCCTTCCCAGGAAAAGCCATCGCCCTCGATCCGGCCTTCATTGGCGTCGAGTTCGGCAAACCGGTTCAGGCCGGTGAAGAGATAGGCGGCCCCGCCGAGGGTATTCTTCAGACGTGGATCCGTCTCCGTGGTCACGCTGGCGCCGAAGCCGCCGGTCGCCATATTGATGAATGCCCGTCCGTTGACCAGGCCAATGTCGGTCGGCTTCGCCTCCGCTTCGGCCGCAATCTTCAGGCAACCGGTCAGATCCTGTGGATCAAGCCCCATCCCGGTCGCAAAATCGTTCGCGGTTCCTAGCGGCAGAACAGCCAGGGAAAACGGCGGCTTTTCATCCTCCGGCAGTTCCGCATGGAGCGTGGCGACGAGCGCATTCATGGTGCCGTCGCCGCCACCTGCGACCAGGCAATCGATTCCGTCTTCGTCCGCCTGGGCGAGCGCTTCCCGGGTCAGGCGTTCCGTATCGCCGCCTTCCCAGGTCACGCGGACTGACACCTCATGGCCGGCATCGCGCAGCTGACCCACCGCGGCGCGCACGTCTTCGCGCTGAGCGGACTTACCGTTGAGAACAAGACGTAAATGGCTTCCAGTCATTTCAGGGCCCGGTACTGCCAACTTAATTTTTTCGATGTGCAAGGTGCTCTTTTGAACGGACTTTAGGCGTTCATTTCAGCAGTGTAGTCGTCCCACAGACCGAAAGCATCTTCTCTTAAGTGCCGGTATGAGGATGTGGACAGATTGTTTCGGCGCAGCCGGAAGATCGAGAGGCTCGAACATCGAAGCGATCTACCAAAGCCAAACACAGTCAACAAGTTGGCAACGCCGATGAAAGCCAACCGAAACGCAGGTTCTAAACGCCTGCGCACAGAAAGGGAAACAAGGGAAAAATCGCGGGAGAACAGACGGGCGTGCCCTGGCCGGACACGCCCCGCAGAAAAACGTTCGACACAGGAACTCGTGTCGTACTGATACGCCGGCCAACGCGTGGCGTCGCTCAGGCCGCGGCCTCCACGGCATCCGCCAATTCCGCCAGGCTGGCGAAATGATAGTCGGGGGCGGTGACCTCGGTCGGTTCCGGGGAGGCGCCAAACCCCTCGCGACCCTTGCGCCGCTGGATCCAGCACGTCTTGTATCCGAGCGCCTTGGCAACGCCGATGTCATGAAACTGGCTTTGCGCAACGTGCAGATAGTCCGCCTTGCGGAAACCGAGAGGAGACTGGAGCCCGCGCGCAAAACCGAAGAACTGGGGATCGGGCTTGCAACTCTCCACATCCTCCGCCGTGACCTTGCTGTCGAACGGCTCGCCAAGTGTTGCGGAAAAGCAGCCATAGGCCCAGTTGTCGGAGTTTGTCATCGCTACGAGCCTGAAATGTCGGGACAGGCGCTTGAGTGCCGCGACACTGTCGGGAAAGGCCGGCCAATCCGGAATCGACTTCCGAAACCCGTCGCGTGAGGCATCGTCGCATTCCAGGCCGAGCTCCGAAGCCATGGCGAGGTAGCACGGCTCCATCATTTCGGTAAAAGGCAACCCCGGGGTGCGCTCGTGTTCTATGCCCTCCGCCTTGCCATAGGCGAGAAGAATGGTTTCATCGTCCACGTCGACGCCGCTTCGCTCGGCGATCGGCCGGATATAATTCACGATCCCCGCCTCGAAATCGATCAAGGTTCCGACCACGTCGAAGGTCAGTATTTTGAATTCCTTCAGTTCCATCACGTTTCCCCTGTCTCGTATCCACTGTACATGAGGTCGCCAACCACATTTCTATCGGCGTGCCAGCGGTTGGTTGGAAGCGGGCATATTGGTATGGCCGAATGCATGTCGCGTTCATACGAATTCACGGGACATGCTCTATCCGTTTCTGACGCGCGTCTTGTTGCGAAAAACCGGTATCCACTTTTTCGCAACGTGCTCCAGACAGTCCGGAGCGATCGCATGGTCCGACTGACCGTCAGTTTGATACGGCGGCGCCCAGCGTCGGACAATTCAATAATTATCAGAGCTGCCATTGCCTGAAGTTATAATGATGGTGATGCTCGGAGGACCCGGTCGAGTGACTGGCACCGCCGAATCCAATGGCGATCTCCAGGTCACGGACCTAGCCCAGTTGTACCCTGGCTTCGAGGAATTTTGCCGCCAGATTCAGGAGGGGATATTCGGCGTCGAGTGCCAACAGGTCCTGGCGCATCTCCTCCGCAATCCAGTCACGCACAGCAGCAACGATCGGGTTATCAGATCGGCCCTGCGGAGAGACGAGGCAGCATTGGCGACCTGTGACGATGATTTCCTGCTTTGCGGGCAGGAGGGATTTGGCGACAAGACATCCTGCAACAACGTTCAGCCAACCGAGCGCCACGCCCTGGCCGAGAACCGCAGCCTGTACCACGACGGAATAATCGTCGAAGCGCAAGGCATTGTAAGAAGCCTGCTTTTCTGCAGCGAATCCTGCGAAACGGTTGTGCCAGCCATACTCACTGTCGCCCATAAGGAGCATGGTGTTGACGGGCGCGCCTTGCGCATCACGAGGGACCTGCTCGTTATAACTCGCGCTGCAGACGGCAATCAGTGTTTCAGGCATCAGTACGATGCGCTCCGCGGGAATGTCATCCTCCTTGAGCAAGCCCACGCACAGATCGACGTCGACCATCGGCTCGCCGATGCGACCCGGATTCAACTGCAGGCGCAGGTCTACGGTCGGATGCCGTTCTTTCAGCCGGGGAAGCCGCGGCATGAGCCAGTGCATCGTAAAAGCGGTCGATGCGGACAGCGTAACGGCCTGCAAGCCTGTAACCCGGGCATTGATCTCCTCGATGCCCTTTTCGATGCCGCTGAAACCTTCCGCTATTTGATGATAGAGGATCTTGCCGTTTTCAGTGAGTTCAATGCCGGTCCGAACACGCTCGAACAGCTTGACTCCGAGATGCGCCTCCATTCTCGCCAGCATCTTGCTGACGGCAGGTTGCGTCACGCAAAGGTCTTCGGCAGCGCGCGTGAGATTGCCGCAGCGCGCCGCAGCTTCGAAAAAGAACAGAGCATTGCCGCTTGGCAGGCTGCGTCGTAAGCTTCTCATGAGTTGATGTTATAATCGGGTTTACTGACGCACAAGTCGCGATCCACCGCCGCTCATGCCGTCGACCGGAGAGCGCAACCACCGCCGACTGGTAGCCGATGCCCACCGCGGGAAATTGCTTGTTGAATTCCGCCATGGGCGGCATCGTCCAGTGCGTGGTGTCGCTGACCGAGACCGACAGCGAGATGGTTTCAGTTCCGCGCTAATAATCCTCGCTTCGTCCATATCCCTTTCGATACCGGCAAAACCGCGATCGATGGCAGCGATCATCTCAGCTTGCCCATTACATAATGGAACTGCAAAGAGAACTTTTTATCAATTGTAACAATCGACTTTATTTGATTTTCTCATAAAAACGAACTGCACAAACTCTTCAGACAAGAACCGGGAAGCAGGACATTGACTGTCGTGCGGCGATATTTGTCGCCTCGACTGACGCTGATGGACGAGCGGCCCTCCGCCTTCGACAAGCAACTGCGCGAATCCATGCAAATCGGTCCGGGCGTCAAGAACGACGAGGCAACGGCGGAAGCCTTTCAGCCCGCATGCCTTCGCGGGTCTGCATTCTCCGATTTCGTGGAACCGCCGGCCCGATTTCCATGTCACCTTGTTGAAAGAGGTCGCGAATGCCGTGAACGCGGAACGAGTAGGCGTTGGGCAGATCACACCGGCAGCCTCAGAACGGAAGCAACAACATGACCGCCCACCCTCCATTTCCTGACATCAGTTCGCTCTGGCAGGAAACTGCCACCAGCCGTCCCGACTTCGCCGCGTTGTCAGGCGATCGCCAATATGACGTCGCCATTATAGGCGGCGGTTATACGGGCCTCAGCACCGCACGCTATCTTCAGCGGCTGGGCCTTTCATCCGTGGTCCTCGAGGCAAGCCGGATCGGCTGGGGCGCGAGCGGCCGGAACGGCGGCGTCGTGTCCGGCAAGTTCCGCATCGCCTTTTCCGAGATTGCCGCCCGCTATGGCATCGAAACCGCCCGGCGCATGCATGATATCGGCGTCGAATCCATCGAACATGTGGCGGAGCTGATCGAGGACTACGCCATCGCCGCGGCCGATTACCAGCCGACAGGATCGCTGCAGTGCGCGCATAATGCGGTGACCCTCGCCGCCGTGACGAAGGAGGCCGACTGGCTGCGCACCACACTCGGCGACAATGCCTGCTCCATACTCTCCGCAAAAGACGTTGAACAAGAGACGGGTTCCCGCGATTTCGTCGGCGGAGTGCTCAATGAGCATGGAGGTATCATCCATCCGCTGAACTTCGCGCTTGGCATCGCGTCCGGGCTGAAGGCGTCCGGTATCGATGTTTTTGAAAAGGCGCCGGTCACCGCGCTGCGGAAGGACGGATCCGGCGTTGTTCTCGAAACACCCGGCGGCACGGTCCGCGCCAAGCAGGCGGTGATCGCCACCAACTCCTATTCGGACCTGACGCCGGCGGCAGCGCCGGTGCGGACATCGATCGTTCCGTTTCGTTCGGCGATGATCGCCACCCAGCCGCTCACCGGTACGCCTGGCGAAGCCCTGCTGTCGACCGGCCGCAGCTACACGGAAACAAGACGCATGATGCGCTGGTTTCGCAAGTCCGGAGACCGACTGCTTTACGGCGGCCGCGGCGCCTTCGGCAAGACGGATTCCGAAAGTGCCTTCACCGCCTTGCACAGGGCAATGGTGCGCCAGTTTCCTGAACTTGCGGAAGTGGCGATAACGCATCGCTGGTCTGGACTCGTTGCGATGACGATGGACAGCATTCCGCATGCCGGCCGGCTCGATGATCGTGTTGTCTACAGCGTCGGCTACAACGGAACAGGCGTCGCGCTGTCTTCCATGATGGGCAAATACGTGGCCGCCCTCGTTGCAGGCCAGAGCCCCGATCTCGGCCTTCTCACTGCGCAGCCACTCAAGCCCGTTCCATTCTACCCCATTCGCGAACCCGCCGTTCGGCTCGTCGCCGGCTGGTACCAGTTCCTGGATGCAATCGGTCGATAAGACCGGGAGGTATGGCCAACTTTTTTCGATGTGCAATGTGCTCTTTTGAACGGACTTCAGGCGTCTCTCTCAGCCGTGTCGTCTTCCAAAAATCGAGACGCTCGAACATCAGAGCGATCTACCAAAGCCAAACACAGCCAACAGGTTGACAAGGCCCGGGACCCCTTCTGAATTATCCCGGCAACATTTCTTCCCGGTCCGCCCGGGCAGCACGGGCCTCTTCCATCAGCCAGCCGCGGAACGCCCGAACAACCGGGCGCAGGGTTCGGTTTTCCGGATAGACAAAATGATAGGCGGTCTGCTGCGGCATGGGCATGTCGAACAGACGAACCAGCCGGCCGGAGGCAAGTTCCTCCTCGATGAAGAATTTCGGAATGAGCGCCGCGCCGGCATGATGCACGGCCGCTTCGGAGATCATGACGAATTGTTCGAAACGCGCGCCTTGAAACGCCGTATCTGTCTCCACGCCTGCGATGTCGAACCACTGCCGCCAGGCCAACGGTCGCGTCGCCAATTGCAGGCGCGGTACATTCACGAGATCCACCGGCTTGCGAATGCCATGGCGGTCGCGGAACGCGCGCGATGCGACCGGCACCACCTCTTCGGGAAACAGCGGCTCGGCAATCGCCCCGGCCCAGACCGGATCGCCGTGATGAATGGCGCCGTCGAACGGCTCGTCATCGAAGTCGAAGGGCTGCAGGCGGACGCTCAGATTCAGGCCTGCACTCGGATAGCGCCGCTGGAACTCCGCCAGGCGCGGCGCGAGCCAGCGGGTGCCGAACGTGGGCAAAACCGCTAGATTGAGCACATCCTCGCTGCCCGCATAAGACATGACTTGGCGGGTCGCCGTCGTCATCTGTTCCAGAGCGCCCCGGATATCGTGGAGGTAAAGCCGGCCGGCGTCGGTCAGAACGATCCTCTGCCGGACCCGGCGGAACAGTTCGACCCCGAGCCGGTCCTCCAGATGGCGCACCTGTTTGGAGACGGCGCCCTGGGTCAGGTGCAATTCCTCCGCCGCACGGGTAAAACTCAAATGGCGCGCGGCGCATTCGAAGGCGATCAGGGCATCGGCCGGCGGCAGAAAGGCGCGTTTCATGTTCTTCAGCTTCCACGGGAAAGGCAGTTCATTCCAGTTTGGCATGAACAATGGACGAGAAATCGCTTTTCCGCAATTGCCGCACGGGGCAGATTGTGCCGAATTTGACGAGACGCCGCGCGATCGCGGCAGGTATAGTGATCAGAACAAGCCCGGCAGGCGGGCTGGAGGAGAGACCCCATGAATGCTCCGGTAAAAGGAAAAGCCTCCCCGGCGGGCGGCGGCGTGTTTGACTGGCAAGACCCGTTCATGATGCGCGGTCAGCTGAATGAAGACGAAGTGCTGATCATGGAAACCGCGCATGCCTTTGCGCAGGAAAAGCTGCTACCGCGCGTGATCGATGCCTACCGGGAAGAAAAGACCGACCGGGAAATCTTCAACGAAATGGGCGAACTCGGCCTCCTCGGCATCACCCTGCCGGAAGACTACGGCTGTGCGGCTGCCTCCTATGTGTCCTACGGCCTTGTCGCCCGTGAGGTGGAACGGGTCGATTCCGGCTACCGCTCGATGATGAGCGTTCAGTCGTCGCTGGTCATGCACCCGATCTACGCCTATGGCAGCGAGGAACAGCGGAAGAAATACCTGCCGAAGCTGGCAACCGGGGAATGGGTCGGCTGCTTCGGCCTGACCGAGCCGGACGCCGGTTCCGATCCGGCCGGCATGCGCACCCGCGCTGAGAAGATCGACGGCGGCTACAAGCTGACCGGCTCGAAAATGTGGATCTCCAACTCCCCGATCGCCGATGTGTTCGTGGTCTGGGCCAAATCGGAAGCCCATGACGGCGCGATCCGCGGCTTCGTGCTGGAAAAAGGCATGAAAGGGCTTTCCGCACCGAAGATCGGCGGCAAGCTCTCTCTGCGTGCCTCGATCACCGGCGAAATCGTCATGGACAACGTGGAAGTCTCCGAGGACGCCCTGTTGCCGAACGTCTCGGGTCTGAAAGGCCCGTTCGGCTGCCTCAACCGCGCCCGCTACGGCATCGCCTGGGGCGCCATGGGCGCTGCGGAAGATTGCTGGATGCGGGCCCGTCAGTACGGCCTTGAGCGCGAACAGTTCGGCCGGCCGCTGGCTCAGACCCAGCTCTTCCAGAAGAAGCTCGCCGACATGCAGACGGAAATCGCACTCGGTCTTCAGGCCACCCTGCGCGTCGGCCGCCTGTTCGACGACGGCAAGGTCGCGCCGGAAATGATTTCCATCATCAAGCGCAACAACTGCGGCAAGGCGCTCGACATCGCCCGTCAGGCTCGCGACATGCATGGCGGCAACGGCATTCAGGAAGAATACCACGTCATGCGCCACGCCCAGAACCTGGAGACGGTCAACACCTACGAAGGCACGCATGACGTCCATGCGCTGATCCTCGGCCGGGCACAGACCGGACTGCAGGCTTTCTTTTAAGCGCAGCCCACTCTCAATCGTGCCGGAGGCTCCCGCCTCCGGCCTTTTTCTGGCGGTGCCGGATGGCTCAATCGACTGCAGACGTCGCGATCATCGGCGGAGCCGTGATGGGCTCTTCCATCGCCTGCCAGCTTGCCGGCCGGGATGATTTTTCCGGCCGGATCGTTGTGATCGAGGCCGATCCGTCCTACCAGATTTGTGCCTCGGCACGCTCCGCTGCTTCGATCCGGCAACAGTTCTCCAGCGCCATCAACATCGAAATCTCCCTGTTCGGCATTCAGTACCTACGCGAGATCGACGACCGGCTCGCGGTCAACGGTGACAGGCCGGCGATCGATCTCAACGAAGGCGGCTATCTCTTTCTCGCCACGCCGGACAAGCAAGACATTCTGACCGAAAACCATGCCCTGCAGACCCGTCTCGGCGCCGATATCGCCTGGTTCGACACGGATGGGCTGAAGGCGAAGTTTCCCTGGCTTAACGTCGACGACCTTGCCGCCGGCTGCCACGGTCTTTCCGGCGAAGGCTGGTTCGACGGCTACGGCCTGATGCAGGCCTTTCGCAAGAAGGCCCGCTCACTCGGCGTCGACTACATTGCCGCGAAGGCGGAAGACCTGACCCGCGAAGGCTCCGGCTGGCGGATCGACCTGTCGACCGGCGACAGCCTGTCGGTGGCAACGGTCGTCAATGCGGCCGGCGCATCAGGCGGGGCGGAGATCTGCCGCCAGGCCGGGCTCGACATCCCGATCCACAGCCGGAAACGCTGCGTCTTCACCTTCGAATGTCGCGATGTCCTTCCCCGGTTTCCGCTGCTGATCGATCCGAACGGCACCTATGTGCGGCCGGAAGGCACCGGCTATATCTGCGGCTCCGCGCCCGACGCGGCCAACGATCCGGACTGCGATGATTTCGACGTCGATTACGCCCTGTTCGAGGAGCATATCTGGCCGACGCTGGCCGCCCGCGTCCCGGCCTTCGAGGCGATCAGGCCGGGGGCCGCCTGGGCGGGCTCCTATGACATGAACCTGTTCGACCACAACGCCTTCGTCGGCGCCGTTCCGGACCTGGACGGGTTTTATCTCGCGCTCGGATTTTCCGGTCACGGCCTGCAGCAATCGCCCGCGGTGGGCCGTGGGATGGCCGAACTGATTGCCTGCGGCCGCTATGAAACGCTCGACCTCACACCGCTGTCCATCGAGCGGTTCGGTCAGAACAGGCCCCTGATCGAGCGCAACGTCGTCTGAGGCCGGCTATTCGCGGTCCGGGCCGTCAGGAAACTTCCGCGTCTTCGTCGAAAATCTGCTCTGCCGGATCCGGCTCAAATCCCTCCGCCCATTCGCTGACCCTGCCCAACGCCTGGGCAAGAAGCGTCTTCAGGCGGGCGGACTCGGTCCGATCCGGCTCGAAAGGCGGCGATTCATGGCGCAGGTAAGCCCTTTGCGCGATGACCAGCGTCATCGCATGAACCCCGATATCGGGCAGACCGTAGGTCCGGGTGATATAGCCGCCCCGGAAGACGTCATCGACGGCCACGGTTATTCCGTCCACGCCCTGGAACGTGGCGGCGAATGTCCGGGCCAGATCGGGATGGCAGGCCGTCTGCTCCGCCGTGCCCAGATTGATCACCGCGAGTTCCCGGTCGATATAGCCCTTGATCTTTGAGCGAACCGATCGGCAGTCGATCAGGACCACCGTATCGTGGATCTTTTTCAGCCGTTCCACTTCTCGCCGAAGGGCGTCGTGAAACGGGTAGTAGAACAGGAGCGCGCGTTGCTCCGTCTCGGTGGGGCCCGGTTCCTCGTCGAGCTGGTAGATCCGTTTGTTGTCGAGGGTGGTCACCGGACACAGCGCATTCAACGGATCGGTCTCGGGATCCTGTTGCAACTCGGGAGGCTGGTCCACGTCGATCACGTAACGCGAGGCGGTGGACCGCAGCAAGGTCGCGTCCAGGTCCGAAGGCACCTCGAGAATCGTTTCCAGCCGCCAGGAAATATCAGTCTGCAGCCGACCCGTAGCGTTCATCCGGTTTTCAATTGCGGGAGGAATCTGCGTCCCGCTGTGCGGCAGGCAGAGGATCAAAGGACTTTCGCCTTTATCGACCAGAATCATGCTTTTACGCCAATACGGGAGACTCAAACAGAACACCAGTGTGAGTCTCTTACCTTACGGAAACAAGACAATTGGCCACCCGCCCACGAAAATTTGTGCGCTGCAAGCTTGAAGCGTCTGAACGGAGACAGGTGTCCAGCCGGAATCGGAGAGATCAGGCTTTCTTGGTTATGACAAATCGGACGCCAATGCTCCATTACCCGCGATTTTAAGCTGTTGATTATTTTCCGGTGCGTGCCCCCCGGTGAGATTTTCCGCAACAGCGGTCATGACCTCGCCGAATGGCGTCAGCCGCAAGTCCGGCAGGACCGAGGCCAATTTTCTGCCGTCGATCCGGTGCGGCACCTTCCACAGATAGGCCATCTCCGCGACCTCGCGCATGAGCGGGCTGAAAAGTCCCGCGACCCGCACCAACGGCCACGGCACGCCCTTGACCTTCAGGCTCCGGCCCACAGCCTGTTCGGCCGCCGCGATCAGCTCGCGGCCTGTCAGGGCAAAGCCCGGGAAGCCGAATTCCTCGAAATCGGCAAACTGGTCACGTTTTTCGGCCAGCCCCACCATGGCAGCGGCCATATCCGGCAGATAGGCCCAGGCATGAACCCGGTCGAGCGGGCCGGGATACATGATCTTTCCCTTCGGCAAATCCGCAAGAATATAGTCTTCCAGCCAGTTGCCGGTCTTTCGTCCGTCGATGAAATCGCCAGCCCGAAGCAGAATGGTGCGGATGCCACAACCGGCGTAGCTCCGTTCCATCTCTTCGCGAAAATGTCCCTTGTGGGTCGTCGGCCTGTGAGGCGTTTCCTCGCTCAGGACGGGTGGCATGCCCGCGCCGTAATTATAGACGTTTCCAGGCAACATCACCGTCGCGCCCGACCGCCAGGCCGCGGCGATCACGTTCCTTGTGAACACCGAAAGGTCGCGCTTCCATAACGGATAGGGCGGATTGAGCGCGTTGACGAACACGTCACAGCCGTCTGCGGCCCTGATGACGCTCTCCCGGTCATGTGCGTCGCCGGTCAGCCACTCGTGTGCCTCTGCCGGGCGCGGTTCGGGGATCGACCGGGAAAAGCCGCGGACCGTCCATCCCGCCTCCCTGAACGCTGTCATCGCCGCCCGGCCGAAGCGACCGGTTGCCCCCAGAACGACGACTTTTTTCTCCATGATCCTGTCCTTCCTTGATGCATAGGTCATGGCGAGGGATATGCAGCATTCATATTCAAAGGAAAATCGGCTAATGTTGAACGCCTGATATTCAAATATGAATAGATTACATGCAACCACCTCTCGACTGGAGCTTATTGCAATCCTTTGCTGCCGTCGCGGCCACAGGCTCCCTGACCGCCGCAGCGCGGAAACTGGGCAACAGCCAGCCGACGCTCAGCCGGCATGTCTCGACCCTGGAACTGCAGACCGAAACCAGGCTGTTCGAACGGACGCCCGGCGGGCTGGAGCTGACGGAGGCCGGTGTCGAGCTTTATGATTATGCCCTCAGGATGGCGGAAGCCGCAGAGGATCTGCGGCTGGCGACTGAAGGCCGGTCTCAGACACTCACCGGAACCGTCCGGCTGACCGCCAGCGAGATCATGGCGACCTACGTCCTGCCCGAACTCCTGACCGCCCTGCGCCGCGAGGAACCGGAAATCGATATCGAACTCGTCGCCTCCGACCGCACGGAGAACCTGCTGCAGCGGGAAGCGGATATCGCCGTGCGCATGTACCGGCCGACCCAGGCGGATGTGATTACACGCAAGATCACCGACCTGACCTCCGGAGCCTTCGCGACCCCCGGCTACCTCAACGCCCGGGGCGTGCCCGAAACGATTGAAGACCTGCGCTCCCATGACGTTATCGGCTACGATCGAAGCGATCTCATCATCAAAGGCTTCGACGCCGCCGGGCTGAAGGTCGGGCGCGGGTTTTTCCCGTTCCGCTCGGACAATCAGGTGGTCTGCTGGCAAATGGCCGTGGCAGGATACGGCATCGGCTTCGTGCTGAAGGCCGTCGGATTGTCCGAACCGGCCGTGGTCCCGATCCTGGAGAACGCGGACATCCCGAAACTGCCGATCTGGCTGACCGCCCATCGGGAACTGAAGGTCAGCCGGCGGGTGCGCCGGGTCTACGATTTCCTGGCCGACCGCCTGGAACGACTGGAAACAGATCCGGCAAAATAAACCGCAGGCATTGTTCGCCTTTCCAATTCGGCGTCTTTCCGGTTGGGCATCTTTCCGATTGGCGGATTATGGATGGCCATTTATATAGTCGGAACCGGATAAAATCCCGCCTCACTCTGTTCACCGCCCAAGGATCCCCCTGACATGACTCTGCGAAACGGCAAGGAATTCCTTATGATTCCGGGTCCGACCAATGTGCCGGACGAAGTCCTGCGTGCCATGCACCGGCCTGCCGTGGATATTTATGAAGGCCCGCTGCTGGAGACGACGGATATCTGTCTCAAAGGCCTGAAGACGCTTTTTCGCACCGAGCACCAGACCTACATCTATGCTGCGAACGGTCATGGCGCCTGGGATGCGGCACTTACGAACACCCTGAGCCGCGGCGACAAGGTCCTCGTTCTGGAATCCGGCCGCTTTGCAATTGGCTGGGGTGCCGCCGGCGGGATTGCCGGTCTCGACACGGAAGTGCTCGCCGGCGACTGGAAAAAAGCCGTCGACCCGGCCGCCGTCGAAGCGCGTCTGAAGCAGGACACGGCAGGCGAGATCAAAGCCGTCCTGGTGGTTCAGGTCGACACGGCGTCGGGCGCCTGGAACGACATCAAGGCCATCCGCAAGGCCATGGATGCCGCCAACCATGGCGCCCTGCTGATGGTCGATACGATCGCATCGCTCGGCTGCATGCCGTTCGAAATGGACGCCTGGGGGGTGGATGTCGCCTTGACCGGATCGCAGAAAGGCCTGATGACCCCGCCGGGGCTTTCCTTTGTCGCAGCCGGTCCGAAAGCAATGAAGGCGCACGAAACCGCGGACCTGCGCACCAATTACATGGACTGGACGTTCCGCAACGGTCCCGAGCATTACCAGAAATACTGTGGCACGCCGCCGGAACACATGCTTTTCGGCTTCCGCGCAGCGCTGGGGCTGATCGAGGAAGAAGGTCTCGAAAACGTCTGGCGGCGACACGCATTGCTGGCGGAAGCCACCCGCCGGGCGGTAACCGTCTGGGCGGAAGGCGGCGCGCTGGAGTTCAATATCAGCGCCCCGGAAAACAGATCCGACAGTGTCACTGTCGTCCGGCTGAACGGCCATGATCCGGCCGGCCTGCGCAGCTTCACCAAGGATGTCTGCGGCGTGACCATCGGTGGAACCATCGGCGCGCTAAGCGGACAGGGCATCCGGATCGCACACATGGGCCACTGCAACGGGGTTATGACGCTCGGCACCCTGTCGGCGATTGAGCTCGGTCTGGCAAAGCTCGGCCTCCCGCACAAGCCGGGCGGCGTTCAGGCGGCGATCGGCTATCTGCAGGACGCGCTTTGAGATCGCGACCGGCTTGAGCGGGTATCAAAGCGCCTCTTCAAGCCGGTTGCAGATGGTTTTCAGAACCTCGATGCGCGCGTGACGCTTGTCTTCCGAGGACACCATGGTCCAGGGCGCATAGTGAGTCGACGTACGGTCGATCATGTCGCCCGCGGCCACCTCGTACTGCTCCCACTTCAGCCGGTTGCGCCAGTCATCGTCCGTGATCTTGTGCTGCTTGTATTCCGTTTCCTCGCGCGCCTTGAACCGGGCGAGCTGCTCCTCCTCGCTGATGGCGAGCCAGAACTTGCAGACAACGTAGCCGAATTCGGTCAGTTCCGCCTCGAAATCGTTGATTTCGCTGTAGGCGCGCAGCCAATCCTCGTGACCGGCATAGCCTTCCACACGCTCCACCAGGACGCGCTCGTACCAGGACCGGTCGAAAATCGCGATCTGTCCGCGGCGCGGCAGGCGCCGCCAGAACCGCCACAGATAGGGCCGCGCCTTTTCCTCGTCCGTCGGCGCCGAAATGGGGTGGACCTTGTAAATGCGCGGATCGAGCGGTTTGATCACCCTGCGGATCGCTCCACCCTTTCCGGCGGCATCGTTTCCCTGGAAGACGAGCACCATGCCCAAGTCCGAGAATGCCTTGCTGTCCGACATGTCGGACAGGCGGGACTGATATTTGTCCAGACGCTTTTCGTAGTCGGATTTGCCGAGTTTCGCGCTCAGGTCGATCGCATCAACGGCGGTGTTGCGCTTCAATCCGCCAACGACCGGCGGTGCGGCCATGCTCTGAGGTTCGCCATCGGCCAGCTTGCGCTTCATTTCGCGTGCCACGGTCTGGGCCAGCGCCGCATCCCGGTATTCGGGATCCTGGGAGGGAATGACGAACCAGGGTGCATGACCCTTGCTGGTGTCCAGGATGATCCGGTCCCCGACTTCGACCGCCTTGTCGTAGTTCTTGAACGCCGCCCAGTCGGACAGGACATGGCGCGCCGCATTCTTCTTGTCGATCTTCTTCAGACGCCGTTCCTGATCCTTCTTGGGTAGAATGAACCAGAATTTCAGGATCAGGACATCCTCGTTGGCGAGCATTTCCTCGAACCGCTCGATCCGGGCGAGGTCCTTCTCGAATTCATTGTCGTCGATCTCGCCATAAATGCGCTTGCGGACCGGGTTCTGATACCAGCTGCCGAAAACGATCGCGGTTTCGCCCTTGGCCGGCAGACCCCGCCAGTAGCGCCACAAGGGCGGGTGCAGGCGCGCATCGTCCAGCGGTTCGCCATAGGCGTTGCAGACCAGATGGCGTGCATCCATCCAGTCGTAAAGCCGCGCGACCGCCTCGCCCTTGCCGGCGCCATCCAGTCCATCCACGACGATCAGGGTTGAAAATGTCTTCTTTTCGATCATCTCCAGCTGCGCCGACAGAAGTCCGGAGCGAAGCTGCGGCTTCAGCTTTCGAAACGTCTCCTTGTTCATTTTCTGGGGCAGCTGTGCGGATTCAAACATACGACCGACCTCATCCTCGAAAGACATTCACTATACCCAAGAAACCAAAAGACCGCAGGCAGCGCCTCGCATTCATTGCCCTCGGCTCCCTTTTTTCTGTTAAGTCACGCCGCGCTTGCCTATATGAGTGCCATTCGATGACAGCCTCGGGCCCGATTCCGCCCAGAAAACGAGCTTTCACTCCGTGACAGACATCCTAGGACAGATCGTTGCCTTCATCGGAGACAACCCTTCCCTTGCGGGCCTGATCTGCTTCACCGTGGCCATGGGCGAAGCCCTGTTCATCATCGGCCTAGTGGTTCCGAGCACGGTCGTTCTGGTCGGGGCCGGAACCCTGATCGGTCTCGGCAAGCTCGACGGCGTTTCGATCTTTATCTGGACGGTGCTCGGGGCGACGGCCGGCGATGCCCTTTCCTACTGGTTCGGCCATTTCTACAAGGACAAGGTCCGCAAGCTCTGGCCCTTGTCGCGTTACTCCAGTCTGATGGATCGGGGCGAGGAATTCTTCCGCGCCCATGGCGGCAAGAGCATCTTCATCGGCCGTTTCGTGCCTGGCGTGAAGTCGGTGGTTCCGGGCATTGCCGGCATGGTCGGCATGAACGCCACCCGGTTCACGATCATCAACGTGACCTCCGCCATTGTCTGGAGTGCGGCCCATCTGGGTCCGGGCATTCTGGCCGGCACCGCGCTGGAAGCGATCGGCCAGATCAGCTCGCGGCTGGCCTTCGTCATCGGCGGCCTGTGCGTGATCCTGTTCCTGGCGGTCATGATGGGCCGCTGGCTGATCCTGATCATCCTTCCGCTGTTCCCCGGCGCCCATTCGGCAATCGTCAACTGGTTCGCGAAACGCCCCGGTCGGGCGTCCCAATGGATCGCGGCGACCTTCGACCCCGACCACCCGCGCTCCATCGGCATGCTGGTGTCCGCGCTCCTGCTGCTGATCACCATGCCGGCGTTCTTCTTCTTTATCGGCGAGGTGGCGCCGGGCGAACCGATGGTCCGGGCCGATGTGGCGATCCTGAACCTGTTTTCGTCGATGCGGACCCCGATCGGCGACACGATCATGGTGTTCTTCACCTCGCTCGGCGACGGCATCGTGGTGACCGTGGTTACGGTCACGGCCGCGCTCTACCTGTTTTTCAAGCGGGCGTGGCGCCGGGCCACGGGCTTTCTGATCGCCATCGGCAGCACGGCGATCTTCGTACCGCTGTTCAAGGCGCTCTTGGAACGCTCCCGTCCGATGGCACTTTATTCGGGCGCGGACTCCTTCAGCTTTCCGAGCGGCCACGCGACCCTGAACGCGGTCCTTTTCGGCATCTGTGCCGTTCTGATCGCCCATGATCGCAATCGCTGGATCAAGGCCGCCATTTTCACGGTCACCGCCGTCTACGTGATCACCATCGGGTTTTCGCGCGTCTATCTCGCCGCCCACTGGATGTCGGACGTGCTGGCAGGCTTCCTGTTCGGCCTGGCAATGGTATCGGCCTTCGCCTTCGTCTTCGGCCCGATCCACAACGAGAAGATCGGCCGCAACTCGCTGGCTGCCATCGTCGTCGGCTCTCTCACCGTCTTCGGCGGCTGGCATGTGATGACCCATCTGGATCAGGCGATCGCGACCTACGAGCCGCGCAACCGGTTTCAGATTCTCACCCAGACGGAATGGCAGGCAAACGGCTGGACCCAGTTGCCCAAGAACCGGATCGAACTCAGCGGCGGCACCAAGGAGCCGCTGGTCATCCAGTATGCAGGCGACCCGTCCCGGCTCGCCCCCGTGCTTGCCGCCCATGGCTGGTCGAAGCCGCCGAAGTGGTCCTTAAGCACCGCATCGGGCTTTGTCGAAGGCAAGACGCCTGCTGACAAGCTGCCGATCCTGCCCAGAACGCAAAACGGCCGAACGCCGGCGCTGGTTCTCATCCACAAGGACGAGACTTCGGATCCAGACGGAGGCGGCCGGTGGGTGTTGCGCCTTTGGCCGAGCCGGTTCCAGATCCTCGCGGACGGCAGCCTCAAGCGGCTCTATGTGGGCAGCATCCTGCATGAAGCGATCCTGCGGCCCATGGGCGAATTCTCCGGACCGAAGACGGACCGGGAGGCCCCGACGGTCAGCACCAATCCCGTCCGCCTGTTGCCGGGTGCGCTCATCCGCACGTGGCCGAACGGAATGGAAGTCGTGCTGTGCGAGGAACCGGCGGCGTCGCCGGTCACACCTAATACGACCGGAAAACCAGGGGCCAGATCTCGGGCAAATTAGCCGTCCCGTTGCAGTCGATCTTCTCGCGGTATTCGAGGAGTTCGAGTTCGATCTCCTCGCCCGGACCGTCGGTCAGGCGGAACACTTTGTAGACGCCACAATCTCCGAGCCCGCGGCCGAATTCGGTTGCCGTGATCAGGCCTTTTTCGTTGAACACCTGCGCATTCATCACGCCGTAGCTCTCATCGGCGAGGTTTCCCGGAAGCGTGGGCAGCACCAGGACGTTCGCCCAGTCGCCAGGGGGATTTTGCGTCACGCCGAATGCGCTCGAGCCCTGATACGCCCCGGTGAAGCAGGGCAATTCCCAGAGAAGGTAATTGCTGTTGATCACATAGCTGGCGCCGTTCCAGGCGCTCGGAGCCGCCAGATCGCATTCCTGATAGGCATATTTGAACAGGGCCTGGCGCAGAGGAACCGGTACTTCATCCAGGCTTGCCAGCAAGCGCTGAGGCCCGAGCGGGAGTCCGGTCGGACCGCTCCAACGTGCCATGTTCGGCAGTTTGACCGCATCGGAGTTCTCCGACCGCTCTTCGGCGGGCGGTTCCGCAGGGGACGGGGCTTCGAGCTTCATCGGCCCCTTGCCCGGGCAGCCGTATTCGCCCCTGGCGCCTGCCAGAAACGGAAACTTCTTCGAGCGGACGACATAGATATCGGCTTCGGTAACCGGTGCCATCGAGCCGCCGTCGCCGACCTTCAGAAGTTCGATCAGAACCCGGTATCTGGGATTGTCGGAGCGGTAGGCAGAATGGCGCGGCAAGCCACCGTTCGTGTCTTCCTGGCTCTGTGCGATTTCATAGAGTTCGATGAATTCGTCGCCGATCTTCATTCGTGCCTTGAGTGGCGCTCCGTCTTCGGAAAACGGCAGGTAGAAAAGATAGGCGTATTTATCGGTTGCCGGGTCGCGGTTCGCCTGCCACAGGGCAAAATGGCATCCGGTCGGGTTCGATGGCAGATCCTTGGTACCGAACAGTTTCAGATCGATATCCGTCCCGCCCTCCTGCGCGTGCGCCGGTGTTACCGGTCCCGAAACCATCACGGCGCCTATCGCCATCGCGGCCCAAATGGCCATCCTCCCCATTTTGAAGCCCATTCCGACTTTTCCCCCACGCCAACTCATGATTCACATCGCAACGTTTCCCTTGTCAGCATGGTCCGCTTTCCCGCCGAATGCCAGCCCGATGCGATTTACGAGGGGAATCCGGCGTCGCCGTCGTCCGGCTCGCCTCTCGAATTACCGTAACGTTCAACAAAGCGTAAAATCGGACTTGAAACTTCCGGCATACGACTATTATATTCGAATTATTGAATATAAGGACGGGCTCTCAAATGACGGACTTCACCCCCGTGCTGTCGTTGATCGGCGGCGCGATCATAGGTTTGGCCACTGTGGCTCTCATGGCTTTTCACGGGAGAATTGCCGGAATCAACGGCATTGCCGCCGGCCTTCTTGCGCGACCGGGAACGGGCGATTGGGCGTGGCGGGCTGCCTTTATCGCGGGTATGATTGCCAGTCCGATGGCCATTCTGTTTGCCACCGGGCAAATGCCGCAGATTACGGTTCCGGTCGAACCGGTCTTCCTGGTCATCGGCGGTTTCCTGGTCGGCATCGGCGCCTCGCTCGGCTCCGGCTGCACCAGCGGTCACGGCGTTTGTGGCATGTCGCGCCTGTCGGTGCGGTCGATCGTCGCCACCTTGACCTTCATGACAACGGGTCTGATCACGGTCTATGTCATGCGTCACGTGATCGGAGGCTGACCCATGTTGAAAATCCTTTCCGCATTCGCGATCGGCCTTGTCTTCGGTGTCGGCATTCTTCTGTCCGGCATGGCCGATCCGGCCAAGGTTCTGAACTTCTTCGATGTTTTCGGCACCTGGGATCCGAGCCTGATCTTCGTCATGGGCGGCGCGCTGATCGTTACCGCAATCGGCTACCGGCTCGTGTTCCGCATGCCCGCCCCGGTCCTTTCGACCGTCTTTCATGTCCCGACCCGCAAGGACATCGACATGAAGCTGGTCGGCGGATCCGCGATTTTCGGCATCGGCTGGGGCCTGAGCGGCTTTTGTCCGGGCGGGCTCGTCCCGGCCATCGGTCTCGGGGTTTCCGCACCGATCCTCACGGCTGCCGCAATTCTGGCCGGAATGATCGCCCTGCGGGTCATCACCGGCATCCGTTTCCGCCAGGCGGCACCCTCTTCTACCTGACATCGGCCTGGCCGATAATAACCACAACGGCCGGAGCACCGGCCCTCACAGCGCTCTAGGGAGACCAGAATGAGTACTGCAGTTTATCCGGTTGATATGTCGGTCAAGCCCGACGTCACGGCCTTTTTCGACCCGGCGACGAACACGATCAGCTATGTGGTCAAGGACCCGGCCAGCAATGCCTGCGCGGTCGTCGACAGCGTGATGGACATCGACTACGCCGCCGGCCGCATCACCTACGATCATGCCGACGAGATGATCGCCTTTATCGAGAAAAACGGCCTCAAGCTGGAGTGGCTGATCGAGACCCATGTGCATGCCGATCACCTGTCTGCAGCGCCCTATATCCAGAGCAAACTGGGCGGCAAGCTCGGCATCGGCGACAAGATCACCGTCGTCCAGGACACCTTCGGCAAGGTCTTCAACGAAGGCACCGAATTCCAGCGCGACGGCAGCCAGTTCGACATGCTGTTTGCCGACGGCGATACCTACAAGATCGGCGAAATGACAGCCTTCGCCATGTACACCCCGGGCCACACTCCGGCCTGCATGGTGCATGTGATCGGTGATGCCGCGTTCGTCGGGGACACCCTGTTCATGCCGGACGGCGGATCGGCACGCGCGGACTTCCCCGGCGGCGATGCCGGCACGCTGTATGATTCCATCCAGAAGCTCCTGGCCCTGCCGGACGACATGCGCCTGTTCATGTGCCACGACTACGGCCCGAACGGCCGCGACATCAAGTGGGAAACCACCGTCGGCGAGGAAAAGAAGCACAACATCCATGTGGGCGGCGGCAAGACCCGCGAAGACTTCATCAAGTTCCGGACGGAACGCGATGCCGAGCTGGACATGCCGAAGCTGATCATTCCGTCGCTCCAGGTCAACATGCGCGCCGGCAAGCTGCCGCCCGCGGATGAATCCGGCAAACGGTTCCTGAAAGTGCCCGTGAACGGGCTCTGAGAAAACAAACAAGGAAAAGGGAGGGGCTCATGGAACCCAGGGCGATTAACGAGCAGCTCGCGGTCAGTCCGCAGATTGATCCGAAGGACATCCCCGAGATCGCGATGCTCGGTTTCCGGTCGGTGATCTGCAACCGGCCGGACGGAGAAGGTGCGGATCAGCCGACCTTCGAGGAAGTCGAGGCGGCCGCCAGGAAAGCCGGGCTTGAGGCCCGGTACCTGCCGGTGGTTTCCGGGAAAGTGCAGGACGACGATGCCAAGGCCTTCAAGGCCGCGCTCGATGAACTGCCAAAGCCGGTCTTCGCCTATTGCCGGACGGGCACCCGCTCGGCGACCCTGTGGTCCCTGGCCCAGGCCGGCACCCTGCCGGTCGCCGACATCCTGGCAAGCGCCAAGCAGGCCGGCTACGACATGGCCGGCGTGGTCCGGCGCATTGTCAACGGCGGCAGAACGCCGACCGAAACCGCGGAAGACGCGCGTTTCGACGTGGTCATCGTCGGCGGCGGCGCGGCGGGCATTTCGGTTGCCTCCAGCCTGGCGGCGCGCAAGCACGGTCTCAACATCGCCATCATCGATCCGGCCGATGTCCATTACTACCAGCCCGGCTGGACCATGGTGGGCGGCGGCATCTTCCAGGCGCCGGAAACCGCCAAGACCATGGCCTCGCTCATTCCAGCCGGCGTCCACTGGATCAAGTCCGCGGTTGCCGCCTTCGAGCCCAAGGACAATGCGGTCGTCCTCGACGGCTGCCGCGTGGTTAAATACGACCGACTGGTCGTGTGCCCGGGCCTGAAGCTCGACTGGCACAAGGTCGACGGGTTGGTGGATACGCTCGGCCGCAATGGCGTGACCTCGAACTACCGCTACGACCTGGCGCCCTACACCTGGCAACTGGTGCAGGGGATGAAGCAAGGCCGCGCGCTCTTCACCCAGCCGCCCATGCCGATCAAATGCGCCGGGGCGCCTCAGAAGGCGCTTTACCTGTCCGCCGACCATTGGACCCGGTCAGGTACCATCGGCAACATCGACATCCAGTTCATGAATGCCGGTGGTGTTCTCTTCGGGGTCAAGGATTATGTGCCGGCCCTGATGAAATACATCGAGCGCTACAACGCCAACCTGAACTACTTCCATAATCTGGTGGCCATCGACGGCCAGGCGAAAAAGGCCACCTTCGAGGTCAAAGAGCCGGAGAAGGACGTCCGCCAGGTGGAGGTGGAGTTCGACATGATCCACGTGACGCCGCCGCAGACGGCACCGGATTTCATCCGGGTCTCGCCGCTGGCGGATGCGGCCGGTTGGGTCGACGTGGACCAGGCGACCCTGCGCCACAAGACCTTCGACAATATCTGGTCGCTCGGCGACGTGATGAACGCGCCGAACGCAAAGACGGCGGCGGCGGCCCGCAAGCAGGCGCCGGTGGTTGCCGAAAACATCGTCTCGGACATGAACGGTCAGAGCGCGGTCGCCCAGTATGACGGCTACGGCTCGTGCCCGCTGACCGTGGAGAAAGGCAAGATCGTTCTTGCCGAATTCGGCTACGGCGGTGCGCTGCTGCCGAGTTTCCCGCGCTGGCTGATCGACGGCACCAAGCCGAGCCATACGGCGTGGCTCCTCAAGGAGCGGATCCTGCCGCCGATCTACTGGAAGGCGATGCTGCGCGGCAAGGAATGGATGGCCAAACCGGAAAAAGTATCGGCCGGCTGAGTCCTGCAGATCCCGCATTTCCCTGCGGGCCGGACCACCGGCCCGCACCCTCTATTCGACCAGACTGACGAGCCGGGCGGACATGAAATATCTTCAGCGCTATTTGCCGATCCTCACCTGGGGTCGCGCCTATAACAAGGAAACGGCAACCAGCGATCTCGTGGCCGCGGTGATCGTGACCATCATGCTGATCCCCCAGTCGCTGGCCTATGCGATGCTCGCCGGTCTGCCGCCGGAGGTGGGGCTTTACGCCTCGATCCTGCCTCTGGTCGCCTATGCGGTCTTCGGCACCAGCCGGGCGCTCGCTGTCGGACCGGTCGCGGTCGTCTCGCTGCTGACGGCTGCCACCGTCGGCGAAATCGCCAAGGGCGGAACGCCGGAGTACCTCGGCGCTGCGATCGCGCTCGCGTTCATTTCCGGCCTCATGCTTTTAGCGCTTGGCTTCTTCCGCCTCGGCTTCCTGGCCAATCTGCTCAGTCACCCGGTCATCTCCGGTTTCATCACCGCCTCCGGGCTTTTGATTGCCTCCAGCCAGCTCAAGCACATTCTCGGCGTCTCCGCATCGGGACGCACGCTCTACGACATCTTCGTGTCGATCGGTTCACAAATCGGCGAAACCAACCTGATCACGCTGGCGATCGGAGCGGGCAGCACCGTCTTTCTGTTCTGGGTGCGCAAGGGCCTGAAGAAGGTCCTGCTCGGCATAGGCCTCAAGCCGTTTCCGGCCGATCTTCTGACAAAGGCAGGCCCGGTGGCGGCCGTTGCGGTCACGACCCTTGTCGCCGCCGCCTTCAACCTCGGAGATCACGGCGTCCGGCTGGTCGGGGAAATCCCCTCCGGCCTGCCCGTACCGCATCTGCCGCCGTTCAATGCGGAGCTGTGGCTGCAACTGGTCGGCTCGGCGCTGCTGATTTCCGTCATCGGCTTCGTGGAATCGGTTTCGGTAGCCCAGACGCTGGCGGCCAAGAAACGTCAGCGCATCGAACCGGACCAGGAGCTGATCGGTCTTGGCGCCGCCAATATCGCCTCAGCCATTTCGGGAGGCTATCCCGTCACCGGCGGCTTCGCGCGCTCGGTGGTGAATTTCGATGCCGGCGCAGCAACGCCGGCGGCCGGCGCCTTTACCGCCGTCGGCATTGCTGTCGCCACCTTGTTTCTGACGCCGTTGCTGACCCATCTGCCGACGGCCACCCTGGCGGCAACCATCATCGTCGCGGTTCTTTCTCTCGTCGACTTCGGCGCGATCAAACGCACCTATGCCTATTCCAAGAGCGATTTTGCCGCCATGGCGGCGACGATCCTGATCACCCTCTTCTTCGGGGTCGAGCAGGGGGTCGTGACCGGTGTCGCCCTGTCCATCGGGCTTTACCTCTACCGCAACAGCCGTCCGCACATGGCGATCGTCGGCGTGGTGCCGGGCACCGAGCATTTCCGCAACATCGACCGGCACAAGGTAGTGACCGGCGACAAGGTGCTGACGCTACGCGTGGACGAGAGCCTGTTCTTCGCCAACAGCCGGTTCCTGGAAGACAAGATCTATGCACTTGTCGCGGACCGGCCGAATATCAAGCATGTGGTGCTGATGTGTCCGGCGGTGAACGAGATCGACGCCAGCGCGCTGGAAAGCCTGGAAGAAATCAATCATCGCCTGTCGGACTCCGGCGTTTCCTTCCACCTGTCCGAGGTCAAGGGCCCGGTCATGGACCGGTTGGAGAAAACGGATTTCCTGAAACATCTGAGTGGCAAGGTTTTCCTCAGCCAGTATCAGGCGCTGTGCGAACTCGATCCGCAAACGGCACATTGTTCGGAAGCCCGGACGGTAACCAAAGCCGCGGAATAGGCGGATCGTCCGTCATCCGGATGCTTGCGGAAACACCCGTTTGGCTCCAGTCTCCAGCACATGACGGCCCTTTCCGACACCCCCTTGCCGAACCGCCTGCAGTACCTGCTTGCGGAAGGCTCCGGCGACACGCTCGTGATCGTGTTTTCGCAGGTACGGGTTCCGGCGGGAAAATTCGGCCTGGAGCGCCTGTTCGCCCGCACAAGGCATGCCTGCCTGTTCCTGAACGACATCGAAAACGGCTGGTACCTGGACCTGGAACGCGGGATCCATTCGACTATCGACAGCGCGCTTGCCCGAACCGGCGCGCGGAAAGTCGTCTACTACGGCTCGTCCATGGGCGGATACGGTGCTCTCATGACCGGGCTCACCCGGCAGGACGGCGACATTCACGCCTTCGGACCGGAGCTCAGGGCCGGATATCCGGGCAGCCAGAGCCACGACTACGGCATTACCGCCGACGATCCACGCCTGTTCGACTGGCAAAAGGCGCCGTGCCCGGCGTTTTCCGTGCATCTTTATTTCGGGGTCTATGATCCGGTCGATGCGACCAACGCAGCGGCGGCGGCACGACTGCTGCCGGACACCCGGCTTCATCTCCTGCGCTCCTGCCACGCAAGCCACGACCATCTCTACAGCCTCAACCTGATCCGCAGGATCATCACCACCTTTCAGCGCGATCCGGAGACCGAACTTGCCTCGAAAGGCCTGCTCGCAGCTGTGGAGATAGAAGACCTCGAGGCGTTTGGCCTGCTTGGCGAACGACTGGCCGCCGGGGAACCTGTTCGACCGGAAGAGGTCATCGCCCTGACCGGATTTGCGGAAAGTCCGGGCATGATCCGGCTGGCCGCGGAAGCGGCCGCGTCATCCGCTGACAGGTCCTGGGCTATTGCCCTTCTGGAGCAGGCAGAAGATCTGATCGCGGCCGACCCTGTCATCCGCACGTTGCCGAAACGCTGGCGCAAGGAATTTCCGCTGCGCCGGGTCCAATGGCTGATCGGGACCGGCGCCTTGGCGGACGCTCGGGAGCTGCTGACCCGAACCTTTGAAACCTACCCGGCCGACGACCGGATGATTAAACTGGCACAGGATCTGGATCGACTTCGGGCTGAGAACGCTAGCGTTCCGCCTGCAGGCTGACCGGCAGCAGCAACGGCGCAATGGCGCGGCAGAAACGGTAGGCAACCGGCTGATGCTCGCCGAACTGAACGGACAGCCCGGAGGGGCCAAGTTGCCGGACAGTCACGAGACCGAGTGTCTCTGAACCGCTCCACAAATGGCAGTTCATGGCGGCGCGCTGCGATTCAGCGCCTGCCCGTTCCGCACCGTAGACTTGGCAGATCTCTTCGGGGGTCTCCATCAGGCTACGGAAGATCGCGATCACCCCGCCGGGCCGGCCCCGGTCGACAGTCGTGAACGCGTCGCAGTCACTTGCTTCCCGCGTCCAAACCCCTTGCGCGAAACTCGAAAATTTCAAATCGAGAATGCGTCCCTCGAGAATTGGCGACGAGCGATGGACAGTGACCTTCATATCTCCCTTTGCCGCTTCCGCGCAAAGCGCGCCGGCGGCAAGCGCGTGTCCCCCAAGCAAGAAAACGGCAATCAACCGGATGAGCACCCAGCTTCCTCCTACGCCAACGCTCTCACAAAAATCTCCGTAACCTAGTGGCGATCCGAACGCCACTGCAATGCATAAGCTGGTTAAATGACCCATTCTTGAGAAAGACCGTGACATTTGCATCACGCAGCACACCTCAACCTCCGGAAAATTGCCAAATTTGTTAGCAAAACCCGGAAAATCCGAACGCTCGCATTAGGATTTTTCCGGGCCGACCTTGTCAAAAACGAACAAATGAGGAACATTGCCGGTATGAATGAGGAAACTGGTTCAAGCGCCAACCGCATCCGGCTCGACGACCCGTTAACGGACGGGCGCCAGTCGGAAACCGCCTTGAAAGTCTGGCGCGGCGCGGCACGGCTGCTGCGTCTCATGGACTACGCCTGTCTGCCGGAAGTCACTCTTGCCTCCGGCCGGCGCGCCGACTTGCTTGCGCTCGGTCCCAAACAGGAACTCTGGATCATCGAGGTGAAGTCGTCCCTTGCCGATTTCCGGGCTGATACGAAGTGGCCCGATTACCGCCAGCATTGCGACCGGCTCTTTTTCGCCACCCACCCGGATGTGCCGCTTGATATTTTTCCCGAAGAAGCCGGACTGATCCTGTCGGACGGGTTCGGCGCCGAAATCATCCGGGAGGCACCGGAGCACAAGGTTGCCGCAGCCACGCGCAAAGCGGTCACCCTGCGCTTTGCGCGAAACGCCGCCCAGAGGCTTCACGACCTGAGCGATCCGGACGGCAGGCGGTTCTACCGGGGGCTTTAGAGTATCGGGCCGACAGGCCGGGGTGAGGGAATTTATCCTTCCCGTATTCTTGAGAGTTTGAAACGCTAACCTCGGCCTTCTCTCAATGGGAGGGGGAGAGACGCCATCGACAGTCCTCGTTGAGTGACGGCTTTCAACGCAAATTGCGCCTCATCGTTTTCACATCGGCCATGATCCTGCCGGACCAGGCAACCGCATCGTTTGCGCACAGGCGCTCGAACATGGCCTGCCAGCGGTCGCGGCGTTCCTCCAGGGGCATGGTAATCGCGGTTTGCAGCGCGGCTGCGACCTCTTCCGCCGAATGCGGATTGACGATCATCGCCTCCTGCATTTCCTCCGCAGCACCTGCAAAGCGGGACAGGACGAGGACACCCGGATCTTCCGAGCGCTGCGCTGCGACATATTCCTTGGCCACCAGGTTCATGCCGTCGCGCAGGGGCGTCACCAGGCCGACGCGGCTTGCCCGGTATATGCCGGCAAGCGCCCGGCGCGGGAAGGACCTGGTCATGAAGCGGATTGGCGTCCAGTCGAGTTCCGCGAATTGGCCGTTCACATGGCCCGTCAGTTCATCCAGTTCCCGGCGGATGTCGATATAGGCGTCGAGTTCCGCGCGCGATGACGGCGCAACCTGCATCAGGGACACGCGCCCCCGGTTTTCCGGATAATCCTCAAGAAGCCGCTCGAACGCCTTGAACCGTTCCGGCAGGCCCTTGGAATAGTCGATGCGGTCGACGCCGATGATCTGCTGGCGACCGCCCAGCAGCTTCTCCAGCCGCGACATATTCCGCCTTGCATCGGGTGACATGGCGAATTTCGAAAAGGCTTCGGCATCGATTCCGATCGGGTAGGCCCGCGCGATCACTTCGTGGCTGCCGACCTTCATTCTGCCGTCGCCCAGGTCTTCTCCACCAAGCTCCTCCCGGACGAACCGGCGAAAATTGCTTGCATCCCGCTTGGTCTGGAAGCCGATCAGGTCATAGGCCAGCATCGCGCGGACGATGGAACCCGCATTGGGAAGAGCCGCGAGGATTTCCGGAGCCGGAAACGGGATATGCAGGAAAAACGCAATCGGATTGGTGACCTCCATCACCCGGAGATTGGAGGCCATGGTGAGGAAATGGTAGTCGTGGATCCAGACGATGTCGTCCGGCTTGAGCATCGGCTTGAGCCGGGTTGCGAACCGGTCGTTGACATGGCGGTAGCCCTGCTCGAAGCGCCGGTCGAACACAGCAAGATCCAACCGATAGTGCAGGATCGGCCAAAGCGTACGGTTGGCATATCCCGCATAGAAATCGTCGTAATCGGCCTGGGTCATATCGACCTGGACCATCTGGACCGATTTCGTTTTCTGCTTCTTGAGTTGACCGAAAGTGCCCTCTTCCGAAACGTCTCCGCTCCAGCCGAACCAGATGCCACCGGTTTTCGTCAGGGCATCGACGAGGGCCACGGCCAGTCCGCCTGCCCGTCCTGTATCCTTCAGCGGTCCCACGCGATTCGATACGACGACGAGCCGTCCCATTTGATCCTCCAGTTTGTCTGTTTCCTTCCGCCGGGAATGGCGGATCAGGTGACGCTTTCCCAGCCGGCGCTCAAACGTACGGCGCCGTTGATGATGCCGACCATCGAATAGGTTTGCGGGAAGTTGCCCCACAATTCGCCTGTCCCAGGTGTGGTATCCTCCGACAACAATCCCACATGGTTCCGGCAGGAGAGCATAGTCTCGTAGATTTCGCGCGCCTCATCCTTGCGGCCGATCCGCGCAAGCGCGTCAATGTACCAGAAGGTGCAGATGTTGAAGGCATTTTCCGGGGCGCCGAAATCGTCGGCCGCATGATAGCGGAACAGGTGATTGCCGTGGCGCAGATGCGCGCCGATCTTGTCGACCGTCGAGATGAACCGCGGATCATTGGCAGGCAGAAAGCCGACCTCCGCCATCAGCAAGAGCCCAGCATCGAGATCGGAGCCTTCGAAACTTTCCACGAAGGCGCCGCGCTCCTTGTTCCAGCCGCGTTCGCAAATGGCCTGATGGATGATCTTGGCGCGGTCGTGCCAATAGGCTGTGCGTTCCTCCAGCCCGAAGCGATGGGCGATCTTGGCAAGCCGGTCGCAGGCCGCCCAGCACATGAGCGCCGACGATGTGTGCACCCTGGCGCGCGTGCGCAGCTCCCACATGCCGGCATCCGGCTGGTCATACATGGCAAAGGCCCGCTCGCCCACCTGTTCCAGGCGCCGGAAATCCTCCAGGCCCGGCTGGTGCAGCAGACGCTTGTCGAAATAGGCCTGCGCCGCGCCGAGCACGATATTGCCGTAGACGTCATGCTGGAAATGCTCGTAGGCCTGATTGCCCACCCGCACCGGGCCGTTGCCCCGGTAGCCGGGAAGATCGACGAATTCCTCGACCAGCTTTTCCTCAAGACCGATGCCGAAGAGCGGCTGGACGTGGCTGCCGTTGGTGACGGCCGCGATATTGTTCAGATAGCGCAGGTAGTTTTCCATCGTCTCCATTTCGGAGAGGGAATTCAGCGCGCGGATCACGAAAAAGGCGTCACGCAGCCAGCAGTAGCGGTAGTCCCAGTTGCGTTCGGTCTTGTCCGCTTCGGGAATGGAGGTGGTTGCCGCAGCAATGATCGCGCCGGTTTCCTCGTAGGTGCACAGCTTCAGCGTGATCGCGGCCCGGATGACCGCTTCCTGGTATTCCAGCGGCAGCCCGAGACGGCGTGTCCAGCGGCGCCAGTACCGTTCGGTGTTTTCCTCGAAATCCCGGCACAGCCATTCCGGATGCTCGGTCAGCGATTCGTCGGGGCCGAGATAAAACGACAACGGACCGTCGACCAGGAACGGCGTTTCCTCCCGCACATAGGTGACGGAGGCGTTGGTGGTCATCCGCAAGGTGGTGCCATCACCAACCCAGCGGATGTGGTTGGACCCGAAGGTCATGTCGGGGACCCGCTTGCCCCAGGCAAACCGCGGCCGGCAACAGACCTTGATGCGCGGATGGCCGGACAGGGGCCGGACACGGCGCACGATGCTGTTCGGCCGGAACGTGCGGCCCTTGCGGGTAAAGCGCGGCGCGAAGTCGGTTATTTCAATGGCGTTGCCCTGGCCGTCAAACAGGCGCGTCTTCACGATCGCGGTGTTGGGCACATATTCCTGTTCGGAGCGCACCGCGCCGTTCAGCTCGATGGTGAATTCGCCGTCGCCAACCTCTCCGCGCGTGCCGAGCAGACTGTGAAACACCGGATCGCCGTCGAACCGTGGCAGGCAGCACCAGACCACCGAGCCCATCCTGTCGATCAGCCCGGCAAAAGAGCAATTGCCGATCATCGCCAGATCGAGCGAGGGCGAGAGTTTTACAGGCGGTGTCCAAACCATCAATCAGGTCTCCGTGACTGTCATTTTACCCGCAAGCCAGCCATGCACCGCGGCCACATCATTCAGCCGATAGCGTGCGCAGGTTTCGCCGTCGCCCACCTTGATGCCGATCCCGCCGGCGTCCTGGGCGGCCGCTATACCGTCTTCATCGGTTACATCATCCCCGATGAAGATCGGTTTACGGCCCTTGAACGGCGCGTGTTCGAGAAACGACCGGACAGCACTGCCCTTGTCGCTGGCGAAGGGTTTGGCCTCAACCACCATCTTGCCCCGAATGATGTGAAGAGCAGGTAACGCCTCGAGCGCTTCGGTCATGAGCCTGACCACCGCCTCTTCCATGGCCGGAACAGACCGGTAGTGAAGAGCAAGCGTAGCGCCCTTGTCTTCCAGGTAGACGCCCTTTTCCAGAAGGCCGGAATTGCGGACGACACCTTTCAGGGCGCGGATTTCCGGGCCGGGTTTCGTCCGCTCTATATCGGCGCCGACGGTATGGCGGTGTTCCAGTCCGTGAAGACCGGCGGCAGGCAGGTGCAAGGGCGCAAGAAAGGCGTCGATCTGAGCGATCGGCCGGCCGGAGACAACGGCCAGTGCTCCATCGAGACGATCCTGCAGGCGGGAGAGGGCCAGGATGACGTCATCCGACACCCGGACATCTTCCGGGCGCGGCGCCAAATCGACCAGTGTCCCGTCGAAATCGAGAAAGAGAGCCTCATTCGGCCCAATCGGCGGCAAATCCTTCATGTCTTCTTCTTAGGTGGAGAGCATGACGGAGAAAAGGTGACGCTGCCGTTTTTCAGCGCAAACCGAGCACAAACTTGTGGCAGACGGGCATGGCGCAGCGAAAGGGCAGGAAAAGGCCGCGCGCACAAGGCCATGCGCACGGCGGGTTTTCAGACGTAGAGATTGACCAGGCTTTCCAGATATTCCTGGCGACCGGATTTCGGCTGCGGCTCCAGGTCTTCGCCATGGACCCGGTCCGCCAGCGCTTCCAGCGAGCTCTCACCCTTCAGGATCGCGGCGTTTTCCGGCTTGTTCCAGCCGTCATAACGGGCGTCGACATGGCCCTTCAGGCGTCCGTCCTCCAGCATCCGTGCGGCCGCCTTCAAGCCTCTTGCGATCGCATCGGCGGAGCCGACATGAGCCTGGATCAGATCCACCGGATCGATCGACTGGCGCCGTAGCTTGGCGTCGAAATTGGTGCCGCCGGTGGTAAAGCCGCCCGCCTTCAGGATCTCGTAATAGGCAAGCGCCAGTTCGGGGACGTTCATGGCAAACTGGTCCGTGTCCCAGCCGGACTGGTAGTCGTTCCGGTTCATGTCGACGGAGCCGAAGATGCCCAGCGCATTGGCGAGCGCCAGTTCATGTTCGAAGGAATGGCCGGCCAGGATCGCGTGCCCCTGCTCGATGTTCACCTTCACTTCGTTTTCCAGGCCGTAGCGCTTCAAGAAGCCGAAGACGGTGGCCACGTCGTAGTCGTACTGGTGCTTGGTCGGCTCCTGCGGCTTGGGCTCGATCAGGATCGTGCCGGTAAAGCCGATCTTGTGCTTGTAGTCGACCACCATGGAGAGGAAGCGGCCGAGCTGATCCAGCTCGCGGGACAGATCCGTGTTGAGCAAGGTCTCATAGCCTTCGCGGCCGCCCCAGAGCACGTAGTTCTCGCCCTTCAGCCGGTGCGTGGCGTCCATGACGTTCTTCACCTGCGCCGCCGCATAGGCGAAGACGTCCGGGTCCGGGTTGGTGGCCGCTCCGCCCATGTAGCGCCGGTTGGAGAAGAGGTTCGCCGTGCCCCACAAAAGCTTCATGCCGGAGGCCGACATCTTGTCTTCGAAGATGTCGGCAATCGCGTTCACATTGGCATTGCTTTCGGCGAGCGTCGCCCCTTCCGGCGCGATGTCGCGGTCGTGGAAGGTGAAGAACGGCATGCCGAGGATTTCGAACATCTCAAAGGCGACATCGGCTTTCAGGCGCGCCTGCGCCATCGGATCGCCGTCCGCCGCCATCCAGGCGCGCTGGAAGGTGTCGCCACCGAAGGGGTCGGTGCCCGGCCAGCAGAAGCTGTGCCAGTAACACACCGCCAGGCGCAGATGGTCTTCCATGCGCTTGCCGAGAACCACTTCGTCCTTATTATAGAAGCGGTAGCCGAGCGGGTCGGTGCTTTCGGGGCCGGTGTAACGGATCGGTTCGAGATCGCCGAAAAATCCGGTGCTCATTTTCAATCTACTCCTTAAAAGCCAGCCTGCTTCAAAGCAGGATAAAGGGACCGCCAACGCTCGTAGGCTTCCCGGTAGGTGTCCTGTAAGTCGTGCCGGGGCTCGATCTGCATGCGCATGGGCGGCGGCGTGAATATGCCGGCCGTCCGACCTTCCGCAGCCGCCTGGCCGAGACGGGCGGCACCGAGGGACGCACCGAAATCGCCGTCGGCGGGCACGTCGATGATCACGTCCAGAAGGGTTGCGATGATTTCCAGCCATTGGATCGAGCGCGAGCCGCCGCCGACGGCGGTCACCCGGCTGACCTTTGTCCCGGCCATACTCAGCGCCTGCATGCAATCCTTCAGGGCAAAGGCGACGCCATCGAGAACCGCATGGGTCAGCGCCTTCTGGTCGGTCTCGTGGCCGATCCCGGCAAAGCCCGCCCGGATCTTGACGTCGTTATGGGGCGTGCGCTCGCCGCCGAGATAGGGCAGGAACAGGACGTCGGACGGCCCTGAGACGCTGCCCAGCGCCCCGGTCAGGTTTCCGGGGTCCGTGCCCAGCGTTCGGGCCAGCCAGTTGAGGCTGTCGGTCGCCGACAGGATCACACCCATCTGGTGCCAGGTATCCGGCACCGCATGGCAGAAGGCATGGACGGCGCTTTCCACATTGGGCGAGAACCGGTCGTTGGTAACGAACAGGACGCCGGACGTCCCCAGCGACACGAAGGCCGAGCCCGGGTCGATCGCGCCGACACCGCAGGCGGACGCGGCATTGTCGCCCCCACCGCCGGCGACGACCGGAGCCGAAGCCATGCCCCAGCGGTCGCAGAGGTCCTTGCGCAATTGCCCGGAGCTATCCGAGCCTTCCACGAGCCGCGGCATGTGCTCTCGCGAAAGCCCGGTCGCGGCAAGCAGATCGTCGGACCAGTCGCGGGCGGCCACATCGAGCCAGAGCGTGCCTGCGCTGTCGGACATATCGCCGACATGGTCGCCGGTCAGCTTCAGGCGGACATAGTCTTTCGGCAGCAGGACCTTTGCCACCTTCGCGAAGATATCCGGTTCGTTTTCGCGCACCCACTGCAGCTTGGGCGCGGTGAAGCCGGGCATGACCCGGTTGCCGCCGAGGGTCAGGAATTTCGGTTCCGTCCGCTCCAGATCCTCGCATTGCTTCGCGGACCGGCCGTCGTTCCACAGGATACAGGGGCGCAACGGCTTGTCGTCGGCACCCAGCAGCGTGGCGCCGTGCATGTGACCGGACAGGCCAATGCCGCGAACCGCAGCCAGCTCGGCGGAATACCGGGCGGCCAGTTCGTCCATCACCGCCTCGCAGGCGGTCCACCAGCTGTCCGGATCCTGTTCGGACCAGGAGGGATGCGGCCGTTCCACCGTCAGATCGGACGTGGCCGACCCGACATGCGACTGGTTTTCATCCAGAAGAACGGCCTTGACCGAACTTGTTCCAATGTCGAGACCGACAAACATGAGGAGCGCACCTCAAATACGGACAAAAGAGAATCGCGCCAGCCGGGCAGCCGGCACGATGGAGGACTATGTCGCCGACAGCCTTTCGAGACCGCGCGGCGACGGACGGTCAGGCGGCAGCAATCTCCGGATTGATCGCACCCGGACCCGGGATCGCGCCCGGTGGGCATTTTCCGAGAATGATCATTCCCAGAAGATCGTCTTCGGTCACCTGGTCGACCTTCACGGTCCCGACCACCTTGCCGTTTTTCATGACGGCGGCGCGGTCGCAGGTCTTCATCACCGAATGAATATCGTGGTCGATCAGGAAGATGCCCAGGCCTTGCTTTTTCAGTTCGTGGATCAGTTCCGTCACCATGGCCGTTTCCTGAACGCCGAGGGCGGCGGTCGGCTCGTCCATGATCAGGATGCGGGCGTTGAAATAGACCGCCCGGGCGATCGCGACCGACTGGCGCTGCCCGCCCGACAGCGCCTTCACCGGCGCCTTGAACTTGCGAAAGTTCGGATTGAGCCGGCCCATGATCTTGCGGGTTTCCGCCTCCATGGCATCGTCGTCGACAAAGCCAAGCCGCGTGACGAGCTCGCGGCCGAGGAACAGGTTGGACGCCGCATCGAGATTGTCCGCCAGAGCCAGGGTCTGGTAGATGGTCTCGATGTTGTACCTGCGGGCATCGCGCGGGCTTTGAATGTTGGCCTTTTCGCCGTTGATGCGGATCTCGCCGCTGTCGGCCCGGTAGGCGCCGGACAGGCACTTGATCAGGGTGGACTTGCCGGCGCCGTTGTGGCCGAGAAGCCCGACCACTTCACCGGGATAAAGATCCACCGAGGCGTGGTCGACCGCATGCACACCGCCGAAGGCGATGCTGATTTCCTTCATTTCAACAAGGGGAGTTGCCATTTCGATCAGTCTCCCGTGCGCTTGCGGTACTGGATATCGATCCAGACCGCGAATACCAGAACCGCGCCCACGACGATGTTCTGCAACGGCGCATCGACGCCGACCATGGCCATGCCCGACTGCAGCGACTGCATGATCAGGGCACCCAGAATGGCGCCGTAAATCGTGCCGACACCGCCGGACAGAGCCGTGCCCCCAATGACGGCCGCCGCGATGACCCGAAGCTCGTCGAGGGTGCCGATATCATTCGTGTGATTGGTAAGCCGTGCCGATGCGACAACCGCGGAAACCGCACAAAGCGCGCCCATGATCGCAAAGACCTTGACGGTCAGCAGCCGGGTGTTGACGCCCGATAGCTCGGTCGCGTCGGGATTTCCGCCGGCGGCAAAGATATAGCGGCCAAGCCTCGTTCGGCGGGCGACAATTGTCATGACGATTGCCACGGCAATCAACACGACCACCGAGACCGGCAATCCGTATGATGCGGTAAAGCCTTCCGGCATTTCCATGCCGAGTGCCCGGAAGTCCCGCCGCAGGGCTCTCTCCGGAACCTCGTAGGCATTGAGAATGGCGACAAAGCCCAGGATGGCAACGACAGCCAGCAGGGCCACCAGGCATTCCGCCCACAACGGCTTTACGGGGAACTCATGGGAGATCTTGCGGCGCCGCGCGGAGAATATGCTCACCGCCGCCGCAAGTGCCGCGATTCCGCCCAGAATCCAGGACCAGGTCACACCCAGGGTGCCATTTGTACCGCCGAAAATCTGGAAGACCTGATCGAGTGGTCCGATCGTCTGACCGTTGGTGAGATACCACGCCACATACCGCCACACGAGCAGGCCGCCGAGGGTCACGATGAACGCCGGTATGCCCTGATATCCGATCAGCCAGCCGTTGAACGCTCCAATCGCCACGCCCGTGACAAGGCCCGCGAGGATCGAGATCCAGGGGATCAACGGATGCCCGAGGCCCAGACCCAGCCTGTCAGGCAGGATGGATGTCTGCGTCATCGCCATGACGGCCGAACACGTGGCCAGCAGCGAGCCGACCGACAGGTCGATGTTGCGAGTGACGATGACGAACACCATGCCGGTCGCCATGATCGCGACCGAGACGGTCTGGATGGACAGGTTGAAGATGTTCCGGGGCGTCAGGAACCGACCGTCGGTGACGAAATTGAACACAAGGCACAGCACGACGAAGGCGCCGATCATCCCCAGAAGGCGCGTATCGAGCTGAAGCACGGAAAAGAAATTGCGTGCTGCCGGGGCCTTGGGCCCGGACACGGCGGTATCGGACATCGGTTTCCTCCCACTTGGAGACCAGACGCTCAGTCGCCGGGGCGTCCATCCCCGCCGGCGCGCGTAATACGATCAAACCACGTCCGCGGCCCCGGCGCAAAACCGGGACCGCGAACCGCTTGGTGCTGTCAGTTGCAGGGAGCCGGACCGTTGGTCACGCCCTGGCAGAGCGCATCCTTGGTAATCCAGCCGGCATCGACCACGACATTGAGGTTGTCCTTGGTGATCGGGACCGGCTTCAGGAAGCGCGCCGTCAGCTCGGTGCCGGCCGGGGAGGTCCAGGCAGCGGCATCGTCGACTTCCGACATTTTCTTGCCACCGGCCATTGCGACCGCGATTTCACCGGCGGCCTTGCCGAGTTCACGGGCATCCTTCCAGACGGAAACGGTCTGGGTGCCCTTGGCGACGCGGTTCAGGGCCGCATGGTCGCCGTCCTGGCCGGACACCGGAATGCCTTCCATGCCCTGCGCGGTGAGCGCCGCGACAACGCCGCCGGCGGTGCCGTCGTTGGAGGCCACAACCGCATCGACCTTGTTGTCGGTGGCGGTCAGGATCTGTTCCATGTTGCGCTGAGCGTTCGCCGGCAGCCAGCCGTCTGTGTAGGCTTCGCCCACGATCTTGATCTTGCCGCTGTCGATAGCCGGCTGCAGGACTTCCTGCTGACCGCCCCGCAGGAAGTCGGCGTTCGGATCGGTCGGCGAGCCCTTGATCATGACGTAGTTGCCTTCCGGCGCGACCTTGTAGACCGCGCGGGCCTGCATCCGTCCGACTTCGACGTTGTCGAAGGTCAGGTAAAAGGCGCGCGGATCCTCGATCAGGCGGTCGTAGCCGACCACCGGAATGCCTTCGTCGGCGGCGGCCTGCACGGCCGGGCCGATCGCCTGGGAATCCTGGGCGAGAATGATCAGCGCGGTGGCGCCCTGGGCGATCAGCGCCTCGACATCGGACAGCTGCTTGGCAGACGACGACTGGGCATCGGCCGAAATGTACTTGGCGCCGGCGGCTTCGAGAGCGCCCTTGATGGCGGCTTCGTCAGTCTTCCAGCGTTCTTCCTGGAAGTTGGACCAGCTCACACCGACAACGATATCGGCGGCATGGGCAGCAGAAAGTGCACTGGCGGACATAAGTGCGCCAACCAAAAGAATTTTTATTTTACGCATCGCGGTGTTTCCTCCGTCGGGCACAACCGGAGTTTTTACCGGTCATGCCGCTTCACATCCCATAAAGCGAGGTTCCCGCCAGGGGCGGAAACGCGGGCGACGTCTGTTATTTATTTTTTTTGACGTCCGAAAAAAAGTTGCTCCAAAGCGCCGCTCCTGTCAACATGGTTTTGTAAAACATTGTTCTGCGCCGCAAAATTGGCGAGACTGCACAAAACAAGTCCGGAAAAACCGGCTGTTGGGGAAACACGTCAGGGAAGAACTGTCAGCGCATGACACGAAAAGCGGACCGGGATCAGATCCGGCGACAGAATCGAAGCATCATCCTGAAGGCGTTGCGCCGGCAAGGGCCCATGGCCCGTATCGACCTTGGCAAGATCACCCGGCTGAGCCCGGCGACGGTGACGGCCATCACCTCGGACCTGCTCGCGCAAGGCCTGATCGAGGGCCTTGAAAGCGACGAGCCGAAAGCGCCCCAGTCCCGCGGCCGGCCCAGATCCCTGCTGCAGCTCAACCCGGAAGCGGCCTGCGTGGTCGCGATCCGGCTTTCGGTCAACGCGATCGACATGTCGCTGGCGAATTTCGCCGGCGAAACCTTCCTGAACAAACGCGTGCCCTTCGACAGTGCGTCGGCCGATGCGGCCAGCTTTCCCATGCTCCTGATCGAAACGATCAAAGGCTTTGTCGGCGAAGCCGCCGTCCGGCCCGAGAGCATCCGGGAAATCGGCGTGGCCGCCCAGGGCGTCGTCGACACGGGCACCGGCATGGTGGTCTGGAGCCCCGCCTTTTCCGGCCGCAACATTCCCGTCGTCGCGCCGCTGACCGAAGCCTTTGAAGCGGAATGCACCCTGTCCAACGACACCAACATGATCACCGAAGCGCTGCACTGGATCGATCCGGCGCGCTACAGCGACACCTTCGCGGTGGTCATGCTCGACTACGGCGTCGGCATGGGCCTTTACCTCGACAACCGCCTGTTCGAAGGCGCAAACGGCATGGCGGCCGAATTCGGCCATTCCAACCATATTCCCGGCGGGGCGCTGTGCCGGTGCGGGAAACGGGGCTGCATCGAGGCCTATCTGTCCGACTACGCTCTGGTGCGGGCTGCCACCCATTTGCCGGAAACCACCGATCCGAAGGAAATCAATGCCGGTGTGGCCGGGCTGGCCGCCCTGATCGCACGCGGCGACGAGGGCGACGCAGACGCCCTGACTGCCTTTGCCAGTGCCGGCCGCGTCCTCGGCTACGGGCTGGCCCGCCTGCTTGCCATTCTCGATCCGAAACGCATCGTCCTGACCGGGGCCGCCATGCGCGCCTTCCGGTTCATGGAAGCCAGCATGTACCAGGGGTTGGAAGAGGCCCTGGTCGAGGATCTCAGACAGAATTTCGAGATCGACGTGATGCCGTGGAACGAGGACTTCATCCGCCGGGGTCTCGTCGCCCAGGCCATGGACCGTCTCGACAAGGATTACCTCGGTGCGTCGACGCGCAAGACGGCCCCTCCGCGCGACAGAGGGGCGGCGGCATGAAACCGCGGCTGGCAGCCCTGATCCTTTTCGCCGGCATCTGGCCGGCGCCGGGATCTGCTGCCGATGCGGTTCCGCCCTGGTCGGAACGGGGCATGACCGGGGACCTCGATTTCGATGCGCTCGCGAACGGCGACACGGATCCGCTCCCCGAGCTGGTGGAGCTCGGCGAAAAGCTGTTCAAGGCAAAATTCGTCACCGAGGACGGCGCGGGCCGACCGGAGGCGACACAGGCCATCGTCCCGACCAAGCGGCGGCGTCCTTCCGCCCTTGCTTTCCAGAGGATGGCGGGGCCGGATGCCAATTCCTGCGCTTCCTGCCACAATGAACCGGGGATCGGCGGCGCCGGCGCCTTTACCGCAAACGTCTTCGTTTCCGAAGGGTTCGAAAGCGCGGACTTCGATTCCATCGATCCGCAGTTCTCCAACGAGCGTGGTACGGTCGCCCTGGAAGGGGCTGGCCTGATCGAACTGCTTTCACGGGAAATGACGGCGGACCTGCGCGCCCAGCGCCACGCCGCCCTTCAAAAGGCCCGGGAAACGCAAAAACCGGTAACGGTCTCCCTCGAAACCAAAGGGGTTTCCTTCGGCAAGCTGACGGCGGAACCGGACGGGTCCCTCGACGTCTCCGGGCTGAAGGGGATTGACGACGACCTGACCCTGCGCCCCTTCGGCCAGAAGGGCGTTTTTGCGTCGCTGCGCCAGTTCACCGTCAACGCCATGAACGACCATCACGGCATCCAGGCGCAGGAACGCTTCGGCAAGACCTGGACCGGCACGGATGATTTCGACGGCGACGGGGTCAGGGACGAGATGAGCGTCGGCCAGATCTCAGCCCTCGTGGCCTGGCAGGCGACCCGGCCCGCACCTGAGCGGATAACGGACCTGCCCGCCGACTGGCAAAAGGCGTCAGAGCGCGGCGAAGGCCTGTTTTCGGAGATCGGCTGCGCCGAATGCCATCGCCCCTCCCTTCCTCTTGAGAGCCTGCGTTTCGAGGACCCGTCTCCCTTCGAAGGTGCAGGCACCCTGCGCCGCGCGGATGTGGCACAGCCCATCGTGCTCGATCTCGCTGAACTGGACTGGGTCAAGGCACTGCCGCGAGACGACAAGGGCCGGGTCCTGGTGCCCCTGTTCGGCGACCTGAAGCGACACAAGATCACCGATGCGGCAAACGATACGCTGGGCAACGAATTGCTCAGCCAGCGCTTCGTCGCCCGCGACGAATTCATGACGTCGGAACTCTGGGGCGTCGGCACCACAGCGCCCTACGGACACCGGGGCGATCTGACCACATTGAACGAGGTGATCGAGGCCCATGGCGGCGAAGCGGCGGACGCCACCAGGGCCTATTCGGCGCTTGAGGAGACGGACCGGCAATCGGTGATCGCCTTCCTGCGCAGCCTGGAGATCCCCGAATGAGCCGGCTTGCGATTTATCTGGCCCTGACCCTGCTCGCACTTCCCACGGCAGCACTGGCGGAAGACGCACCGCGCCCTGTTTCGTCGGCTCCGGTCCCGCATTTTGTCGAGGAAGCCGCAAAGGCCGGGGTCGACCACACCTATGACGGCGCCTGGGAATTCTTCGTCGGCGGCGGCGTGGCCATTTTCGACTGCAACGGAGACCGGCGGCCGGACCTGTTCATCGCCGGCGGCAAAAACCCGGCGCAGCTCTTTGAAAACCGGAGCCAGACGGGCGGCGCTCTCGCTTTCAAGGCACGCGACATCGGTTTGACGGACCGCCAGACTACAAAGGTTCTGGGCGCCTATCCGCTCGACTTCAACAATGACGGCCTCGTCGACCTCGCCGTCCTGCGCCTTGGCGAGAACCTGCTTCTCAAGGGCAAGGGCGACTGCCGGTTCGAAGAGGCCAACCGGGCGCTTGCCTTCGACGGCGGGCGGGAGTGGACCACCGGCTTTTCCGCCGTCTGGGAACAAGGGCAGAGCTTTCCGACCCTCGCTTTCGGCAACTATGTCGACCGGTCGAAGCCGGGATCGCCCTGGGGGACCTGTCACGACAATTTCCTGTTTCGGCCACAAGGTGAGGGCCAACTGCGATACGACGAGGCCACCCGGCTGACGCCGGGATATTGCGCCCTGTCGATGCTGTTCACCGACTGGAACCGATCGGGCGAGCCTTCGTTGCGGATCTCCAACGACCGCCAGTACTATCGCGGCGGAGAGGAACAGCTGTGGGCCGTTCCGCCCGGACGTCCGCCGCGCGCCTATCGCCGCGCCGACGGCTGGCGGCACCTGAAAATCTGGGGCATGGGGATTGCTTCCATCGATCTCAACAGCGACGGGTATCCGGAATATGCCCTGACGAGCATGGGCGATACCAAGCTGCAGATGCTGGACGACGAAGCCGACGAGACAGTACCGATTTACCGCGACATCGCCTTCGACCTGGGCGCGACCGCCCACAGACCCTACACAGGTGACGATCTGCGCCCGTCGACCGGTTGGCACTCGGAATTCCAGGACGTGAACAACGACACTCAGTGGGACCTGTTCATCGCCAAAGGCAATGTGGAGGCAATGCCGGATTTTGCCGCCTTTGATCCGGACGACCTTCTGCTCGGCCAATGGGACGAGAAATTCGTCGAAGCGGGCGACACCGCCGGGATCGCGCTCAACCGGCGCGGCCGGGGCGCGGGGCTTGCCGATTTCAATATGGACGGTCTCCTGGATCTGGTCGTGGTCAACCGGGCGGGACCGGTCAGCCTGTTCCGGAACGTCGGCGCAGGAACGGCCGAAGAGCCACGCCCCCTGGGCAACTGGCTGGCGGTGGAGATCCGGCAGGACCGGCACCAGCCGAACCGCTTTGGGGTCGGCGCGAAAATCAGCGTGAAGATCGGCAACCGCAGCGTGGTGCGCGACGTTCAGATCGGCGCGGGCCACGCTTCCGGCCAGCTCGGCTTCGTCCATTTCGGGCTCGGCGTTTCGGAGCGGGCCCAGGTTCGTATCCGCTGGCCGGACGGCGACTGGAGCCACGCTTACCGGGTCTTTGCCAACTCTCACGTGATCATCGAGCGCGGCTCCGAGAAGGCTCGCCTCTGGTATCCCGAGTAGAGACCGGCGGTCTTAATTTGCCGGTTAGCGGCCTGAACTGCCCGTTTGGCACGCCTGCCTCACTTTTTTGCACATGCCCAATATTGCGATAACCGATTGAAATACCGCACTCTTATTTTATGAGTATTTTTCTCATATTTTCAAGGACTTGGAAAATATTTGACTATTTGTTCAAATTTTTTTCCAATGCCTGACGATAGCCTCTTCACCCAATGAAAGAGGCGGAAAATTGAACGATCGCCACTCCTTCCGGAGATCAATATGACCGAGACGACTTCCGCGCCGGACATCGCCGCAGGGCGACTGTCAAAGGACGCACTGGACAAGAATTTCTGCGACCTGCACCCGCTGCTCGACCCGCATGAAGCCCAGGTCGAGGCCGACCGTTGTTACTTCTGTTACGACGCGCCGTGCATGAACGCCTGCCCGACAAGCATCGATATCCCGCAATTCATCCGCCAGATCTCGACCGGCAATCCGACCGGATCGGCGAAGACGATCTTCGAGCAGAACATTCTGGGCGGCATGTGCGCCCGGGTCTGCCCGACCGAGACCCTGTGCGAACAGGCCTGCGTGCGCAATGACGCAGAAGGCAAGCCGGTGAAAATCGGCGAATTGCAGCGCTATGCCACCGACCACTTCATGGCTTCCCACGAGGCAACGCCGTTTACGCGGGGCGAACCCACGGGCAAGAAGGTGGCCGTCGTCGGCGCCGGCCCGGCCGGGCTCTCCTGCGCCCACCGGCTCGCCGTCCACGGCCATGACGTGACCCTGTTCGACGCCCGGCCGAAACTCGGCGGGCTCAACGAATACGGTATCGCTTCCTACAAGTCGGTCGACAATTTTGCTGCCCGCGAGGTCAATTTCATCCTGTCCATCGGCGGCATCAGCGTGGAGACCGGCAAACGCCTCGGCGACAATCTCAGCCTGACCGCGCTGCAGGCCGACTTCGACGCGGTCTTTCTCGGCATCGGCCTTGGCGGCGTGAACGCGCTTGGCCTTGACGGCGAGGACAAGGACGGCGTGCTCGACGCGGTCGACTACATCACCGACCTGCGCCAGGCCGATGATCTTTCCAAACTCGCTGTCGGACGCCGGATCGTCGTGATCGGGGGCGGCATGACTGCCGTCGACATCGCCGTCCAGACGAAGCTTCTGGGCGCCGAAGACGTCACCATCGCCTATCGCCGCGGCCAGGACCGGATGAACGCCAGCGAATACGAGCAGCATCTGGCCCAGACCAACGGGGTCAAGATCATAACCTGGGTCCAGCCGAACGCGCTTCTGGGCGAGAACGGTCATGTCACCGGGATCGCCCTGGAAAAGACCGAACAGGCAGCGGACGGGTCTTTGAAAGGCACAGGCGAGATCGTCGCCCTGCCGGCCGACATGGTCTTCAAGGCCGTCGGCCAGACGCTGGTTCAGGCCGACCTGAACGGTGCCACACCCGAGATCAGCAAGGGCCGGATCGTTGTCGACGACGACCGCAAGACGTCCCTGGACAAAGTCTGGGCCGGCGGCGACTGCATTCTCGGTGGCGAGGACCTGACAGTCGCAGCCGTGGAAGACGGCAAGATCGCCGCCGAAGCGATCCACCGCGCCCTTTCCGCTTAAGTTCTTTTTGGAGATCCCGTCATGGTTGATCTGAGATCCGATTTCGTTGGCATCAAGTCGCCAAACCCGTTCTGGCTGGCGTCTGCGCCGCCGACCGACAAGGAATACAACGTCGTCCGTGCCTACAAGGCCGGCTGGGGCGGCGTCGTCTGGAAAACACTTGGCGATGGCGACCCGATCGTCAACGTCAACGGCCCGCGCTACGGCGCCGTTCACGGCAGGGACCGGCAGCTCCTCGGCCTCAACAACATCGAGTTGATCACCGACCGGCCGCTTGAGGTCAACCTTCAGGAAATCAAGCGCGTCAAGCGCGACTGGAAGGACCGGGCGCTGGTCGTCTCGCTCATGGTGCCCTGCGAGGAAGCCAACTGGGTCGCGATCCTGAAACAGGTCGAGGACACGGAAGCCGACGGCGTCGAGCTCAATTTCGGCTGCCCGCACGGCATGAGCGAACGCGGCATGGGCTCCGCGGTCGGCCAGGTGCCGGAGTACATCGAGATGGTCACCCGCTGGTGCAAGAAGCACACGCGCATGCCGGTGATCGTCAAGCTGACGCCGAACATCACCGACATCCGCCGGCCCGCCCAGGCGGCCAAGGATGGCGGGGCGGACGCGGTATCCCTGATCAACACGATCAACTCCATCGTCTCCGTCGATCTGGACAACATGTGCCCGAGCCCGGTCATCGACGGCAAGGGCGCGCATGGCGGCTATTGCGGTCCTGCGGTGAAGCCGATCGCGCTCAACATGGTCGCCGAAATCGCCCGCGATCCGGCGCTGGCCGGCCTGCCGATCTCCGGCATCGGCGGCGTGACCACCTGGCGCGACGCGGCCGAGTTCATCTCCCTCGGCGCCGGCAACGTCCAGGTCTGCACGGCGGCGATGACCTATGGCTTCAAGGTCGTGGAAGACATGATCGAAGGCCTGAAGGACTGGATGGACACCGCCGGTTATTCCTCTGTCTCGGAAGTTGTCGGCCGCGCCGTGCCGAACTGCTCCGACTGGCAGCATCTCAATCTCAACTACATCGCCAAGGCGAAGATCGATCAGGATCTGTGCATCAAGTGCGGCCGGTGCCACATCGCTTGTGAGGACACCTCACACCAGGCGATCACCAACATGGTCGATGGGGTGCGCAAGTTCGAGGTGATGGACGACGAATGCGTCGGCTGTAACCTGTGCGTCAATGTCTGCCCGGTGGAGAACTGCATCACCATGGAACCCATGGCCGCCGGCAGCACCGACCCGCGCACGGGCAAGACCGTCGACCCGAACTACGCCAACTGGACGACCCATCCGAACAACCCGATGGCCGTTCAGGCAGCCGAATAACCTCCCGCAAGACCCGGCTTCGAGATCTTGCCCGAAGCCCACTCCGCCCTTCTCCCCAAACCCTACACAATCGGGGAGAAGGGTTTTTTCTGCCTGTGAGGCCGTTCCCGCAACCTCACGCTTTCCTGGCGCCTGGAGCATGTCGCGTTCATTCGCATTCACATAACATGCTCTATCCGTTTCTGACGCACGTCTTGTTGCGAAAAATCGGTATCCACTTTTTCGCGACGTGCTCTAACGCGTGGTCGCCATCAGCAGGCTGCCGCCCAGCAGAAATGTGCCTCCGGCATAGCCTATTTTCCTTCGGGCCGCCCTGCTCTGGAATGCCTTACGGGCACGGGTGGCGATCATGGCGTAGGCCGAGAGCAGAACAGCCACCACAAGGGTGGAAGTTGCGGTCAAGATGGCCACCTGCTGTGCAAAACTGCCCGCCGGGTCAATGAACTGCGCCAGAAAGGCCATGTAGAAAACAATCGCCTTGGGGTTCAGGATTGCCGTGACGGCCCCGGCCCAGAGACTTCCCCATCCGGTGGACCCGTTCTCGTGTGCAGGCAGTTCAAACAGATCCTTCCGACTATCGACAATCTGCCGATAGCCCAGATAGGCCAGATACAAGACGCCGGCCCATTTCACGGCCTGAAAGAGCACGGCGGACGCCGCAAGGATCGCGCCGACCCCCAGGAAGGAAAGACCCATCAAAACGATGCTGCCGATCAGGTCTCCGGCAATGCACATCATCGCGGCCCTTTTGCCCCTGGTCAGAGCCTGTCCGATCACCAGAAGAACGCTGGGACCCGGAATGAGGGTCAGGACAATGCAGGCGATCGTGAATGCGATCCAGTTTTCAATGGACATGTGACACTTTCCGAATTCCGGCTGAAAGCCTTTCAGGGTTAGATCGACAGATGGCGATCCAGGAAGGCAACGAGGTGCTCGTGGTGTTCGTTCTCGGCCGCGCTGCCGGGGATGTGATCCTGTCCGTCGTAATAATGGACCTCAGGATTTCGGCCGCTCTCTTCCAATCGGGCCGATAGCCTGCGGGTCATCTCGACCGACCAGACGCGATCGGCGGTCCCATGGCTGAGAAAGATCGGCCCGTCATAACGTTCAATCTCGATCGGCTGCGTGGGAAGCAGGCCTTCGGTGGAGCCGCGCCAGGACCACGCGCGTTGTGCCGGATCCCAGGATTGCCAGCCCGGATCCCCGGCATCACGATGCCGTCGCGCATCGAAAGCACCACAGACGACGTCCGGCGGACTATGAGCGGCCACGGCATCCGGTATGTCGTCCAGGCCATCGCGCACCATCAGCGAGGCCACAAGAAGCGCATGCTCGGCACCGCGCGACACTCCGTAGAAAGCCACTTTGCCGCCCGTAGCAGGAAAGGCGCGAAAGGCGGCCAGCGCTTCCACGGTACGATCCAGCGGGACATCTTCGATACTGCCTGCGTTCCAGGCATTGCCGCCCCTGGAATAGCCGAAAGGGAAGGCAAGGAAGCCGTGCGCCGCCAGCAACACGGCATTGCGATGGCTCCACCCCGAATAGGCACCTTCCGATCCGTGAAAGATCATGACGGCCGGGAAAGGCCCGTCCCCTGGCGGGCCATAGGTCGTGCCCCAATTCGGGATCAGTCGCCGAACGATTTTCAACGCCATGTTTTCTTTCTCTCGCTTTCTTCCAACCACAATGAACAGAAACCGATCTGGTGGTTGGTATTACGTTCGAATGGCCGGCTTCGGACTATAAAGCAAAAAGGGCGCCCCGAAGAGCGCCCTTTCCCTTAACCAGTCCTGTGGACCGGATTACATCTTGTCGGTGACGACCGTGGTGGTAGCGCCTTCCGGCTCCTTGGTGATGACCGGATCGGAACCGCCGGACAGCAGGGACTTCACGGTGCGCTCGTAAGCGGCCATGTCGAGCTTGCCGTCGGAACCGTCAACCAGCTTGTTGATCTCGCGGACCATGCGCTTCTGGTGCTTTTCGGTCTGAGCGCCTGTGGCGTCATTTTCAAGCACGATTTCGGCGGCTTCGTCCGGATGTTCGGCCGAATAGGCCCAGCCCTTCATGGACGCACGCACGAAACGCGCGAGCTTGTCGACCATGGCCGGATCCTTCAGGCTGTCTTCCAGCGCATAAAGGCCGTCTTCCAGCGTGGCGACGCCCTGGTCTTCATACTTGAAGACAATCAGGTCTTCGGCCGGAATGCCCGCATCGATCACCTGCCAGTATTCGTTGTAGGTCATGGTGGAGATACAGTCGGCCTGCTTCTGCAACAGCGGGTCGACGTTGAAGCCCTGCTTCAGAACGGTCACGCCGTCCGGGCCGCCTTCGGTCGGCATGTTGAGATGGCTCATCCAGGACAGGAACGGATATTCGTTGCCGAAGAACCAGACGCCCAGGGTCTTGCCCTTGAAATCTTCCGGCGACGTGATGCCGGTGTCCTTGCTGCAGGTCAGCATCATGCCCGACTTCTTGAACGGCTGGGCGATGTTGACGAGCGGCACGCCCTTTTCGCGGCTGGCCAGTGCCGACGGCATCCAGTCGACGATCACATCCGCGCCACCACCCGCGATCACCTGCGGCGGAGCAATGTCCGGGCCGCCCGGCTTGATCGTGACGTCGAGACCTTCCTCGTCATAAAAGCCTTTGTCCTTGGCCACATAGTAGCCTGCGAACTGACCCTGGGTGACCCACTTGAGCTGAAGCGTCAGCTCATCGGCTGCCTGCGCAGCGCCTGCCATGACCGTTGCGCCGAATACGGATGCAACCGCCAGAGCTTTCAAAGCCTTCAATGCCATTCCCCTACTCCTCTTTCGTCGGGACCGACCGGCCCCTTCTCTGGAAACTTTCAACACCAACGAAGCGAACGAGAGCCTTCCGCCCCTGCCGTTGTGATCGTGCGCACACGCCAACAGCAGCCTATCCGCTCCGGTCAGCCGCGTCCTGCGCTGTTTTTGCTTTTTCGCGCCGGCAAAACGTCTGACCATTTGGTCAAGAAATCGTAGGGAACTGCCGCGCCTGTGGTCAAGGCGAATTTTTAATCAGACATCATTTTGAACTTTGGGAACGCCGCTCAGCAATGGCCCCATTACCGAGCCCGCCATGCCCGACACACAGGCCGATGCGGCCGTTTTCCAGGAGACACTATTTCTGAATATCGTTATATTCACCTATGCGCCCCATAAAAATCAGGCATATCCTGTTTTTACTTGTTAATTATACTTAATACTCTCAAACTATATTATTTGTATTATTTTTATTGAATATAGTTTCTTACAATAAGATGTGTCAGGTTCTTCTACACTTCCTGGCTCCGGATTGCTCCCGGACGCGACAGACATACGGATTCCGGTCTGATGCCATTGAAAGCACTCTACATCGATGACGACGAAGACATCGGCACGATTGCTGTCATGTGCCTGAAACTGAACGATGCTTTCGAAGCACGGCACGTGTCCAATGGATCCGACGGCTTGAAGGTCGCCGTCGACTGGGAACCGGATGTCATCCTGCTCGATGTGATGATGCCGGTCATGGACGGGCCGTCCACGTACAAGCATTTGAAGGACAATCCGGCAACATCCGGTATTCCGGTGATTTTCGTCACGGCGAGGACGCAACGTAATGAGCTGGAACACCTTTCCCGCCTGGGCGCTCTGGGGACCATCGCCAAACCTTTCGAGCCGGTAACCCTTGCGGACGACGTCGCCGATATGCTCGATCAGGTCGGATCGCGCCGTTGACGCGACCCCGGCGCCGTTCAACCGGTTTGCCGACACGCACATATCCCGATCTAGGAAGCCACTGCCCGTTTCCTGATTTTCTGCTCGACCAGATCATGCAGTATTTCAGGCAGGTTTCCCTTGCGGGGTCTCGACTTCACCACAACCATATCCACCCGGGGATCCTCGATCGTTATGTCGAGGGCGGTGACGACGACGACCAGCATGCCTTCCGCATCACCGATCTCATCGAGGATGGTCAGGCCGTTTCCATCTTCGAGGGAGATGTCGATAATCAGCACATCGAAAAAGTCCACCGCCAACCGGTGCCGGGCTTCATTCAAGGTCCGGGCCTGTACCAGCAGGATGTCGTCAGACACTGCGGCGGCCAGAATCTTGTGAAAATCGGTATCGTCTTCGATGTGCAGCCCAATCACCCTGCCATTGCTCTCGCGCTGTACCAGCGTTTCTATCGATGCGTCGATATCGACCTGAGGGAACTCGACAAAAAAGGTCGTGCCTTCGCCTTCACGACTGGTGAATTGGAGCGATCCGTCCATTCCTTCGACGAACCGTTTCGTGATCGCCAAACCGAGGCCGGTTCCGTTCTTCTTCCGACTGGAGGTTCCATCCGCCTGGGCAAAGGGCGTGAACAGGTGCTCCTGGAACGCTTTGGGAATGCCATCGCCGGTATCGATGACGGAAACCCTGATATATCCGCCCACCGCTTCGGTCCGGATGACAACCTCGCTCTCCGGGTCGGAAAACTTGACGGCATTGGAGATCAGGTTCGCCAGGACCTGATGGAACCGATTGACGTCGACCGAAATAAAGAGTGGCATTTCCGCCAGGTGCAGGCTGATCGAAACACGATGCTGCTCCGCATATCCGGCGTTGAGTTCGGCGGCCTGTCTCAGTTCATCATTCACGTCGGCCGTGGTCATGTCGTATTCAAGCTTGTTGGCGGAGAGCTTTTCGAAATCGAGGATGTCGTTGACGAGGACGATCAGCCGTTCGGTATTCTTGCGCGCCAGATGCACCATTTGGCGGAAAGAGTCCGGCTGACCTTTCGGCATCAGCCGTTCGATCAGACCGAGCGATCCTCTTATAGAGGTCAGTGGTGTCCGCAATTCATGGCTTACCGTGGAAACGAATTCCGCCTTCAACCGATCCATCTCCTTGCGGTCGCTGATATCGCGGACGACTCCGCTGAATTTCGTCTCCCCGTCGAGCCGGAGGGCGCTGATCGCCAGCTCCACAGGTATCTTCTCACCCGAGCGGGTCACGGCTTCCACCTCGCGATTTGTATCGATGAAACCGCTGCTATGGCCGCGCAGAAAGCGGAGGAGGAAGCCGTCATGGCGCGCCGCCAATTCGGGCTCCATGAACATGGATATATTCCGGCCAATGACTTCCTCGGCCCTGTAGCCGAAGATGCGTTCGCAACTTGGGTTGAAGCGTTCGATAACACCGTTCTCCCCGATCAGGATCAGGCCGTCCAGGACGTTGTCCACGATGGCGCTCGCGCGCGCCTCGGATGCGATCAGAGCCTGCGTCCGCTGCTGCAGGGAGCGGGCGAGGTCACCCACCTCATCCGTGCGGTGGACGGGAAGCCTGGCCAGCAAATCGTGATCGTCCAGGCCGCGGACGAGACGGGCCAGGCGGTTCAGCGGCTTCATCATCGCCCGGGCGAGCAGGATGGAAATGAAAAGGCAGCCGAGCATCAACAGGCCACCGGTCAGCAAAACCTCCCTGCGGGTCTTGCGGGCTTCTTCGTAAAGGCCGTCCTCCATGACCCTGAGAATAACCGCAAAGGACGATGTCGGACCGGCGTCGCCTTGTTGCCTGACGAAATAGGCCACGCTCCTGCCGGCATGAATGATGCCTTCGTTGTCCTTTGCCTGCAGGGTTTGGGCGATGACCTCGGGCAACGGTCTTGTGTACTGGTCGTGAAGTTCCAGATAATTGCCGCTGCTGTCGGCCCCGTTCCAGGTGTAGTCGCCGTTGCCGTTGACGATAAATGCATCGAGATGGGGACTCACATCGTCTATAATCTCCTCCAGCATCAAATTGTAGTCCGTGTTGATGATGATAAAGCCAAAGCGGCTGCCCCCCTCCGTCTCTATCGGCAGCATCGCCCTGATCGTCGGGATCTCCCTGGGATCCAGCTTTCCGAACTCGCGATTGTAGGAGACATCGGAGAAGAGGACCTGTCCCGCCTCGCCCTTCATCGCCGTGGCGAAATACGGCTCTCCGGCTTTCTGCTGCAGACGGATGGGCGGTACCATTGTCATCCCGTCCTCCACCCGGTCGATCCTGACGATCTCCCTACCTGACTCTGCCGCGCCGATGAAACGGATCTGAAAATAGTCCGGATGATTGCGCATGATCGAGGCGAAGATCTCCTCCAGCCGGGACCGCCAGGACTGAAGTGACGATCCGTCGTAGGGATCGACGCCGCCGTTTGCAGATGCGCGAATGATCCCGCGGATCGGAGGTGTCGTCGAAAGGGCGAAAAGATCCTCCTGGATATCCCGGTAGGCCAGGCGGAACCTCTGGGACATCAGTCTGGTCTGACCCGCCAGGCGTTCCGTGGCCTTGTCGAACGACGCGGACCGGATACGGTTGTAGGCGATGCTGCCGATGACGAGAGTGCTTGCAATGACACAGAAAATGGCGAGGAGCGTGATCCGGCGCTGCATGGACATCGCCAATCCACGTCCGGAGCGCGCGGTTTCGTGCCGTTCCTGTTCAGCGGCCACGTCCGTTTTCGTCATGCCGATCCCCCGATTCGTACGCCGGCTGCAGGCCGCCTCCGTTCAACGTCACTCCATTTGCGAATGCAGGATAATCCGGTTCCGGCCCTGCTGCTTTGCCTCGTAGAGCGCCCTGTCGGCCGCCCCCAGAAGACCTTCCGCGGTGGCCGCATCCTGAAGGCCGCAAACGCCGCCGCTGAAGGTCACGGTTTGCGGACCATTCCCGTTTTCGAAAAAGAAGTTCGAAAAACTCCGGCGAATTCCGTCGAGAACCCGCGCAGCCTGTTCCGGCGTCGCGTCCAGCAGGATGAGCCCGAATTCCTCGCCGCCGTAACGGGCAATCACATCGACACTGCGCAGTGAACCGGTCAGGCAGTTGGCGAACATCTGGATAACCCGATCGCCGACCTGGTGGCCATAAGTGTCGTTGACCGCCTTGAAGTGGTCCAGGTCCAGCAAACAGACGGCAACCGACGCTCCGGTCCTTTGCGAGCGGCCGACTTCCGCCGCCAGGCGTTCCTTGAAATTCACGTGGTTCAAAAGCCCCGTCAGGCTGTCGCGCTCCATGATCTTGCGCAGTTCCCGCGCCCGGGAGACCCGGATTGAGATCATGTTCGTCAGCGTGGCAAGATCGACCGGCTTGGTGATGAAGTCGTCTCCGCCGATCTGCCGGGCCTCGTGCTGGATGCCCTCGTCCTGCTCGGCGGACAGAAACAGGATTGGCAGGGAGAGATGCGGCCGGGACAGACGGAGAGCCTTCGCCACGTCCAGACCGTTCGCCTCAGGCATGTCCAGATCCATGACGATCAGATCGGGACAGAAGTCGTCGACCATCTGTCCGGTCTTCAACGGATTGGACAGGGTTTCGGTCCGCATCCCCTTTTGCTGCAGGGCAAAGGCATAGGCTTCGGCGACAATGTCATCGTCATCGACGATCAGAACCTTGGATTCGATCTGCTGGCTCCTGTCGAAATCCGAAAACCAGCCTTCCAGCTCAATGAGGTCGACCGGAAGCTGAACCAGCGCGGAGACACCCAGGCGGGCGGCCTTGATCCTGAAATCGAAGCTCCTGTTTTCACACAGGACGATGACCTTGTGATCCGCGATCAGCGAGGCCGCCAGCTCCAGTTCGGGATCCGCCTTTTCATGAATCACCGCGGCGAGGCATTTTTCGCCGCCGCCACCAGGACCGGCGGCGACCTCATAGCCGAGACTCCTCAGCTTCTGGCTCAGATCCGTCAAATGGGGGTCCCGGTCGAACAGGTAAATACGTTTCCTGTCTGCCTGCCCGACATCGACCTTCGCGGTTTCCAGTTTGGAATTCTCGGATTTTACAAGTGAAATCAATGTCATATGATTACCCCGAAAGGCTCGAAAGATTGCCCGAAAGCGGCATCAGGGGCTGATGGAGCGGCGGATATCCTCGGCAAGCTGACGGGTTCCCTCCGCTATGCGCTCCGGATCCGCCTGCTCGGCAATGAGAGCTTCGACTTCCTGCGCGGGAGCGGTCAGTTCGCCGAAGCCGAAGACGCGGCTCGACCCCGCCAGCCTGTGAACGACGTGAGAAACCTGATCGAACATGGCCGGATCAGCAGCACATCGTTCCAGTTCGCGACCGAATTTTTCGAGCATGTCGAGCTCAGAATTAAGCCGCTTCGTAAAAGCCGCCGTCAGTTCTGCAAAACGACTGTCAAATGCTTCGCCCATACCAGTGCCTCAACTGCAGATATGGATTTAGCTTAATCTGTATTTATTAACGCGAAATTGAATAAATACCTGATTTCACTTATTTATTTATTGTCATTTTTCACGATGTATAATATTGATTTCAAAATATATTAATTAAATCACTTTTTTTTTCACCTTCCCCTAGGTTGTTTTTTGGTTTTATCGTTATTTCCTTGATCCGATTTTTTCCAAGGTTGCAACGCAGATCCGTGCAGCAACATCCTGGAAAGACAATAGCTCCAAAAGCAGTAGAAATTCGACGCAGGTCAGATTGAGACAAAATTCCCTAGCGGTCGTTTTCGTGAAATGTCAGCAATGGCATGAGCAGGGAAAACAACTCAGCCTGCGATGAGATCCCGCATTTGCGGTAAAGCTGCTTGCGGAACACTTTGACCGTTTGCGCGGAGATACCGAGGCGCAGGCCGATCGACACGGAAGAATGCCCGCGCAGGATCAGCAGGGCGATTTCCGCCTGGCGCGGACTGAGCGAGACGTCATGCTCCCGGTTCATGGCCGAGATCAGATGATCAGCAAGATCCTCGTCTCTAAAGTCGCCGCTCGACTGCAAGCCAGACCAGCGCTGTTCGATCAGGCCGCAGACAATGGGGGCGATGCGTTCCGCCTTCTGGATATCGCGCACGGAAAAGCGCCGGCTCGAGGTGACGTCCCGACCGAGGCAGATATGCACCGACACCCCTTCGGCCGGATAGGCGATATAGGCCATTTCGTCGATCAGGGTGGTGCGCTGATAATAGGCGGCGAAATACTCGTTGCGGTGAAACTGGTCCGGCGCAATGCCCTTCAGCCGGTAAAGCCCCGGCGGGGCATTTTCGACATGCAGCGCATGGAACGGATCCAGCAGATAGGCCCCCGGGATATAGTCGGTTTCAAGCTTTTCATGGACCCGTTTTTCGATTGCCTGGGTAAACAGCACGTCCGGCGCCCGGTTCTGGAAATAGGCCAGCATGGTCGTGTTATCGATCTCAAAACACCGGATAAGCCATTGATACAGCTTGGTTTCGAACTGGTCTGTCGCCAATGCGGAAATAGCCGCTCCCAAGTGCTTTTCCGCTGAATTCGGCAGCTCCATCGGACATACCTCCTTGGGGGTATATACCCCTCGCATTGTGCCGATTTACGGTTTCAGTCACCAACTCAGGGGTATCAGAGAAGAGGCATCCATGGCCAGCACCGAGATTGCGGTCGATATCGACAAGGTGGTCAAGCGATATGGCCCGGTCACTGCGTTGCATGGCGTCTCCATGGATATCCGCGAGAACGAGTTCTTCACCCTTCTCGGGCCGTCCGGCTGCGGCAAGACCACCCTGCTGCGCTCCATTGCCGGCTTCGAGGAGGTGACCGAAGGCGCCATTCGGCTGAAAGGGGACGACATCACCGGCCTGCCGCCGCACAAGCGACCGGTGAACACCGTCTTCCAGCAGTATGCCCTGTTCCCGCATATGACCGTCACCGAGAACGTGATGTTCGGCCTGTTGCGCAGCGGCTGGTCGAAGCAGGAGTCTCATGCCCGTGCCGACCAGGTGCTGCAGCTGGTGCAGCTGGGAGACTTCGCCGCGCGCCGGCCCGCTCAGCTTTCCGGCGGCCAGCAGCAGCGCGTCGCCCTTGCCCGCGCGCTCGCGCCCCGGCCCCAGGTGCTCCTCCTCGATGAACCGCTGTCCGCACTGGACCTGAAACTCCGCCAGGCGGTGCGCATGGAACTGAAGGCCCTGCAGCGGGAGACCGGCATCGCCTTTATCTTCGTCACCCACGACCAGGAAGAAGCGCTGACCATGTCGGACCGGATCGCGGTGATGTCGGAAGGCCGCGTCCAGCAGATCGGCTCGCCCAAGGAAATCTACGAGAGCCCGCTCAACCGTTTCGTCGCAGACTTCATCGGCGAGACCAACCTGCTCGATGTCGACGTCCGCTCCGTTGAAAACGGTATGGCGGCGATCCTTCTGCCCGGCGGGCACGACTTCACCTGCCCGGCAGCGGCCGTTCTGGATCCCGGCAAGGGGCATCTGTCGGTGCGCCCGGAACGCATCAGTCTCTGCGTGCCTGGACGCGGTGATCTCGACGCCACCGTCGAAGGCCAGGTCTATCTGGGCACCGACATCCACCTTCAGGTCCGCCTCGCCGACAGCGAGAGGATGACCGTCCGGCTGCAGAATTCCGAGACGACGGCGGTTCCCGAAACCGGCGCCGTTGTCGGCCTGAAACTGGAGGCAGGTGCTGCGCGCCTGCTCGCCGACTGATGGCGGCCGGCGCGCCAATGGGCGAAGGGGCCACCTCCAACATCTACCGGGGCAACAGTCTCAAGCTGATGCTTCCGGCCTGGGTGATGATCGGCATTTTCCTGCTCGCGCCCGTCGTCATGATGGCGGTCTATTCGTTTCTCACCAAGGAATTCCGCGGCGGCGTCATCTGGCAATTTTCAACGGCCGCCTACGATCAGTTCTTCTTCAACCGGGGCCTTTTCGGCGACGAACCGCCGACCATCGAGTGGACCTATATCGGCATCTTCTGGCGGTCGATCTGGCAGGCCGGGGTTGCGACCATCGCCTGCCTGCTAATCGGTTTTCCGACCGCCTGGTTCATCGCGACCCGGAACGCGAAGACCCGTTCGGTCTGGCTGTTCCTGGTGACCGTGCCCTACTGGGTGAACCTTCTGATCCGCACGGTCTCGATGAAATTCCTCATCCGCGACACCGGACCGTTCAACGAGTTCCTGCTGTGGACGGGAATGATTTCGGAGCCGCTCGGGCTGATCAACACGAATTTCGCCGTCCAGCTCGGGCTTTTCTACAGCTACCTGCCGTTCATGGTTCTGCCGATCTATGCGGCGGTGGAACGCTATGACTTCGCCCTCTCCGAGGCCGCCGCAGATCTTTATTCCGGTGTCTGGGCCACGCTTCGACTGGTCATCCTGCCGGTGGTAAAACCGGGGATCGTCGCCGGCTGCATTCTGGTTTTCGTGCCTTCCCTCGGCGCCTTTCTTGCGCCGGACCTGCTCGGCGGCGCCAAGACCTTCATGATCGGCTCGCTGATCGAGGAACAGTTCAAGGGCGCTGCGGGCAACTGGCCCTTCGGCGCGGCCGCCTCGACGATCCTGCTGACCATCGTCATGGCGGTTCTGCTCGTCTATGCGCGCAACCAGAACAAGGGGGCGTAAGGAAAATGCGGGCCAAGACCGATCTCCGCCGCTTTCCGGGCTTTCTGACGATCACGATCCTGTGCCTGATCGTGCTCTACGCGCCACTGATCGTGGTCGCGGTCTATTCCTTCAACGCTTCGACCTCGATCACCAAGTGGGGCGGGACGTCGCTGGCCTGGTATGTGGACGTCTTCACCGGGCCGGAAGCGCCGAAGTTCCAGCAGGCGGCAATCAATTCCTTCGTCATCGCCATAACCGCGGCCATCGTCGCGACGGCAATCGCGACGCTCGCCTCCGTTGCCATGACCCGGACCGGCCGGTTCCAGGGCAAGACGCTGAGTTTCGCGCTGATCAGCCTGCCGCTGATGGTTCCCGAAGTGGTGACGGCGGTGGCGAGCCTGGTGTTCTTCACCGCGATCGGTTTCACCACCGGGCTGATGACCATCCTGATCGCCCATATCGTCTTCTGCATCCCGTTTGCCTATCTGCCGATCTCGGCGCGGATGCAGAGCATTCCGGACATGTACGAGCAGGCGGCGATGGATCTCTACGCCACGCCGACGGAAGCCTTCAAGCTGGTGCTTCTGCCTCTGATGACGCCCGGGATCCTGTCCGGTTTCCTGCTCGCCTTCATCATTTCGCTCGACGACTTCCTGATCACGAATTTCGTCAAGGGGGCCGGCGTCGAAACCCTGCCGACGGCGATCTTCGGATCGGTGAAGCAGGGCATCAAACCCAACATCATGGCCATTTCCACCCTGATGCTGGGCATATCGGTGATTTTCGTCTCCCTGTCCTGGCTGATCGGCCGGGCGGGGCAAAACAAAGCAAAAGAAGACTGACCAAAGACAAAACAAACCAGAGTGGAGCAAGACATGAAAAAACTGCTTATGACGACGTCCCTGGCGCTGCTGGCCCTGACCGGCGCGGCGCAGGCCGAAGGGAAACTCTCGATCTATCACTGGTTCGAGTACATCCCGCAGGAACTGCTCGACAAGTTCGCCAAGGAATATGACGTCGAGGTGACCATGGACACCTACGACAGCAACGAGGCGCTGCTGGCATCGCTCAAGGCCGGCAAGCTCGGCTCCTACGACGTAGCCGTCCCCGGCGACTACATGGTCAAGATCCTGAACAACGAAGGCATGCTCGACACCTTCGAGCCGTCGGAGCTGTCCAACTTCGGCAACATCCAGGACCAGTGGGTCGACGTCGCCTTCGATCCGGGCCGGAAGAGCTCCATCCCCTACCAGTGGGGATCGACCTCCTATTCCGTCAACCGCGACATCTACAAGGGCCCGATCGACAGCCTGTCGGTGATCTTCGATCCGCCGGAAGAGCTGAAGGGCAAGATCAACGTGCTCGACACCGCCGGCGAGACCCTGACACTTGCCTCGCTTTACCTGGGCATTCCCCAGTGCACCTCCGACCGCGATCAGCTGAAGGCGCTGAACAAGCTGGTGATCGACGCCAAGAAGGACTGGGCGTCCTTCGGCTCGGACGTCGCCAAGGACGTGCTCGTTTCCGGCGACGCGGCGGCCGGCATGATCTGGTCCGGCTTTTCCGCCAAGGCCCGCGCGGAAGGCGCCAACATCGAATACGCCTTCCCGAAGGAAGGCTACATCGTGTGGATGGATAACGTGGTTCTGCTGAAGGACGCGCCGAACCGCGAAAACGCGCTGAAGTTCATGAACTTCCTGCTCGAGCCGGAAAATGCCGCGGCGGTGACAAACTACGCCCAGTACATCTCGGGCGTGAAGGGTGTCGATCCGTACCTCGATCCGGAGGTCAAGAACTCGCCGGAATCCAATCCGCCGGAAGGCCAGAAGGGCGTCTTCGTCGAAGCCTGTCCGCAAGAGACCCAGGTTCTCTACGACGCCATCTGGACCAACCTGAAGAAGTAAGCGGAAGCGGAACGGCAACCATGAAACTCGCGCTCTACCAGGGACCGGCGATCGGCGGCGATATCGAGGCGGGCTTTGCCCGCATCGAACGGCACTTGTCGGCCGCCGCCCTGGCGGGCGCGAAAATGCTCGTGTTTCCGGAAGTCTTCCTGCCCGGCTACAACCGGCCTGACCTGCACAAAAGCCTCGCCCAGCCTCTGGGCGGGGCCTGGACGAAACGTCTGTCCGCCCTTGCAAAACAGACCGGCTGCGGACTGACCGTGGGCTGGGCGGAGGCCGCCGACGGCACGGTCTACAATGCGGCCACCTGTTTCGACGACACCGGCGAACAGCTCGCCCATTACCGCAAGATCCAGCTTTACGGACCGATGGAGCGCGCCAGTTTTTCCTACGGCGATGCCTATACGGTGTTCGATCTCTACGGCCACAAGGCCGCGTTGATGATCTGCTATGATGTGGAATTCCCCCAGCACTGCGCCGCGCTGGCGGCACAGGGCGTCACCCTGGTGCTGGTGCCGACCGCCAATCCGAAAGGGTTCGAACACGTGTCGACCGCCTTCGTGCCGGCGCGTGCGGCGGAAATGAACCTGACCATAGCCTATGCCAATTTCTGCGGAACCGAGGGCGATCTGACCTTCGGCGGCCATTCCGTCATTGTCGGCCCAGATGCCCAGGTGCTTGCCTCCGCCGGACGGGGCGAGGCGCTTCTCGTTGCCGACTTGCGCCCGGTCGACGACATCGCCCCGGAACTGCTTTCACTTCAACGCCAAGACTACAGGGAGGTCGGGAAAACCGATGAAACTTGATCTGAACATGACCACCGACGCTGTGCTGACGGCAGATACCCATCTGATCCAGTCCTTCGCCGACCTGAACGCCCTGAAGCAGAACGGTGCGCGCACCGTGATCGTCGGAGCCGACGGCGCGATGGTCCGCGACAGCGAGGGTAACGAGCTGATCGACGGGATCGGCGGGCTGTGGTGCGTCAACGCCGGCCACCGGCGCAAGGAAATCATCGACGCGATCACCGAGCAGCTCAACGAGCTCGATTTCTATTCGACCTTCTACAATTTCACCCACCCGACGGCGGCCACCCTTGCGGAAAAGATCGCGAGCCTGGCGCCCGGTCACCTGAACAAGGTCTATTTCGGCAATTCCGGGTCTGTGGCTAACGACAGCGCGGTGCGCATGCTGCACCATTACAACAACCGGCTCGGACGACCGAACAAGAAGAAGATCCTGAGCCGCATCGGCGCCTATCACGGCTCGACCCATCTTGCCATCGCCATGACCACGCCGCTCTACTCGGTCGGCTGGGACGGCGCCAACGACCTGGTGCATCACCTGCGCTCGCCCCATTTCTGGCGCGAGGGCGACGGCATGAGCGAGGCGGAATTCCTCGACGCGCTTGTGGAAGATCTCAAGAGCACGATCGAAGACATCGGCGCGGAAAACATCGCTGCCTTCATCGCCGAGCCGATCATGGGCGCCGGTGGCGTGATCGTGGCGCCGGAGGGCTATCATGCCCGCATGGCCGCGGTCTGCGCGGAAAACGACATCAAGTACATCTCCGACGAGGTGGTCACCGCCTTCGGTCGGCTGGGCCATTTCTTCGCCTCTGAGGATGTATTCGGCGTCACACCGGACATCATCACCACGGCCAAGGGCCTGACCTCCGGCTACCAGCCCATGTCCGCCACCATCGTCTCCGATGAAATCCACGAGGTCATTTCCGGACCTGGCGGACTGTTCCTGCACGGCATGACCTATTCCGGCCATCCGGCGGCGGCGGCCGCCGCGCTTGCCAATATCGCGCTGATGGAACGGGACAAGCTGCCGGAACAGGTGCGCACCACCGGCAAGATCTTCGAAAACGCCCTGCGCGGCCTCGACGATCTGTCCATCGTCGGCGAAGTCCGCGGCAGCCATTTCATGATCGGCATCGAGTTCGTGAAGGACAAGGCGACGAAGGAACCGTTCGCGCCGGAAGACGAGATCGGCCTGAAGATCGCCCGCGCCGCCCAGGCGCGCGGCCTGATCGCCCGCCCGCTCGGCAACATCCTGATCCTGTCACCGACCCTGATCCTGACGGAAGCCCAGATCGCGCAGGTGGCGGATATCCTGCGGGACAGCATTACGGAAGTGATTTCGGGGCTTTAGCCACTGTTGTCCGGTTTCACTGTGTATCGGTTGGAGCCACGGTTTTTTCGCTTGTTTTCCTCTCCCCCCTTGAGGGGGAGATGTCTCCCTCAGGAGACAGAGGGGGGTATAAGCCTCTCGGAAAATTTGGCTCTTCAGAAAATGCGGCACCGTTTCACCCCCCTCTGTCGGCTCACGCCGACATCTCCCCCTCAAGGGGGGAGACGGGTGCAGGCGGGACTGTTTTTCGTGTCCACTCTGTCCCGGGGGCAGAAGAAAACTGGTCAAAGCGCGCTAAATGTCGTGAATTGGGTCCATGAGCACCGCATTCGACATCCTCGACCGCCTGATTGCCTTTCCCTCCGTGAGCAGGGACGGCAACATCGACCTGATCCGCTACGTTGCGGACTTCCTTGAGACAAACGGCATTCAAAGCCGGCTCTACCCGTCGGAGACGGGCGACCGGGCCAATCTGTTCGCCACCGTCGGGCCGGAGGGACCGGGCGGGATCGTCCTGTCCGGACATACGGACGTGGTCCCGGTGGACGGCCAGGACTGGACCCGCGATCCGTTCCGCATGAGCGAGGCGGATAGCCGCCTCTACGGCCGGGGCACGACCGACATGAAGGGCTTCGTCGCCTGCGCCATGGAGGCGATGGTGGCGGCAAAGAGCCAACCCCTGTCGCGGCCTCTGCACATCGCGCTTTCCTATGACGAGGAAATCGGCTGCGTCGGCGTGCGACCGATGCTGGCGGAATTGTCCAAAGCGGGTCTCAAGCCGGACTGGGTGCTGGTGGGCGAGCCGACCTCCATGCAGGTGGCGGCCGGGCACAAGGGCAAGACCGGCGCCCACGCGACCTGTTGCGGTGTCGCCGCCCATTCGGCCCTGGCGCCGACCGGGCTCAACGCCATTCACCTTGCCGCCGATTTCCTGAAGGACATCCGCGCCCTGCAGGGGGAACTGGAGGAAACCGGCAGCCGGGACGACGACTACGACATCCCCTACACCACCGTTCATGCGGGCATCATCCATGGCGGCACGGCGCTAAACATCGTGCCGGATCACTGCAAACTGTCCTTCGAGATCCGCAACATTGCTTCCGACGATCCGAAGGCCTTGATGGATCGGCTGTTTGCGTCCGCCGGTCGGATTTCCGCCAAGGCCAGGGAACGCTTCCCCAAGGCGGGCATCGACATCGAGATCTTCAACGAATACCCGGGGCTCGACACATCCTCCGGCGGTTCCGCCGTTTCGAACGCGCTGTCCCTGTCCCGGACCAACCGGGCGATCAAGGTCGCCTTCGGTACGGAAGGCGGGCTGTTCACATCGACGCTCGGCGTGCCGGCGGTCGTCTGCGGGCCGGGCAGCATGGAACAGGGCCACAAGCCGGACGAATTCGTGACCCGCGACCAGATGGAAGCCTGCCGCGCCATGCTCGGCCGGGTCAGCGATCAGCTTGTTGCTTAGGAATTATTGAAGCAAAATATAAAAAAGAAAGAATTTACCTAATCAGCCGGTCCGGTCATCATCGAAGACAGTTGAAATGCCAGGACGGGGCTCGGATATGACGGCTAAAAAGATAGAAGCGCTTGTTGTCGGTGGCGGTCAGGCGGGTCTTGCCATGAGCGAGCACCTGAGCCGATGCGGCGTGTCCCATCTCGTGCTCGAACGGCACCGGATCGCCGAGCGCTGGCGCTCGGAACGCTGGGATTCGCTGGTCGCCAACGGCCCGGCCTGGCATGACCGCTTTCCGAATATGGAATTTCCCGATTGCGACCCGGATGCCTTCGTCGCGAAGGATGATGTCGCGGATTACTTCGTCGCCTATGCGGACCAGATTTCCGCGCCCATCCGCTGCGGTGTGGAGGTGACCGAGGTCAAGCGCAACGCCGGCCGGCGCGGGTTTCATGCCGAAACCTCGGACGGCCCGATCGAAGCCGATTACGTGATCGCGGCCACCGGCGCCTTCCAGCACCCGGTCATGCCGGATATGGTTCCCGCGGACGCGGGGGCCACCCAGATGCATTCCGCCGCTTACCGCAATCCCGGCCAGCTGGCCGAAGGAGCGGTACTGGTCGTCGGCGCAGGATCTTCGGGCGCACAGATTGCCGCCGAACTTCTTGAGGCAGGCAAGCAGGTCTATCTGTCGGTCGGTCCGCACGACCGCCCGCCGCGCAGCTATCGCGGCCGTGACTTCGTCTGGTGGCTGGGGGTCCTCAACAAGTGGGATGCCGAGACAACGCCGGGTGTGGAACACACGACGATTGCGGTGAGCGGTGTCGACGGCGGCCATACGGTCGACTTCCGCCGTCTTGCGGCAAAAGGCATGACGCTTCTGGGCCGGACCGAGGCTTTCGAGAACGGTGCCTTGCGGTTTGCTCCCGATCTCAAGGCCAATATCGACGGCGGAGATGCCAATTACCTGTCGCTGCTGGACGAGGCGGATGCCTTTATCGAACGGAACGGCCTCGACCTGCCTGAAGAACCCGAGGCACGCCGGATCGATCCGGACCCGGCGTGCGTGGCGGATCCGATCCTTGAGCTGAACCTTAAGGACGTCGGGATCACCACGATCATCTGGGCAACGGGCTTTTCCGTCGACTACGACTGGCTGCAGGTCGACACCTTCGACGACCAGGGCCGGCCGATCCACAAACGCGGCGTCTCGCAGGAGCCGGGAGTTTATTTCCTCGGCCTGCCCTGGCAGACCCGGCGCGGGTCCTCCTTCATCTGGGGCGTCTGGTACGACGCCGGATATGTGGCCGACCACATCGCCAAGCAGCGCGGCTACATGACCTATACACGCGACCCGCAGCGGGAGACGGAAGACGCATGACGGACGGAAAGCCCATGGCTCACAAACGCATCCGCTGCTTCAACACCAAGGACACCTATCCGGAGCAGGCCCTCGACAACGATCTGTGCCAGGTCGTCGTCGCCCGAGGCACCATGGTGTTCGTGCGCGGCCAGATCGGTCAAAACCTCGACACGTCGGAAAACGTCGGCATCGGCGATGCCACCGCCCAGGCGGAACAGGCGATGACCAACATCGACATGCTCTTGAAGGAAGCCGGCTCGGAACTGGCGCATATCACCAAGATCGTTATCTACATCATCGATCCGCGCTACCGGGAAGCCGTCTACCGGGTGGTCGGCAAGTGGCTGAAGGGCGTCTATCCGGTCTCGACCGGCATCGTCGTTTCCGCGCTCGCCCGGCCGGAATGGCTGGTCGAAATCGACGTGACCGCCGTCATTCCAGATGAATAATTCAAGGGCTCTTGCATGACCTTCTCCATTTCCGCCTGCTGCCCCAAAACCGGGATGATGGGGATTGCCATTTCCTCGTCCTCGCCCGCCGTGGCGGCGCGCTGTTCCCATGCCCGCGCAGGGGCCGGTGTGGTCGCCTCGCAGAACATCACCGACCCGTCCCTGGGTCCGAAGGCGCTCGACCTCCTGCAAAGCGGCATCGCGGCGGCCAAGGCGCTGGAAATCCTGCTCTCCGATTATACGACCAAGGATTGGCGGCAGGTGGTTGTCCTGGACCGGACCGGGCAGGCGGCGACATTCTCCGGCGACGAGACCCTCGGTATCAACGCCACCGCGAAGGGATGCCATTGCGCGGCCGCCGGCAATCTTCTTGCCAATGACACGGTGCCGGACGCCATGATCACGGCTTTCTCGGAGGCGCAAGGCGATCTGGGCGACCGGCTGATCGCCGCCATGAAGGCCGGCCTTGCCGCCGGCGGCGAAGCCGGGCCGGTTCATTCCGCCGGCCTCTACATGGTCCGCAACGTGAGCTGGCCGGTGGCCGATCTCAGGGTCGACTGGGCCGAGGAAGACCCGATCGGAGCGCTGTCGAACCTCTGGGATCTCTACAAACCGCAGCTCGAAGACTACGTCACCCGCGCGATTGATCCGACCGCAGCCCCCAGTTACGGCGTGCCCGGCGACGAATAAGCCATCAGCGGATGCGGCAGCACGTGAAATCGTAATATAACGGCCTGCACAGGACAGGACCGTTTCATGCGCTTCACGCTCAGACAGCTTGAGTATTTCATCGCCGCCGGCGAGACCGGCAGCATCACCCGGGCGGCGGAGCGGGTCAGCATTTCCCAGCCGTCCGTGTCGACGGCGATTTCCCAGCTTGAAAAAGAGCTCAACGTCCAGCTCTTCATCCGCCATCACGCCCAGGGGCTGTCGCTCACCCCGGTCGGGCGGACGCTGCTGGCGGAAGCCAAGCAACTGCTGGAACAGGCGGAAACCCTCTACAGCGTCGCATCGGAGGCAAGCGACGACATCCGGGGACAGCTCAACGTCGGCTGCCTGACCACCCTGGCGCCGATGATCCTGCCGGAACTCGCGCTTGCCTTTACTTCCGCCTTTCCCGGCACCACCATCCGCCCGCATGTGGACCATCAGGAGACCATGCTGAACGGGCTCAGAAGTGCGGCCATCGACGTGGCCATAACCTATGACCTGTCGATCCCGGAGGATATCGAGTTCCTGCCGCTGGTGAAGCTTCCTGTCCATGCGGTCTTCGGCGAGAACCATCCGCTGGCCCGGCGGCCTTCCGTCAGCCTTGAGGAGCTTGTCGAGCTGCCGATGGTGTTCCTCGACCTGCCGCTCTCGGGCGAATATTTCCAGGCGCTGTTCATGGCAGAAGGTCTGACGCCCAACATCAGCTACCGCTTCGCCCATCCGGACGTGATCCGCACCATGGTCGCCAACGGCTTTGGCTACACGCTCGCCAATGTAACGCCGCGCTCGGATGCCGCCCTCGACGGACGGAATGTGGTCCGCGTGCGCATATCCGGCAACCACCGGCCGATGACGCTCGGAATGGCAAGCCTGAAATCCCTGCGCCAATCCCGACTGGCGGAGGCCTTCAAGGCCCACGCCCGCTCGTTCATCTCCAGCGCCTATGTCCCCGGCATGGTCGCCCCGGCGACGGCGCCGAAATAGGGTCGGCCTAGAACCTCAGACGTTGCGCCACTTTGGCCTATTTCGGCCAGGATGGCGATGCTGTTTGTTTAAGACCTAAATGCCCGGCCCCATTCAGCACATGCTAACTTGCACCCTTCAGCCTTCGGGGCAGCAAGCCGCCGGTCCAAGTATTGCTGCTTGATGCTGACGCGAGCATATCCGATTTCCATGCCGTTATTTTACAAAGGACTTTTGTAAGCGCTAAGCGTTTGATTTCAAAAAGGGTGAGGAAGTGTTTCAAAAGTCATGACATTTGGCAACCGCAATACCGGCTTGACCAATCGTAAGTTTATTGTTCTAATTATTACTACTTTTTGTATCGCCTTGACCGACAGACTCGTTGGAATATGGAGTTACGATAATGAAATTGCGATCTGATACAATAACTATGCTTCTTATGTTTTCATGCTGCTCCTACACGGCAGAGGTAATAGAGAATGAAAACAATAACCCAAAAATCAAAAATATATTCTATGAATATCGTGTTGGTGAGCTACCAACACTAGAGGTTAAATTCGAGTGTATTAGCGTCGCTAGTTTTCTAACAGCCCGATGGTGCGACGGCTGGGCTTCTTATCGTGGTGTTCGTGATGTATACGTCTCTTTGAATACTACCCCAGACATAACTAATGCAGAGTCACAATTGAAATCAATTGCTAACGACTGTTTTAATTCAGCATTGACTGCTGATGTGATCGCAAGTCTTATAAGTGGAGTAGTAGACGCCGGGCTGCCTTTTCTTCAGTTATGCTTAAATGGAACTGAGTGGGGCAGCTCGTTTTATGTCGATAAGTGGGAACTTGATAACTACGAGAAATTCCGCTGGGTACGCATCTGAATTTGGCTCAAGTAGAGGAGCTTCGGTTATGGGGCGAACTGCATTTATCTACGTCTTTGGCACTTTAACTCTCGTTGGGTTTTCTGCAAATGCAACAGAAAAAACAGGAGCCGAAGTTTCCTCTTCTCGGATACACCAATACCAAATTGGCGAAGATGGGACGATGTTAGTGACACTTGAAGAAGGCATTGGAGGCATTAAATGCAATGGCGTTGTCACGAATAAATACGTTATACTAAATGGCTCCACAGCCTATGACGTTATGACATCTACAACTATATTTGCAGCCACTTCCAGGAAAGTGATAGGCATAGAACCAGAAAAATGCTCCGATGGCGGTGACGTTATCCCAAGAAGACTAATATTCACTTTCTAATTTCTATCTACAATTGTCGAGTATTCGAGAGAAGACCTCTATCCACTTGCACCTACGGCCAGATGCACCCGGTTTCCTTTTGCAACTGGCTGAAAACCGTAAAAACTTGGCTGCGGTTGGATTGCCCTTTCGCTCAGCATCCGCATGAGGCTTTTGGAGGGAGTGCCTACTTCTTCGACCAGCTCCTTAAAACCCACTGTTGCGTTAATGTAGTCGCGCATTACGGCCTTGCCCGTTTCTACGTCTCCGGAAATCAGCAGGTCTACAGCTTCGGAAAACAAGGCGGCACGAAACGCTTGGTTACGCTCGGCGCGTGCCATTACGGTCTCCTTGAATTCGCGTGTCAGTCCAGCCATAGCTAGCCTTTCTTCTTTCATCCTGCCAACGAGCCTGAACTGCGTCGATATCTGCCTACTAACTCAAAATAGCAAACCGCACCTACTGCTGCAGGATGCTATCAGCGTCCTTGCGGAAGGCCTCGACGGAGGTGAAGAAGGCGTCGAGCAGGACGCTGCGTTCGTCGGCCAGGGCAAAGACCACCTCATCATATTCACGCTGCATGTCGCTGACCGGGACCCGGTGGACCACGTCGGTCCGCCCGGTGCCGAAGCGCCACAGGAAGCCGACGCCGAGACCGTTGACCACGGCCTCGTAGACCGCGTCGCGGGTGTCGAGGGTCAGGAAGGGGACCGGCTCGAACCCGGCGGCGCGGAAGGCGCGGTCCACCACCCGTTGGGTCGATGAGCCGCGGGTGCGGAAAATCAGCGGCTCGGACATCAGCCGTTCGCAGGTGACGGTGTCTTCCCGCGACAACGCACTGTCCGGATGGACGATGGCGACCACGTTCTGGCGCGCCAGAAGCGCCTGGCGGAAGCGGCCGTCGGCGGGTACGTCGGGCAGAACGGCGACATCGACCTCGCGCCGCAGTACCGCTTTCGTGATCTGTTCGTGGGACCCGGTCTCAACCGCGATCTCGATGCTCGGATGGCGTTTCAGGAACCGGGCGACGAGCGCCATGCCGGGCATGGAATTGCCCAGCCCGATCGTCAGCCGTCCGTTCAACAGCGTGTTGTGACGGGACAGTATCCGTCGTGCCTCGCGCTCGGCTTCGGCCATGCGTTCGGCGATGTCGCACAGCTCGTTGCACAAAGGCGTGGGATAGAGAACGCCGTTCTTGCGGTCGAACAGGCGGACGCCGAATTCGGCCTCCAGTTCCTTGACGTGGCGGGCCACGGCGGGCTGGGAAACCTTGAGCGCCCGGGCGCCCTCCGCATAGGAGCCGCCGGCCGCGACCGCATTGATCGCGCGGATACGAGACAATGTCACCGACATGGATAGTCAGCCATTTCTGTTGGAAGCAACGCAAATGTTTTGCTGGTCCATACCATAGGTTTTCTTTGTTACGGCGGCGTCACACTTAAACGACAGTTTCGTATCCATCCCGAGACCGGACAGCTCCGGTTTTCTTGAAACAAAACAGACCGCATTCCGTACCCGGCCCCCGGCCCGGCCAGGGCGCCGGAACGGCTAATTGCGGCCAATCGGATGGACAGATGCTGGAATTGAGAAACAGGCAGGTTCAGGACCTAACCCCGGAGATGGTCGCCGGCTATGACGCGATCCTGTGCGATCTCGACGGCTGCCTGGTTGCCGGAGGGAGGCCGCTTTCCGGAGCGCTGGAGTTCGCCGAAGCCGTGGCGGACCGCCTCTGGATCGTTTCAAACAATTCCGCCGATACCGGAGAGACGCTTTCCGACCGGCTGGCCCTGATCGGTTTCGATATACCGGCAAACCGGATCTCTCTGGCCGGCGAAGTCGCCGTCAGCAGGATCGCACAGGAGTATCCCAGCGCTGCCGTCCAGGTGTTTGCGGAAGATCCGATCCGCGATCTTGCGCAGACCCTCGGTCTCCGGCTGTCCGACCATGCGGCCGACGTGGTGCTCCTGGCCCGCGATCCGCGTTTCACCATCGCCGACCTGCAACGGCTCCTGAAGGCGCTGCATCAGGGCGCCGAGCTCATCGTTGCCAATCTGGACGCCACGCATCCGGATCCGGACGGCCTGCCGGTTCCCGAGACCGGGGCGCTCGCCGCCGCCGTCCGCCTGTGCAAGCCGGATGTTGTCCTGCGCTCCTTCGGCAAGCCGGACCCGACGCTGATCGACCTGGCGCTGAGCCGCTCCGGCGCCTCGGCAGAGACCTCCGTTTTCGTCGGCGATAATCCGGCAACCGACGGCGAGGCGGCCGCCCGAGCGGGTCTGGCTTTCATTCACGTGGCCCGACCGCCGGCGATGTTCATGCAGAAAGACCCCGTCTCCCCACTCCAAGGAGCGCTGTCATGCTGAGTTATGTGCTGCGGACGCTGTTCAAGATGGCCGTCACGCTGTTCATCATCATCACGCTGGTCTTCTTCGCCACCCGGCTTTCCGGCAATCCGATCGATTTCGTCATCGGCGAGGGCATTACCCAGGAAGACCGCCAGCTGCTGATCGCCTATTACGGCCTCGACGGGTCCATCGCCACCCAGTACTGGAAGTTCATCACCTCGATCTTCACCGGCGAGTTCGGCCTGTCGTTCCTGGAGCGGCGCCCGGTCGCGGAGATCGCCGCCGAGAGGATCTGGCCGTCGCTGAAACTGCTGGCGAGCACCGCGATCTTTACCTTCGCGCTATCCATCCCGCTCGGCATCGCGGCGGCGGTCTACCGGACCCGGTTTATTGGCAGCGCGATCATGGTGATCGCCTTCATGGGTTATGCGGTGCCGCCCTTCGTGATCGCGACCCTGCTGGTGCTGATCTTCGCCTATACGCTCAACTGGCTGCCGGTGGTCGGCGACGGCTCGGCGCTGCATTTCATCATGCCAACGCTTGCCATGTCGGGCATGTTCGTCGCGGCCCTGACCCGGTTTACCCGCAACGCCATGCTGGACGTGCTCGGCCAGGACTACATGCGCACGGCCCGCGCCAAGGGCCTGCCGGAACGCACCGTGATCCTGAAACATGGGCTCCGGAACGCCTCGATCACGATCCTGTCCGTCGTCGGCCTGCAGATCGCCGGCTGGATCGCGGCCGGCAGCGTGGTCATCGAATCCATCTTCTCCTGGCCGGGGATCGGCGACCTCCTGGTGCGCTCCGCGATCATGCGGGACTACCCGGTGCTCCAGTTCGGCGTGCTGATGGTCGCCGTTGCCGTCATCTGCATCAACGCGGCGGTCGACATTGCCTACGCCTATGCCGATCCGCGCATCCGTCTTGCAAAGGGATAAGCCATGAGCGACCTCACTTCTTCCCTGCCCCACACCACCCGGCGGCCGATCCTGTCCCTGCACCGGATCCCCGGCTACACATTGTGGTGCAAAGCCGACTGGGTTCTCAGGATCACGCTGATCGTCGGGCTGATCCTGGTGCTGCTGACGCTTGCCGCGCCGCTGATCTCACCCTTCGATCCCAACCATCAAAGCCTGATCTCGCGCCTGCGCCCGCCGCTCGGCTTCGAACGCTACAAGGCCGGTTTCTTCCTCGGCACCGACGAACTCGGCCGGGACGTCCTCTCGCGCTGCATCTACGGCCTGCGGCTGACTTTTGCCCTTGCTCTCGCCGGCGCCGTCATCGGGCTTCTTATCGGCGGCACACTCGGGCTGTTGGCCGGCCTTGTCGGCGGCGTGTTCGAGGATGTCGTCATGGGCGCGGTCGATGCCCAGATCGCCATTCCCTTCACCCTGATCGCACTTCTCATCCTGGCGATCTTCGGCAGCTCGCTGGAGATCATGGTGCTGGTGCTCGGCGTATACGGCTGGGAGCAGCACGCCCGCATTGTTCGCGGCGAAGTGCGCAAGCTGACCGGAATGCCGTTCATCGAGGCGGCGCGCGCCGCCGGTGCCGGACCGCTGCGCATCGCCCTGCGCCACATCCTGCCCAATGTGGTGTCGCCGCTGGTGGTCCAGTTCACCCTGAACTTCTCCAACATCGTCATCCTGGAATCGACCCTGTCGTTCCTCGGCCTCGGCATACAGCCGCCAACGGCGACGCTGGGCTCCATGGTCGGCGTCGGCCGCGACTACCTGCCCACCGCGCCGTGGATCGTGGTCGCCCCGGCGATGATGATCCTGCTCCTCACCTTCGCCGTGCAGATCCTCGGCGACTGGCTGCGAGACCACGCGGACGTGCGCCTGCGCAGCCGCTGACCCTTTCAAGAACAGAAGCCGGAACGGCCACTGCCTGCAACCCCTTGAAGCCCTGGAGGCTTATCATGAAGAAACTTCTGGCAACCACCGCACTCGCATCGATGCTTGCATCGGGCGCATTCGCGGCAGAGCTCACCGTTGGCGCCGCCAACGTTTCCAGCTACCTCGATCCGGGCCGCGACCATTCCAACGTCGGCTCCCAATTCTACTACAACGCCTTCGACACGCTGATCGACCGGAACCACGACACCACGGAAACCGAATGGGTTCCGGCCCTGGCGACCGAATGGAAGCTGATCGATCCGACGATCATGGAACTGAAACTGCGCGAAGGCGTGAAGTTCCACAACGGCGAAGACATGACCGCCGACGACGTGGTCTTCTCCCTGAACCGCATGTACCAGGCGACCTTCACACCTTACCAGGTGCGCGCCCGCGACCGCCTCGGCAACTTCGAAAAGGCCGAGAAGGTGGACGACTACACCGTCCGCATCTACGCCAAGCGTGCCGAGCCGCTGTGGGAAACGCTCCTGAACCTGCAGCAGGTCATGATCATCCCGGAAGAGTACACCAAGGCGCTCGCCGGTGATCCGAACGTCGCCGAAGACGACGACTACGAAGCCTTCTCCCTGAAGCCGGTCGGCACCGGCCCGTACAAGGTCGCGGAATTCATTCCGGGCGAACGGGTCGTCTGGGAAAAGTTCGACGACTTCTGGGGTGAAAAGGCACCGCTCGACAAGGTCACCGTCAAGCATATGCCGGAAACCGCTTCGCGCATCACCGCTCTGAAGACCGGCGAAGCTGACATCATCACCAACATCGCCCCGGACCAGCTGTCCCTGATCGAGAACGATCCGGACATGAAGGCCGAAGGCAGTGCGACCGCCCTGTTCCACGTCATGATCATGAACGTGAACCATCCGGTGCTGAAGGATCCGCGCATCCGCCAGGCCTTGTCGCTGTCCATCGACCGCGACGCGCTCAACGAAGCCCTGTGGCTCGGCAAGGCCGTGGTGCCGTCGACCCACACGCTGAAGGAATTCGGCCAGCTTTACCAGCCGGAGCTGACGACCTTCGAATACAACCCGGAAAAGGCGAAGGAACTCCTGAAGGAAGCCGGCTATGACGGCACCGAGATCACCTTTGACACCGCTCCGAGCTACTACACCAACGGCCTGCTCGCCGCTCAGGCGATCATGGAGATGTGGGCGGAAGTCGGCATCAAGGGCAAGGTGAACGTCGGCGACAAGTGGACCGGCAATTCCCCGGACCTGATGGTGCGCAACTGGTCCAACCCGATGTATTTCGCCGATCCGTTCGGCTGCTTCGGCGTGATGTGGGCCCCGAACGGTCCGTCTGAATCCGAAGGCCGGTTCAACACCGACGAAGACTACGCCAAGACCTGGGAGAAATTCCGCTTCTCCGGCGACGTCGAACTGCGCCGTGCGGCCTATGCGGAGCTGATGGAACGCATCAAGCAGGATCCTCCGGTTCTGCCGCTCTACCGTCCTTACGAAAGCTGGGCGATGAAGACCAACGTCAACTGGGCGCCGAAGCCGGGTCACATTCCTTACGTGCTCGACTTCCGCGCCGGTTCGATTTCCTTCAACTGAGGTCAGCCGTCACCTGACGCTCTCGGCACCGCCGGTTCCGGCCGGCGGTGCCTCCTTCCCGAAACCATAAAAAGGCATCCCCCCGTGTCCGTCCGCATCTGCATCGTTTCCGACATTCATCATGGCACTCCGACGACCACCAAGCGCGGCGATACGGCGCTTAAGCTGATGGACGAGTTCGTGCGCTTTACCAATGACGCAAAGCCGGATTTCGTCGTCGATCTCGGCGACCGGATTTCCGACATGGACCGGGATACGGACCTGCGCCTGGAACGCGAAGTCGCCGAGGCGTTCAAACCGATCACGAGCCCCATCCATCACATCAACGGCAACCACGACCGGGACTATCTCGAAGTCTCAGACAACGAGGAAATCCTCGGCCAGTCGCTGGACAACACCACCTTCGACATCGGCGGCTGGCGGATCGTGCTGTGGCGCGCAGATAGCAAGATCATGCGCTCGCCGGAACATTCCGGCTTCGTCCTGCGCGAGACCGACCTGGTCTGGCTGTCCCGCGTCGCCCAGACCGCGGACCGGCCGCTTCTGGTGATGAGCCATGTGCCGATTTCCGGCCATGCCCAGACCGGCAATTACTATTTCGAACGCAACCCGGACGCCTCGACCTATCCGATGGCGGACCGTGCCCGTGCGGCGCTCGCCCAGGCCCGTGTGCCGGTCACCTGCATCGCCGGCCACGTGCACTGGAACACGATCACCACCGTCGACGGCATCACCCACCTGACCCAGCAGTCGCTGACCGAAAGCTTCACCACCGACGGCGAACCGGCCGGCGCCTACGGCATGCTGGAACTCGGCGACACCGTGAACTGGCAGGTTCATGGCGACGATCCGATCGCCTTTTCGTTCAAGCCCGGCCTGGCCCGCTGGACGCCGCCGCTTCCCAGCTTCGACAGCCATCCGGAATTCGCCGCCCGCCGCCGAGGCCAGCTCAAATGACCGATCCCGTCGTCGAGGTTCAGGACCTGCGCATCGCCTTCGGCAGCCATGAGGCGGTCAAGGGGCTCTCCTTTGCGATCCGGCCCAAGGAAACGCTGGCGCTTGTCGGCGAATCCGGGTCCGGGAAATCGGCGACAGCACTTTCGATCCTGCGCCTGATCGAACGCGAAGGCGGACGGATCGCCGGCGGAGCTATCCGGCTGCGCGACGGGGACGACGTCATCGACCTGACGACGCTCCCCGATGCGCGGCTCTCCGACATCCGCGGCGACCGGATCTCCATGGTGTTCCAGGAGCCGATGACCTCGCTCAATCCGGTGCTGACCGTGGGCAACCAGCTGGCGGAAGTCTTCATCCGCCACCGCAATATGTCCGTACGCTCGGCCCTCGCCGCTTCGGTGGAAGCCCTGGACCAGGTACGCATTCCCGAACCGGCCAGGCGCCTGAAGCAGTTTCCGCACGAGCTGTCGGGCGGCCTGCGTCAGCGGGTCATGATCGCCATGGCGCTTGCCTGCCGGCCGCAGCTTCTCATCGCAGATGAGCCGACAACGGCGCTCGACGTGACGACCCAGGCGGAAATCCTCGACCTGATCCGTTCGCTTCAGGCCGAAATCGGAATGGGCGTCCTGTTCATCACCCATGACATGGGCGTGGTGGCGGAAATCGCCGACCGGGTCGTAGTCCTGAAAAACGGCATCAAGCAGGAAGAGGCAACGGTCGCCGACCTGTTCCAGGCACCCAAGGCCGCCTATTCAAGGCAGCTCATGGCGGCAACGCCGAAACTGGGCGAAGGCAGCAAGGCCGGAGAAATCGGAAGCGAGATCGTGCTCCAGGTGGATGGACTGTCGACCCGGTTTTCATCCAAGTCCGGGCTGTTTTTAAAGAAGACCGACAAGCACACCGCCGTCAACCGGGTCTCCCTGCAGGTCGCGCGCGGCGAAACGCTGGGGCTCGTCGGGGAATCCGGCTGCGGCAAGTCCACGCTTGCCCGATCGATACTGCGGCTGATTGAACCGGAAGAAGGCACCGTTCTCCTGAACGGCAAGCCGATGACCGGCGTATCGAAAGATGTGCTGCGCGAGACCCGCAAGGACGTACAGATCGTTTTCCAGGACCCGTTCGCGAGCCTCAATCCGCGCCTTGCCGTCCACGACCTGATCACCGAACCGGCGCGGATTCACGGCCTTGTCTCGGCCAGGGACCAGAAGGAGCTGGCGGCACAGCTCGTCGAAAGGGTCGGTCTGGAACGGGACGCGATTTTCCGGTTTTCGCATCAGTTTTCCGGCGGGCAGAGGCAGAGGCTGTGCATCGCCCGGGCTCTCTCCGTATCGCCGAAGCTGATCATCGCCGACGAGGCGGTCTCCGCCCTCGACGTGTCGATCGCCCGGCAGGTGACCGACCTTATGCTCGACCTTCAGGCCCGCGAAGGCGTGTCCTTCCTGTTCATTTCCCACGACATCGCCGTGGTGGAACGGGTGAGCCACCGGATCGCGGTCATGTACCGGGGCGAGATTGTAGAGACCGGGCCGACCGACCGGCTGCTGTCAGCGCCGGAGCACGCCTACACCCAACGTCTGCTGGCGGCCGTGCCCAGCGCGATACCGGCGTCGCTCAGAGGTCTGCAATGAAGGTGTTCAACAGGATCTGCGACCGCTCTACGCCCCGGTTTCGGGTGTTTCTTCCGCCCAACGTGCGGCGAGGTGAATCAGGATGATGATCATCGCGATCGGAACGATGACCGCAATCCAGACCATCTGAATGCCCAGCGTGTCGGCCGTCAGTCCGGCCTGGCGGGCGAGATAGCCCTTGGCAAATCCGCCGCGCAACCCGACAAAGCAATAGTAGATCACCGGCAGGGTGAAGGTCAGTATGGCCGCCGTCTCGATGGTTTCGGCCAACAGACCGAGAATATGCGGACGTTTGGGGAAGATGCTTTGCATCAGGACCGCGTCCGAATGCGTCTTGAAAGACAGGGTCGCCCCCAGCAATCCGGTCCAGACCATCATGTAACGGGCGACATCCTCGGTCCAGGTCGGCGGACTTGAAAAGACGTAGCGCGCCACGACCTGAATCATGACGGTGACGAACATTCCGCAGACGGCCAGAACCGCAATACGGCGTGCCGTTTGGTGAATGCCGTTGCTCACACTGATGACAATTCGGCGCATGGCGAGATCCCGTGAGGCATGTGGGGCGGGCTGCCTGCGCAGCCCGCCGGGTCCATCTTCAGCGCGTGCTGTCCGACAATTCCGACCAGACCTTGACATCGTCTTCCGGCATCAGCCCGGAGTTGTACACGGACCTGGACAGGTCACGGAATGCGGCCCGTTCGTCCTTGTTCAGGCGCTGAACGGTGACACCCTTGGCTTCAAGAGCCGCCAGGGAAGACGTCGCGGCCTTGTCGAGCCATTCGCGGGTGGCCATGTTGGCCTTTTTCACGGCCGCATCGACCGTCGTCCGGTCGGCATCGGACAGACCGTCGTACCATTGTTTGGAAACGATCACCGCACGCAGCGGGATGATCACGCCGGCATCGGAAAAATTCTTCACGAAATCGGTCTGGCCGAACATGATCGGGACGAAAGGCGAATTGAGATAACCGTCGATCACGCCGGTCTGAAGGCCCGCGGGTACCTCGCCCCAGGGAACGATCGTGCCGCTGGAACCCCAGGCCTTGTACATGGCAATCTGTGCGTCATCGAGCGCGCGCATCCTCAGGTCCGCCATATCGGCCGGCTTGCGCACCACGGCGGTCGTGGTGATGATCCCGGACGACGGGCCGATCGGAACCAGTGCCAGAAGTGTCACATCCTGCTTGCCGATAACCTCGTTTATCCGGTCGAAGACCTTTCCTTTCTCAACGGCCCGGTCCATGTGAGCCATGTCGTCGAAGATATAGGGCAGGCGCACACCGTAGATGAACGGATCCACCTGGGCGACCGCGCGCACGTCCGACAGCGAGACTTCCAGCAGGCCGGTGGAGAGCTGGTCGAATTTCTCAGATTCGTTTCCCACGGCGCCGCGCGGCATCTCGCGGACATCCATGCCCGCTTTCTTCAGCGTTTCTGCGAAGGTATGCGCCCAGTTATAGGAACCGGAGGTTTCAAGATCCGGCTTGGTGTCGAGCGCGATCTTGACCTCGGCCGACGCCGGAGCGGCCATGGCCATGAGCGCGATCAGGGTAAATGCCTTGAGTTTCATGGTTTTTCCTCCCTTTGAAACATTAGTTGACTGCGAAGCCGAGCAACTGCGGCAGGATCAGGCTGATCCCCGGCCAATAGGCCAGTGCCAGCAACAGCAGCGCCTGAACCGCGATGAAGGGCAGCGCGGCATAGGCAAGGCGCCAGTAGTTGAGCGATGTGAGTGCCGACACGACGACAAGACATTTGCCGAGCGGCGGGGTGATGAGGCCAACGCACAAATTGAAGCACAGGACAATCCCCAGATGGACAGGGTTGATCCCCTGTTCGATTGCCTGGGGTACGAAAAGCGGTATCAGCAGCGTCAGGGCGACCGGCGTGTCCATGAACATGCCCGCGATCAGAAAAATCCCGACCAGAAAGAACAGATAGCGGGTCCCGGTCAGGCCGATACTGCCGACCCAGTCCGCCAGAGCCTGAGACCAGCCCATTTGCCCGGCGAGATAGCCGAGCACGGATATGGCGGCCAGGATGATGAAGATCGTGCCGGTCAGACGCGCCGTCGCTTCGAAGGCGTCGAACAGCATTTTCCAGCTCAGCCCGGTGTAGAACTGCCCGGCCAGCAAGGCGAACAGGACCGCTAGGGCGGACCCTTCCGTCGGCGTCGCAAGACCGAAAACGAGTGACCCGAGGATCACCACCGGCAGGCACAGGGCGGGGGCGGCCTTCACGAGGCTCGGCCAGAAGCGGGGCAGATCGTCCGAAGCACCGCCCGGATGATCCTTGACCACCGCAATGACGCCATTGAGCACCATCAATGCGACCGCAAGCAGCACACCGGGAATAATGCCGGCGGCAAACAGGGCCGCCACCGAAACGCCGGTGAGACCGCCATAGATGATCATGATGATCGAAGGCGGGATGATCGGGCCGATCATCGAGGACGCCGCCGTAATCGCGCCGGCGTAATAACCGTCGTAACCGCGTGCCCGCATTTCCGGAACGAATGTGCGCGACAAGGCCGCACTGTCGGCGATGGCCGAGCCGGAAATGCCGGCAAAAAAGACGCTCGTCAGAATGTTCACATGGCCGAGCCCGCCCTTGAACCGACCGACGACGGACAGCGAGAAGTCGATCAGGCTGCGGGTCACGCCGGCGCGGCCCATGATCTCGGCCGTCAGGATGAAAAGCGGCATTGCCATGAACGCGAAGACATCGAGCTGGGCGAAAATCCGTTGCGGCAGGATCGACAGGAATTGCGCTTTCCCCACCGCCAGGAACGACAGGACGGAGACGGCGCCCATCAGGTAGGCAAACGCGGTGCCACTGATCAGCAGGACAATAAAAACCAGAGGGATCATCCACATGGTACCCTCCCTCCTCAGACCGCGGTTTCGATCGGCGCCTGCGACCGGCGCCCACTATGGGCGCCGACAGGCGGATGGGTCACCATCGCCCGCAAATCCAGGCGAGAACCGGCAAGCCGCACCGGATCCGGCCGCGGGCGTTCGGTTTCAGGGCTCTTCGCGAAATGCGCTTCAATGGCGCCTGCCGCCGCCAGCAGCCTTTCATCGCCATGCAGCCGGCCCAGGATCTGCAGGCCGAATGGCAGTCCCTGCGGATCGCGGCCGGCAGGAATCGTGATGGACGGGCCGCCCGCCAGTGAGCCGCGATAAGTCAGCGCCAGCCAGCGGTAGTAGGTATCCATCTTCCGCCCGTCGATCGCCTGCGGATAAAGCTCCGCCCAGGGGAACGGCGACACGGGCACGGTCGGCAGAACGACGATGTCGACGTCTTCCATCCGTTCATGGAAATTCCGCAGGATACGGGTTTGCTCCAGATGGGCCCATGCACGGTCTTCAAGCGTCATGTCGAATCCCATCTCGACATTGCCGCGCACATGTTCGGCGAAATCCTCAGGCGCCTCCCTCACGGCCTTGCCGTAGGCGGCCACGAAGCTTTCGGCGCGCAGAATGTCGAAGGTCCGGTCCATATCCCCCAGATCAAGGTCGACCGGCCGGCAGGATTTGACATGAGGAGCAAGTGTTTCGACCCGTTTGAGGAACGTGCTGCGGATTGCCGGATCCACCGGGGCACCGCCGAAATCCTCGCTCACGCCGATGCGCAGGTCCGCAAGCGTTAGCTCGGGCAGCGTATCGAAGCGGGAAGCCGGACCGGGCGCGGACAGGGGATCGCGCGGGTCATACCCCTGGACAGTGCGCAGCATCAGAACGAGATCGTCCATATTCCGCGCAAGCGGGCCGATCACCGAAATGCCGGACCATCCGAGCGGACGGGTTGGATGGGCGACCACATCCACGGACGGGCGGTACCCGACAATACCGCACAGCGCGGCCGGCAGGCGCTGCGAACCGCCGGTGTCGGACCCGGTGCAAAGCGGCACCAGGTCGGCGGCCAGCGCCGCGGCCGATCCGCCGGAAGACCCGCCCGCGATCAGGCGGGGGTCGAAAGGATTGCCCGTCACACCCCAGACAGGATTGCGGGAGTTTCCGCCTGCGCCAAGTTCGGGAACGTTGGTTTTCGCCAGCACGATTGCGCCCGCTGCTCGCAGCCTGGCGACCATCGGCGCGTCCTTGGCCGGCACGAACGAACGCATCTTCGGGCTGCCGTAGGTGGTCAACAGCCCTTCCGTGTCCTGAAGGTCTTTCACGCCGATCGGAAGACCGTCAAGCGGGCCTTTCGGAGCCCCTTGCCGCCACCGTTCCGACGATTGCCCGGCCTCGATGATGGCCCGTTCCGTGTCGAAGGCGGTCAGCGCATTGATGGCACCGTTTAACCTGGAGATCTGTTCAAGACAGGCGGACAGGTAGTCGCTCGGCGTGAGGGTTCCGTCGGCAAATGCCTTCAGAATGTCGCAAGCTGACCGTTCCACCAGGGACCCTGGCGGGTGTGCGGTGATATCACCACTCATCTCGTTGTCTCCTCCCGTCCCGGAATGTCTCCAGGACGCAGAAATGTAACCGATGAGATCCGCGGCGAATAATGATTGTTGCGCCTACAACCTTAACCAAATGGAATGGTTTCGCGCTGCTCCGACGTCTGCCTCAGGCATTTCAGGAAGAGCCGTAAGGTGCTGTTGGCTTCCGTCTGGTCGCTGCGCCAGTAGCAATGAGCCTCGGAGAGAAAGTCTCGCGTGTCCAGCGGCAGGATAACGATCTCTCCCCGCGCTGAATGGGCGCGGGCCAAACTGAGAGGAAACAACCCGAGTGCGGGCATCTGCCGCAGGATCTCCAGATTGACCGCGAGTGACAGCGACGCGATCGTATTGGTCGGCGTCAGCAGGCCATGCTCGGCAAAAAGCGCGTCTATCGCCCGCCGCGCGATCGAATTCGCCTGCGGCAGGATCCAGGGCCAATCGGTTGCATCCGGCCAGTCGACCGAGCCATGCCGGGCCAGCGGATGATCCGGACCCGAGACGACCACGATCGGCTCGCGCAACAGGACGATCTGTTCGACCCCGGGCAACTCGTTGGCCTGCCAGACGCGAGCGATCAGCAAATCGATCGCGCCTGCTTCCAGCTGCGGGAAAAGCGAGACGAAATGGCCCTCGTAAAGCGACACCTCCGCATCGGGCGCGCTGGATTTGAACAGAGCGATCGCGCCGGGCAGAACGATCGGCGCGACCGAACTGACCGCTCCTATGGCGACCGAGCCGGAGACACCCGATGCCATCGCGTCGATATCGAAAGCGGCCCGGTCCAGTTGATTGAGAACCCGGCGGGCATGGTCGGCCAGCCGCACCCCGATCGGGGTGAGGTAAAGGCGGTTGCGATCCCTGGACACGATCGGAACGCCGACAATAGTCTCAAGCTCCGCGATCTGTTTGGAGACCGCCGGCTGGGTCACATTCAGCACTTCGGCCACGCGCGCCACCAGCTTGAGATCGTCAAGCTCCTTGATAACGCGCAAATGGCGCAGGTTCAGCTGAGACTGAATATTCCTTCCGGTAATGGATCCGCTCCGACATCAGTTGCCACGCCGGCAACCTTGCAGACATTGCCCGGATACGGCAACCGGAAAGACACATATATCTTCGAAGCGTACGGCCCTTAATGTTCGTGACCACAGTAGTCGCAGTGAACCGGAGGTTTGCCGAGATGCTCGCGCATGTCCTTCATGTGTTCGAAGAACGGGATCGGCGGATAAACCGGCCGCTCGGCAGCTCCTTCGAAATCATCGTAGAGGGTGCGCAAGGTCACGATCACCCGTTCCGCATCGTTCCAGTCACGATACTCGCCGAGATCGATCTTGTAGGCGGCATCGAGGAAATCGATGCCCTGCTCGTAAAACGGGCGCGCCTTTTCGGTGATGTCCATGAGGTAGTCGCGCATGCGGCGCACGTCTTCCTTGGTGGAGATCGGGCCATGACCGGCCACGATGGTCTCGACATCCATGTTCAGAACGAGATTGCAGACGTCGATCCAGCGGGTGATCGGACCATACCAGGCGATCGGCGTGCCTTCCGAAAACAGAATGTCGCCGGTGTAGATGACCTTGTCATCGGGCACATGGATCAGGGCATCGCCCAGCGAATGGGACGGGCCGACTTCGATCAGCTCCACCGTCTTGTCCCCGACCTTGATCGTCATCCGGTCCTTGAAGGTTTCCGTCGGCGGAGTCAGAACGATATCCGAGAATTCGAACGGCCGGAAACACTCCGCCATGAAATCTCCGGCACGGCCGTATTTCGCCGGATCCTTCATGATCTGGTCCAGCACCGCCGGGTCGAAGCGGGCAAAGTCGCTGACGGTGCCTTCGGTGGCGATGATGCGCGCGCCTTCGACGAGCTGATTGCCGAATGTATGGTCACCGTCGGCGTGGGTATTCACGAGAATGCCGATCTTCTCGGCCGCAGGGATCGAGGCCCGCATCGCATCGAGCATCTCCTTCGTGTATTTCAGGTCGAACAGGGTGTCGACGAGAAGCGACGCTTCCCCGTCGGCAATGATACCCGCGTTGGACCAGCCCCAGGAACCGTCGGGCTGCAGATATGCCCAGCACCCGTTACCGAGATCGTGAAGGCCTTTGGTGAATTGCCAATTGGACATGGGTTCTCTCTCCTTACAGAAGGGCTGTTGCGAGGACCGGGAACAGGAAGACAAGACCCAGAACCAGGAACATCATCAGGGCAAAGGGTGCGGCCCCCAGGAAGATCTGGCCCAGCGAAACATCCGTGTCCGGCCCCAAGGTTGACTTGATCACGTAGACGGCGATGCCGAACGGCGGGGTCAGCAAGCCGACCTCGACGGCAAGGATGGTGATCACCCCCAGCCAGATCAGATCCACATGAAGGCCTGTCAGGATCGGGAGGACGATCGGCAGCACGAGCAGGAGGATGGATGAGCTGTCCAGGATGGTGCCGAGGATCACCATCACGGCGATCATCGCCAGCACCACTCCATTGGCCGAATAGCCGCCGTCGATCACGGCATTGCTGAGCCAGCCCGGCAGGCCGGAAAAGGCCAGCATGCGCGAATAAAGGCTCGCCCCCATGATCAGGAAGCAGATGGCCGCCGTCGTATGGCCCGTCTGCACCAGAACCTGCCAGAAATTGTTCCACGACAGGCGACGCTTGCCGATCGCCAGAACCAATGCGCCCGCGGCTCCGACCGCACCGGCTTCGGTCGGGGTGAAGACGCCCCCGTAGATGCCTCCCAGGACAAGGGCGACCAGAATAACGATCGGCAGCAACTTGGCCGCGGCTTCCGCCACCGGCATGGTTACCACCTCCTCGCCATCATTCTGAGCGCCGCCGATGAATTGCGGGGTTACATAGGCCATCAGAACGATGCCGGCGGCAAAGACCGTCGCCAGAAGCAGTCCCGGAATGACCCCGGCGATGAACAGAGAGCCGACCGACTGTTCCGTCAGAATGCCGTAGAGAATGAACAGGAGCGACGGCGGGATCAGCATGCCGAGAACGGAGGACCCGGCAACGACGCCGACCGAGAAATGGGGCGTATAGCCGTGGCGGCGCATTTCCGGCACGGCCACCTTGGTGAAGACGGCCGCCGAGGCAATGGAAATGCCGGTGATGGCGGCAAAGATGGCGTTTGCGGCCACGGTTGCCACGCCCAGGCCGCCGCGCAGACGCCGCAAGCCCTGCTGCGCCACGTCGAATGTGTCGCGTCCGATACCGGACACGGACACGACCAGTCCCATGAGCACGAACAGGGGCACCACGCCGAAGAGCTGGTCGGAGATGGAATCCTTGAAAGCGACCACCATCATATTGGCCGCCAGATCAAAGTTGCCGCGCAACAGCCAGACGCCGCCGAAGGAAGTCGCGATCAGCGCCACGGCAACGTGCATACCGGAATAGATCAGCACCAGCATTAGTGCGATCGATCCAAACGCAATCTCGATCCCGCTCATCCCTTGCCTCCCCTCATGGCATCGAATGCCGATGCCAGGAACTGGAAGACGGTCGCCAGCATGCCGATTGCCATCATGGCGTAGAGGGGCCAGGTCGGAATCTGGAAAAATCCCGGATTGCCCATGAAATTCCGGTCCGGTTTGGTCCAGGCAACGTCGAGCGACGGCAGGAAATACCAAAAGGTCAGCCCGATCGCGGCCGCGCCGACCAGATTGAAACAGACCAGCAACAGGCGCCTCGCCATCGGCGCACGATGTTCCAGCGCCCCCAGCAGGAGATCGGTGCGGGTCAGCGACCCCGTCCGGAGCGTATGAGCCAGTTGCAGGAAGACGATACCGACGATGGAAAACGCCACCATTTCGGCAACACCTGCAATCGGCGCGTTGAAAAGGTTGCGCATCGCCACGTCGATGCAGATCAGCAGCATGAGGCCGATGATCCAGATGGACCCGACAGCATTCAGTCCGGCCACGATCGATCCGAGCGCACCGTCGGATCTGTCAAATTTCCCGCGCATTCAGTCCTCCGTGCGGTCAATCCATGATCCGGCCGGAAACCCGGCCGGATCCGCTCGAACGCGGGTTACTCGGAGAGATAATCGCGGGTGAAGGTGAAACCGGCCTTTTTCAGATTACCGACGTAGGCGCCGAGCAATTCATTCACCGGCTCGTTCCGTGCAAGGGCTGCCTGGCGCCATGCCGTGACCGGGTTGGCCATTTCCTTGATCCAGGCGTCCCGTTCCGCGGCCGGGAACTCGATAATCTGGCCGCCGTTTTCCAGCATCTTCGTCTTGGCTGCCGCGTATCGCGCGTTCTGTTCGGCGAAAAACGCCTTGGAATAGGCTTTCGCGGCCGTCCGGAACGCGGCCTTGGTGCTGTCGGAAAACGCGTCCCAGCGGGTCTTGGAAATTCCCAGGCCGCCGATGTACATGGCGCCGAAATCGACCTTGGCGTAGTAAGGCGCCACTTCGTAGATCCTGGCCGGGACGTTGGCCGTCATCCAGCCGATATTGCCGTCATACACGCCGGTCTTGATGTCGTTGTAGAAGGTGACATAGCTGCCCTGGACGCCCACGGCGCCGGTGCTGTCGAGCCATGCCAGGTTCGGACCGGCCCCGCCAATCTTCATGCCCTTCATGTCCGCCCGGGACTCGAGCGGCTTGGTCGCGGCGATGTTGTAGCCGTCAATGGCGACGCCGCCGCCGATATATACCACGCCGGTTTCTTCGGCGATCTGGTCCAGAAGCCCTTCCGTGTCACTGAGGGCCCCCTCGACCGCATTCGTCACCATTTCCGGGTCCGTCGGCCCGAACGGCATGGCGTAGGTGAGATTGAGAATGCCGAGTTCCGCCGGGGAGAAGACCCCGGACGCCATCGCGACATCGGCAATCCCGCTGCGCATGGACTCCGCTTCCGAGCCGAGCTTCACCAGTGTTCCGCCGTAGGCTTCCGTCCATTCGACCTTGACGTCGCCGGTCTTGGCCAGCTCGGCATTCACCGTGGGGATGAAGGTATCCTTGATGTGCTTCACCCACAAAAAGACCTCCGGGTGCCCCGACACAGCCGTCAGTCTGATGGTTTCCTGCGCATAAGCCGCCGCGTTCCAACTCATCAAGAGCGCGCCGCAAATGCCTGCGGTTTTCAATAAGGCCTTCATGATCTCCTCCCAGATTTCGACCGAATTTATTTTTTGTAGATTCACGATAAGCTGACTTGAACAACTGTTCAAGATTTTTATTATGTTGTTCAAATTCCGCCATTCAAGGACCCTATCGTGAGCAAAGCAAAGGCTGAAACGGAACACGTGGAACCGACACGCGCGCGGATCATGGATGCGGCCGAGCGCGTGTTCGCAGAACGTGGTTATGACGGTGCAAGTGTCCGGAAAATTGCGACATTGGCCTCCGTGCCCGTCGCGCTGATCAATTATCATTTCGGCTCGAAGGAAGGCCTTTACCGCGCCCTGTTCGAAAAGCGCGTGCCGACGATCCGCGATCAGCGGGTTACCGGCCTGCAGCTCGCGCGCAGCGAACCCGATCTCGACCGGCGGATCGAGCTGGTCGTGAAAGCCCTGATTTATCCGATGTTCAACCTGCGCGGCTCGGAGAAATCATCCTACTTCGGACAGATCATGGCGCGCGAATTGGCGGATCCAAGCGCGGAGACGCGGGGCATTTTCCGCGACATGTTCGATCCGGTCGCGCAGATGATGATCGAAGCCATCGCCGAGTGCTTTCCGGACTGGACCAAGCCTGAGGTGCATTGGGCCTATCACACCATGCTCGGCGCCATGCTGCTGGTCATGATGGACAACGGCCGGATTGCCCGGCTGTCGGATGGCGCCTGCTCCTCGCAGAACTTTGACGATGCCGCAAGGCATATGGTGGCCATCCTGACCGCGGGCATGAAGCACCGCGATCGCACAATGACAAAAAACTGCTGAACCTTTGGGGAGATGAAACCGTGAAACTGGTAACCTATGACAAGGGCGACGGCATCGGCCGCGCCGGCGCGCTGATTTCCGACGGAACCCGGATCGTCGACCTGGCGCGCGCATCGGACGGGGCCATCTTGTCGATACAGGGGCTCGTCGAGGCCGGCGAAGACGGTTTGTCCGCCGCCCGCGATGCCATCGCCAGGGCATCCGCCGCCTCCACGGTCGACCGTGCCGAGGTTCGCCTGCAGGCCCCGATCCAGCCGCCGATCCAGATGCGGGATTGCCTGTGCTTCGAAACGCACCTGGTCCAGGCTTTCACCAATGCCCGGAAGTTGCGCGCGCAACAGGCCGCAGATCCCGATGCGGCCATGAAGGACATGGAAGCGAAAGGCATTCTTTCCGTTCCACAGACCTTCTACGACCAGCCGATCTACTACAAGGCGAACCGCTTCGCGATCACCGGCCACGATCATGAGGTGATCTGGCCGGGCTACTCCAATTTCATGGACTTCGAACTGGAATTCGGCTGCTACATCGGCAAGACCGCGAAGGACGTCAAAAAGGAAAACGCCCGCGCTTTCATCTTCGGCTACACGATCTTCAACGACTTCACCGCACGGGATGCACAGACTGCCGAGATGGGCGGCCAACTGGGTCCGGCCAAGGGCAAGGACTTCGACACGTCCAACCCGATGGGTCCCTGCCTCGTCACCGCCGACGAGCTGACGGACCCCTACAAACTCACCATGATCTGCCGGATCAATGGCGAGGAAATCGGGCGCGGCTCCTCCTCCACCATGTACTGGTCCTTCGAAGACCTGATCGAACATATCAGTGCCTCGGAAACGCTGTATCCGGGCGAATTTCTCGGGTCCGGAACCGTCGGCAACGGGTGCGGGCTCGAACACATGCGCTTTCTGGCGCCGGGCGATGTCGTCGAGCTGGAAGTCGAAGGGATCGGCGTCCTGCGCAACCGGATCATCAAACCCGACGTTTGAGGAACGGGCTGCGCTTCGATCGCTGCCGACATTTCTAGCGGGTCTTCGCGCTTCCATTCGATTTCAGTCGCGGTTTCGAGCGCGCATTTCTCGCCGGCGCAGGGTGCGCCCGGGCTGTGAATCGCGGCCATGTCTCGCCCCGAGGCTGTCTTTGGAGGGACTGGAGTCATGGTGGATCATGACGAAAATTAGGGTTATTCTGGAGGTGTATGATAAGGATTCATGTTAAATGATCGATATCCAACCTCTGGCCATCCTGCGCGAGGTTAACCGGACGGGCAGCCTGACCCAGGCCGCCGGCCAGCTGAACCTGACCCAATCGGCGGTCAGCCACGCGATCCGCCGTTTCGAGGATCGTTACGGTGTCAAACTCTGGGAGCGCGAGGGGCACAAGCTGCGTTTGACGCTTGCGGGCGACTATCTTTTAGGGTTGGCGATGCGGGTGCTGCCACAGCTTGAACATGGCGCGATCGTACTTGAAGACTATGCACGCGGGCGGCGCGGCGCGATCCGGGTGGGGATGGAATGTCACCCCTGCCAGGACTGGCTGATGCGGGTGGTGGACCCGTTTCTGGCGGAATGGCCCGATGTCGAACTGGATGTGACCACAGCCTTCCAGTTCGGAGGGTTGGCCGCACTTCTGGGCCATGAGATCGACATTCTCGTCACCCCCGATCCGGTCGAGCGTCCAGGGCTCGAATACAAGCCCGTCTTCGATTACGAGCTGGTTCTGGCGGTGGCGGAGACCCATCCCTTGGCGCAAAAACAGCGGATCGAGCCCGAGGATCTGGCGGGTGAAACCCTGATTACCTATCCCGTCTCCCGCGAGAGACTGGATATCTATTCCCGCTTCCTTGTCCCCGCCCATGCCCTGCCGCGTCGTCACCGTACAGTGGAGACGACCGATCTGATGCTGAGGCTGGTTGCCTCGGGCCGTGCTGTCAGTGCAACGCCCGATTGGCTGTTGCGCGACACCAAAGGGGTGAGAGGCCTTCGTCTGGGCGAGGGGATCACCAAGTCCATCCATCTAGGCCATCGCGCAGGAAAGGCGGCCAGTTATATGGACGGCTTCATCAGTCTGGCCGAGACAGTTCAGATCTGAACGGCCACGGCAAGGTCGCTGAGGCCTTCTGCTTTGTTCCAGGCAAATGTGGGCGGCGAGGAACGTTCGCAGGTTATGCGATAATCGGGGCAACTCATCTTTAGCATGATAGTGAGTCATGCTTTTCTGAAAAAGTATCATTTTTCTTCATGTTTCAGCTCGGGCATACAAGACGCACCGCCCTGAACCGTCGACACATGAAGACCACTGACTGAGCAAACTCGACAAGGAAATCAAGTCTCCCTGAAAGAGCGGGATCTGCCTTGGGATTTGCATCGGAAGCCAGGAAACGAGATGATGATGACCAAAGACTTCACCTTCACGATCAAGAGCCTTCGTTTCGACGAAAACTACAAGCCAGCGGACAGCACGCGGCTTACGACCAACTTCGCGAATCTGGCACGCGGAGAAAGCCGCCAGGAAAACCTGCGCAACGCTTTGCAAATGATCGACAATCGTTGCAATGATCTCGCGCAATGGGACAATCCGGAGAGAGATCGTTACTCTGTCGAGCTCGATATCATTTCCGTCGAGATGGATGTCGAAGGCAATGGGAAGGCCTTCCCGGCGATCGAAGTTCTAAAGACGACGATCCTTGACCGAAAGACCGACACGCGCATCGAAGGCCTCGTCGGAAACAATTTCTCGTCCTATGTGCGTGATTATGATTTCAGCGTGGTGCTGCCGGAACATAACAGGGGGAAGGCCGTTTTCAGCGTTCCGAGCGATTTTGGCGACCTGCACGGAAAGATCTTCAAGAGTTTCGTGAGCTCCGATGTCTATAAGGACCATTTTAAAAAGCCCCCGGTGATCTGCCTCAGCGTTTCGGACAGCAAGACATATCATCGGACGACAAATGAACATCCCGTGCTCGGCACGGAATATCAACCGAATGAAACCTCTCTGACCGAGCAATATTTCAGGAAAATGGGGCTGGACGTGCGCTACTTCAGGCCGCCGAACAGCGCAGCCCCGCTGGCATTCTACTTCTTCGGAGACCTTCTCAACGACTATACAAACCTCGAGCTGATCGGCACCATCAGCACGATGGAGACGTTCCAGAGGATCTACCGGCCGGAAATCTACAACGCCAATTCCGCCGCCGGCGCTTGCTACAAGCCGAGTCTTCAGCATCAGGATCACTCGCTCACACGGGTCGTCTACGACCGTGAGGAACGCAGCCGATTGGCGGTCGAGCAAGGCCGGTTTGCCGAAGAGCACTTCATAAAGCCGTATCAGGCCATTCTGCGGGCCTGGTCCGGGCAACAGGCTGCCTGAACGACAGAAAGACATAAAAAGGGATGCCTCACATGACAAAACTTCTCCCCACATCCACGGCCGGCAGCCTGCCCAAACCCTCATGGATCGCGGAGCCTGAAAAACTCTGGTCGCCCTGGAAGCTGGAAGGCGACGCCCTGATCGAGGCCAAGCAGGATGCCCTGCGCGTCGCTCTCATTGAACAACAGGTCGCGGGCATCGACATCGTCAGCGACGGCGAACAAACGCGCCAACACTTTGTCACGACCTTTATCGAGCATCTTGCCGGGGTCGATTTCGAAAAGCGCGAGACCGTCAGGATTCGCGATCGTTACGATGCGAGCGTGCCGACGGTCGTGGGAGCGGTGTCGCGCGAAAAGCCAGTCTTCGTGGAAGATGCAAAGTTCTTGCGTCAGCAGACCGGCAGCCCCATCAAATGGGCCCTGCCCGGGCCGATGACCATGATCGATACGCTCTACGACGCGCATTACAGGAGCCGGGAGAAACTCGCCTGGGAATTTGCCACCATCCTCAATCAGGAAGCCAGGGAACTCGAGGCGGCCGGGGTTGATATCATCCAGTTCGACGAACCCGCGTTCAATGTGTTCTTTGACGAGGTAAACGATTGGGGAATTGCGACCCTGGAAAGGGCCATCGAAGGTCTGAAATGCGAGACGGCTGTTCATATCTGCTACGGCTATGGCATCAAGGCCAACACCGACTGGAAAAAAACGCTGGGTTCGGAATGGCGGCAATATGAAGAGACATTCCCCAAACTCCAGAAGTCCAATATCGATCTGGTTTCGCTGGAATGCCATAACTCGCATGTGCCGATTGATCTGATCGAGCTCATTCGCGGCAAGAAAGTGATGGTCGGAGCCATTGATGTGGCGACCAATACTATCGAGACGCCGGAGGAAGTGGCCGACACCCTGCGCAAAGCGCTTCAGTTTGTGGATGCGGACAAGCTCTATCCCTGCACCAATTGCGGCATGGCGCCACTCTCGCGTGAGGTCGCCCGTGGTAAGCTCAATGCTCTCAGCGCCGGTGCCGACATCATCCGGCGGGAGTTCTCCACTTCGCTCGCAGCGGAGTAAAACCTGAGCCGAAACTGACCGGTTCCCGGCCGTTCTGCGTTTGCAAAGCGGCCGGGATTGCCCGCGTCGGACATCGATGGCCAGAAATTCAATGCCAGCACCAATCTTTTGACGGGAGAAGACATTTTGCCTGAAACCGCCGCTATGGACTCAATCGACCCACGCGCCATGCGCGATTGCTGCGGCAGATTCGCCACCGGCGTTACGGTCATCACCACCCGCACTCCCGAGGGCACCCAAGGCATGACGGCGAGTGCGTTCATGTCGGTATCTCTCGATCCGCCGCTGATCGCCATATCAATCGACCGCCAGTCGAGAACGCTGGGCAAGATCCTCGAGGCCGGATGCTATGCCGTAAACATCCTTTCCCGGGATATGCAGCCGCATGCCCTGCATTTCGCCGGACGGACTGACGATACCCTGACGAACCTGTTTCAGGAGCGCCATGGCATGCCCACCCTGCACGGTGCTGCGGCCATCCTGGTGGCTGACGTTGTCCACCAGGTCGAGGCGGGGGATCATGTCCTTCTTCTGGGCCATATCCGGCACCTGGATCATGATCCCGCCGCCGCGCCTCTTGTCTATCATGCGGGACAGTTTGACAGCCTTGTCGCCCATCCGGCCGGTTGAGATCTGCAGAACGCAGCTTTACGCGGGCCTCTCGTTCCGCGCCTCCCACCGCATAAGTACGGACCGGAGACACCCGGCAAGAAGCCGGTCCAAACATTCGTGCCCCCTATGCAGTCATGACAGCCTTGGGAGACGCTTCCCGAAATCGGCCCCACGCGTTAGGGTCCGTACCCTAGGGTACGGACCCAGAAAATTCTATTTTCAGGCGCCAATCCGGCAAAGGAAAGCGAGGAAATGGCTGTCTCCTGCGTTGCAAAATCTTGAAAACCTCCGAGGGCCAATGGCAAGCCTCAGAGCTGACAAGCGGCTGTTCGCTATGCTCTATTCATCGTATGGAAAAGGCGGATAGCACGGTTCGGTTTTCCGAATTGACTTTCTTTTTCATTCTTGTTCTTTTGAAAAACGATGGTTTCCGGTCCCATCCATCGGGCCGGAATGAAAAGGGAACGTGGTGCGCCCGATTTGGCAATTCCACGACTGCCCCCGCAACTGTAAACGGCAAGTGGTCTGCATTTACCACTGGATCCTGACGATCCGGGAAGGCGCAGTTCCGCGGCGAGTCGTAAGTCAGGAGACCTGCCATCTTTCATTTAACTCAACCCAGGCGGGGTGACCTGGCAAGGAGATTCAGATGGCAAGCCTGTTTTACCACATTCACGATTCGACGACTTTTATCTACCTTGCTCTCGCGCAAGCGCCACGAAGGTTTTTGTTTTCATTTTAGCAAGCCGTTCTTATGGCCAACGAACGCCTGAACTGAGCCGGCGCATTCCAATAAATACACAGCTTCCCGCCGGTATGCGCTCCTGCAAATCATAATACTGCCAGCACGACTGTCTGGCTTGGATACTTATTAATGTCGATTGCACACAAGGACATCATCCCGCGCGATATTCATTTCGGGATTTCGACGCATTCGAAACGTCACTGGTTCGGCGGAGATCTTCAGAAGACGGCAATGGTCGATTGTTTTTCAATTGCCTTGCCGGAAGGAGAGCGTTTTTTCATTCGCTCGCTAAACCACTATGCGGACAGGATATCCGACAGGGAACTCGGCGCGGAGATAAAAGGATATGCGGTTCAGGAGGCTTTCCATACGCGCGAGCATGTGGATTACAACAAGTCGCTGGCAGCGCTCGGATACGATGTCGATACCATGGAAAAAAACTTCTGCGGAACCCTGCGAACCATAAAAAGCCCGCTGATCCGTCTGGCGGTGACCTGCGCGATCGAGCATTTCACCGCCACATTTTCCTTCGCAACGCTTCGCAACCCGGCCTTGTTCGAAGGGGCGGACATGCGTTACCGCAGACTCTGGGTCTGGCACGCGCTGGAGGAACTGGAGCATATGGCGGTCGCTATCGATGTTTTCAACGATGTGACGCGTGACATGCCTACCTGGAAAAGGTATCTGCTGCGGACTGGCGCCGCCAACGGCGTCGCCGCCCATTTTTTCGTGAACTTCTTCCGCAATATCTCGATCTATAGCCGAGCCGACGGCGAGAAGACCGGGGTCCGCTTCTGGTCGCGCTTTATGTGGCTTCTTCTGGTCAAGCCGGGGTTCATGCGCCTCAGCCTTTTCGCCTTTTTGAAATACTACCTGCCCGGCTACGATCCGGCCAAGGAGCGAGACGAGAAGCTCATCGAGACATGGCGGGCATGGGTGGCGCGGGAAACCGATGGTCTCGCAGTCAAGCCAGGGCTGGCGACGTAAATCCGGCCTCCTTCCATTTCGCAACGGACTTTTTTTGAGAAAGAGCACCACCTGTGACAAGCCGAGCATTCAATCTGGTTCTTGAAGCCGCCGACAAGGGTCTGTTTCCCAGGGCGCGCAAGTGGGGTTGGCGTCGACTGTACAACCTGATGTCGCGTTTTTGGTCGGACAAGGACTGGCGCTTCATGAACTACGGCTATCTGCCACCGGCGGGCAGCAACCCGTTTCCGCTCGATACCGAAGATGAACCGGAGCGGGCTTTTATCGGGCTTTACCAGCAAGCCGTGGATGGACTGGATCTCGTTGGAAAACGGGTCCTGGAAGTTGGCTGCGGCAGGGGCGGCGGCACAGCGTATATCGCGAAGTACCATCAGCCAAAAGCAGCCATTGGCATCGACTACTCGAATGTCACCGTCAAGCGGGCTCAGGATCTCAATGGTGAATCGGATGTCCTGTCGTTTCGATGGGGGGATGCAGAAGATCTTCCCTTCTCCGACGGGAGTTTCGATGTGGTGATCAATATCGAATCCTCCCACTGTTATGCGAACATGTCCGGGTTTCTTTCCGAAGTAGCCCGCGTTCTCAAACCCGGCGGCGTGTTCTCATGGGCCGACATGCGCGGTTCGAACATGGTGGAAGGTACCAACCAGTGCTTTGAGAGCTGCTCCGGGCTGGAATTGCAGGGCGAAACCCTGCTGTCTTCAGGCGTCATACGCGCACTCGATCAAATGAACGACAAAAAGACCACGCGAATTAAACAGGTGCCCATCTTAAGCAAGTTTTTCCTGGAGTTCGCAGGAACCAAAGGATCGTCCATATATAAATGGCTGAAATCCGGCGATGTGGTATATCTTTCGCGCCGCTATAGTAAAATTAACTAAAGGCGGAGCAAAGCTTGCGGCATTGGCAATGTTTGACGGCGGTTCCTGGCTGACATCGACCCGAACGTGTTTTGGTCCCTGAAATTGATAGTGCAGTTCTTTCGGCGGAATGGAAGGCTGCCGCGACCGGATCATCAAGCCCGAAGTTTGAGGAACGGGCTGTACTGAGGCGATCGCGGAAAGGCTCCTTACGACCGATCCGTTCAGAGTTCCGCAATGAAGGCCTTCAAGCCCTCCGCCGCGAACGAGATGATCGCCTCATCGGCCAGTACACCGTCCTTCATCTTGTCATTGGCGGTTGGCACGACGACTTCCTGATAGGGGAACACGCGGGCGAGCATGGCGCTCATGGCATATTTCAGCTGAAATTGCGCGCGGGCACCGCCCAGCGCGCCGCCGGAGACTGTGATGACGAAGATGGGCTTGTCCTTGAAGACGGAGGCATAGCCAGGCCGGGACGCCCAGTCGATGGCGTTCTTGAGGACGCCCGGAATGCCGTAATTGTATTCCGGCGTGACGAACACCACGCCGTCGGCCGCGGCCACCTGGCGCTTGAAAGCCTCCACTTGCCGGTCGTCGGTTATGTCGGCGTTGTAATGGGGCAGCGCGCCGATATCGGCCTCGTCAAACGCGCAAGTCCCGGAAAGAGCTGCCTGCAGCGCCTTCTGGGTGCCGCGCGCGGAAGAAGCGGCCCGTAGGCTGCCGCAGATGAAGAGAAGCGTCTTCATGGGTCTGGTCTCCGAAGTTTTTCAAAGCCGCGCGAGATAGGTCGCGATCGGCGGGAAGACGACGATGATCGCTATGCAGAGGATCATGGTCAGGACAAAGGGCATGGCGCCGCGGAAGACGTCGCCGAGCGTCAGGTCCGGATCGGCCATGGACGACTTGATCGTGTAGACGGAGAGACCGAAGGGCGGCGTGAGAAGGCCGACCTCCACCCCGATCACGGTGAGCACCCCGAACCAGATCAGGTCGAACCCGGCGGCCTCCGCGACGGGTAAGGCGATCGGCAGCAGGATCAGCATGATCGAGATGGAATCGATCAGGCAGCCGAGCAAGATCACCAGCACCAGAAAAAGCAGCAGGAAACCGTAAGCGCCGAGGGAACTGCTCAGGAGCAGGTCGGCCAGAGCGTTCGGCAGGCCGGAAAGCGCCAGCATGCGGCTGAAGAAACTCGCCGCCATGATCAGGAACAGAACGGAGACGGTGATCTGCCCGGTTTCCACCAGAAGTCGCCAGAAGCTGCGGCCGGTCAGCGACCTGCGGATCAGCGCGACCACCAGGGCGCCGAACGCGCCGGCAGCACCCGCCTCGGTCGGATTGAGAAAGCCGCCGTAAAGCCCACCGAGAACCAGCAGCATCAGGCACAGGATCGGGATCGCCTTGAAGACGATGTCGAGCAGGTTCAGATCGCCGATGTCGCCGGTGTCGGGAGCCTTCGAATAGACGAAGTCCTTGCGGAACGTGGCCATCAGCCAGATCGCCAGGCAGAACATCAGGGAAAGCAGGATCCCCGGCCCGATGCCTGCGAGAAACATGCGGCCGACCGATTCCTCGGCAATGACCGCATAGACGATCATCAGGAGCGAGGGCGGGATCAGCATGCCCAGCACGGAACTGCCCGCGACAACGCCGGTCGAAAATTTTCGGGAATAGCCGTGGCGGGTCATTTCGGGAACCGCGACCCGGCTGAAGACCGAGGCCGACGCGATCGAAATGCCGGTGATCGACGCAAAGATGGCGTTGGAAAACACCGTCGCCATGCCGAGACCGGCGCGAACCCGCTTCATGGCCCGCTCGAAGACATCGAACGTGTCCTTGCCGACGCCGGAAACGGTGACGAGCAGTCCCATCAGTACGAACAGCGGCACCACGGCGAACAGGTATTCGCGCAAGGAGTCGTTGGCGACAGCGCCGATCATGCGAACGGCAACGATGTCGCTGCGGATGGCCGCGACGCCGAAGAAAGACACCGCCAGCATCGAGACCCCGATGGGCATGCCGAGATAGATCAGGACCATCAGGCCGGCGATGGCCGCGATGCCGATTTCGACCGGGCTCATTTGGTATCTCCCGACGCCGCGAACCGCAGGGCGGCCACGACGCGTATGAGGAATTCAATCGCAGCTACGGTCACACCCAGCAGGATGAGCACCCGGAACGGCCAGGTCGGCAGGGTGGCGATACCGGTCACGCCGATGTACTCGCCCGACTTCCAGTCCTTCTCCAGGATCCGGATCGTCGACCAGGCGATGCCGCCGACAGCGGCGGCCCCGACCGCATCGAAGATGGCGGACAGCAAGGCGCCCGCGCGGGGAAAGCTTTCTCGGAAGCCGGTGAAGAAGATTTCCGTTCGGGCGAGGCGGTCGGCGCGCACCGTGGTGGCGAGCTGCAGATAGACGATCATCACCAGCATCAGGGCGCCCAGTTCCGAGACCAGCGGCAGGGATGCGCCCATGGTGTTGCGGGCCACCGCATCGGCGCAGATGACCAGCATCAGCACCCCGATCAGAAGCGTGCCCGTGGCCGCCAGCGCATCGACGAGGAAGCCCCACGAGCGGCGCAGGATTGGAAGCCGGCGTTTCCCTTCGGAAACGCCGGCCTTTTCAGGATGTCCCGTCACGTTGCCGGACCGCGATCAGAGATCGTTGTCCCAGGCACGCACGGGCGTCTCGCCTTTCTTGCGGAGCCCGGCCATATAGCCCTTGAGGAAATCGCGCGCCGGAATGTTCCGCTCCTCAAGGGAATCGGCCCATTCCTTGGCGAGATTGGGCATCGCATTCACCCACGCGCCCCGGTCGCTTTGGGTCATGGGCGTGATGGAAACCGGCGGATTCTGGTCCGCTCCGACCTCGACCATCTTGTTGAGCGCGAATTCATGGCGCTTCAGCAGGTCCTCGCCGTGGGAGACCGTGTAATACTTGCCCGCCTCGACCATGGCGTTCTGGACTTCCTCTGGCAGACCGTCCCAGGTGTCCCGGTTGATGGCGACCGCGCCGGAGAAGGCAACGCCCATGTCCACACGGGTGATATAGGGCGCGACCTCGTAGACCTTGGTCGGCAGGACGCCGAGGGCAAGGGACAGCACACCGTCCGACACGCCGGTCTGGATATCGGTGTAGAAGGTGGTCAACGCGCCGTCGACCGCATTGGCCCCGGTGCCGCGCAGCCAGTTGCCGAGCACGCCCGGCGCGGACAATTTCATGCCGTCGAGCGCGGCGAAGCTGTCCAGGGGCGCCTTGGTGTAGAGGTCATAGCCGTCGGTGCCGGTAAAGCCGAGCACCTTCAGATTGTGCTGCTCCCACTCGTTGCGGAAGGCATCGTTGGTCTCAAAAAGCTCTTCCATCACCGACAGCTGGACCGCCGGGTTGTTGGTGGAAAACGGCGCGTAGCTTGATGCCTGGCTGAGCGGCAGCTTTGCCGCCTCCAGGAAGGAGAACACCCAGCCGACATCGGTGATGCCTTCCTCCACCGAGGTGAGCGTGGCGTTCGCCTTGTAGAGCTGACCGCCGAAGGCCTCGTTCCAGTCGATCTTGTAGTTGCCGGTCTTCGCCAGGATCTCGTCGGTCCGGGCCATGAAGTGGGTCTTGATCATGCCGACCCACGGGATCGCGGTCGGGTGGCTCGATGCCACGGTGAGATTGATGGTTTCCTGGGCCATGGCCGGCACGGATAGTGTCAGCATGCCCGCAGTCAGCAGTCCGAATAAGGTTTTCATTGATTCCTCCCTCTGTTCACAGCAATTCGAATGTCTGGCTCGAGTAGTCGAGCCGGACGGTGATGCTGCCTTCGTTGATCATCCAGGGGCGGACCCGGAAGGTCCGGGCGCCGCTCCGGTGCATCGGATCGCGTTCGGCAATGGCGATGGCGTCCGCCCGCGAGGCGGCGCGCACGACGACGAGACCTTCGCCCTCCCAGCGTTCCTCGTCGTCGGTCCACATGGGCCCGGCCGCAAACATAATGCCGTCTTTTTCGAGCTGGACCTGGAAGGCCAGGTGGTCGGCCATCTGTTCCAGAACCGGTCCGATGCCGTTCGACGGCTCGGTGAAGATGGCGTAGAGCTGCTTCTGCAGCATCTCGCGGCTGGCTTCCATGACATCCGGCACCGGCAGTGCCGTCAGTTCCCCATTCCCGGTCATTGTTCCCCCCTTTGTTTCGCGGCGTTCAAGGCCCTCCCGCCCGAACGCTTATCCGGTCTTCTTCCGCCTGAGCTCCTCGCGGATTTCCGCGCCGTGCTCGTCTAGAATGGGCGGCGGCACGATGGCGAGATCCGGCTCGCTGTCGAATGAATAGGGCGCGCGCACGGTGGTGAACGCTCCCATCACCGGATGGTCTGCGTGAACGGCGATCTGCAGGTGTTTTGCCTGCGGGTCTTCCAGCGCCTCGTCGGAATCGTAGGCCGGCGAATGGGGCACTTCGGCCGCCAGCAGCCTGTCGCACCAGTTTGCACGGGTGTCGGTTTTGAAGACCGGCGTGAAATGGGCGATCAGGTCGTCCTGATGCTCGATCCGCTGCAGCCGTTCGCTGAAACGCGGATCGTCGTTGAGCTGTTCCTGTCCGGTCGCCTGCAGGAGGCCGTTCCAGAACTTCGCTGGAGACGACAGGTGGATCGCGATCCATTTCCCGTCGCTGCACTCGAACGTGTAGGACTGGGAAACGACCGGACGCGACAGCGGACCCATGATCTCGCCTTCGGAAAAATAATGGGTGAAGCTGTCCAGGTTGAAGTGGCTCATGGCCTCCAGCATGGAGATGTCCAGCCGGCGGCCTTCGCCGGTCTGCGTGCGCTCCAGGAGGGCCGCGAGAATGCCGAGCGCGGCATACTGGCCCGTGACCGCATCGGCGATCGCCGGGCCGATCACGCGCGGGTTCACCGGCGGGGTCAGCAAGCGCAAATAGCCGCTGGCGGCCTGGGCGACCGTGTCATAGGCCGGACGGTCCTTCGACGGGCCGGTGCGGCCGAAGCCCGAAATCGCGCAATAGATGAGCCCCGGATTGACCTTGCGCAGATCCTCTTCCCCCGCGCCGAGTTTTTCGGCGACCCCCGGCCGGAAATTCTGGATGAAGACATCCGCGGAGGCGACCAGGTCCTGCAGGACCTGAAGATCCTCCGGCTTCTTGGTGTCGAGCGCGATGGAGCGCTTGTTGCGGTTGTAGGTCTGGAAATGCGGCGAATAGAGCCCGCCCTTGAAGGCGCGAAACGGGTCGCCTTCGCCCGGCCGCTCGACCTTGATGACATCGGCGCCGAGATCGGCCAGATGCATGCCGGCCGCCGGGCCGGTGATGTAGGTGCCCAGTTCGATGACACGGATGTTTCTGAGGATCTTGACCATGTCTCAGTCCCCGGCCGGTTTTGTTTCTTTTGTCTTTTTTGACGGCGCACCGTCATAGGCGATGGCGAGATCGGCCTCGTTTGACATGATGAACCCGATCGAGCGCTGCGCTTCCTCGTAGAGATGCGCCGCCAACCCGGCGGTGCGGGCGAGCAGGGGCACCGCCTTCAGCGCATCGAGCGGCCAGCCGGCATCGAGAATGACAGCCGGAATCGCGCCGGACACATTGATCGGCAGCGGCCGGTTGATGATCGCCGGTGCATGTTTCGCCAGCACACGCAGGGTCTCGATGTAGATGCCGGAAACGCCGTTCTTATCTGCGATTTCGAGCAGCCGGTCCGCGCGCGGATCGCCGGCGCTGTGCTGGGGGTGACCGAGGCCGGGCACCTTCTTGCGCGCTTCCTTCAGCGCCTGAAGGCTTTCGACCGCGGCGGTCTCGATATCCTTGTCTTCGTTTTTCGCCTTAGCGATCACCTCGGCAAGATAAAGTCCGGCGATTTCGGAACTGCCGGCAACCACGGATCCCATACCAAGGAGGCCGGCTGACATTGCCCCCTGCCAGGCTTCCGGTGCCGCGGCCAGCGTCATGCGCGCGGCCTGCACGCTCGGCACCAGCCCGTGCTCGGCGATGGAGACGAGACAGGCGTTCATCATGCGACGCTGCTTGTCCGTCGGCTTTTCGCCAAGAACGAGCAGCCAGAAATAGTCGGTGAAATCGATCTCCCCGACCAGCTCGTCGACAAGGTCGTAGCCCCGCACAGTGATGCTGTCCGCGTCCGAAGTCGCGATAGCCGTGAAAGCCTGATCCTGCTTTCCGATACGCATGTCCGCTCCTTTTATTTTTCGGTATGCGAAAACTTTTACGCTTGTAGAAAATTATTATCTGTTTTACGGTTTCGTCAAGGGTACAAAGCCGATTGCGAATCTACGGTTGCAAAATCAACGGCTTGGCAGACGTACGGGAGGAGACGATGAAAGACGTGAACGAGTTCACGATCACCCAGGCGGTCAAGGATTCTTTCAGAACAGAGGACGGAAGCCGTATTCAGCTTTTGCTCAACAAGCTGATCGAACACCTGCACGACTACACGCGCGAAGTGAACCTCACCCATGAGGAATGGATGGGCGTGCTCACCTTCCTCTACGACTGTGGCAAGATCTCAACGCCGGAGCGGCACGAGTTCATCCTCCTGTCCGACGTGCTCGGCTTTTCCGCCCTGGTCGACATGATCAACACGCGCGGTGGAGCCACCGAAGGCTCCAATCTCGGCCCGTTCTATCTGGATAAGGCCCCGGACAAGCAGCTTGGCGATCACCTCGCCGACGGCCGCGACGGTGTCACCGTGCTTGTTCATGGCAAGGTGATGGACACGCTGCGCAATCCGCTTCCCGGCGCGATCGTCGATACCTGGCAGGCGGATTCCAGCGGCACCTACCCGATCCAGGAGGAAGGCCAGGACAAATACGACCTGCGCGGCAAGTTCGTAGCTGACGACAAGGGCGACTATTACTACACCACCGTCCTGCCCAAGCCCTACACCGTGCCTTATGACGGTCCGGTCGGCGATCTTCTGCGGGCCGGCAACCGGCACGCATGGCGCGCGGCCCATCTCCATTACATCATACGGGCTGCGGGTATGAACGCGATCACCACCGAGGTCTTCTTCGAAAACACCGAATATCTGGACAATGACGCGGTGTTCGGCGTACGCAGGTCGCTTATTGCCAAGCTGGAGCCGGTCAAGCCGACCGACACGTTCGACTTCGATCTGAAGATCAAACCTGACGCCAAGTTCAAGTTCGATTTCGTTCTCGCTCCGCAAGGCTGAGCGGGAACGGAAAGGACGTCGCCTTGGAAGAAACGACCCGATCACCGGAATTCGTGGAAGCGCTCGCGAAGGGCCTCGCGATCATCGAATGTTTCGATAGCGGGCATCCGGAAATGAGCCTCAGCGAAATCGCCCGCCGGACCGGCCTGACGCCGGCCGCGGCCCGGCGCAGCCTGATCACACTTGTGGACCTCGGCTATGCCGGGCACGCCAACAAGCGGTTCTTCCTGCGTCCGAAGGTGATGGGTCTGGGCTCTGCGTTCTATTTCTCCGCGCGGATCGACGAGATGCTGCTACCCGAGCTGCGCAACGTGGTCGAGGATTTCGGCGATGCGTCTTCGGTGGGAACGCTGGACGGCGAGGATGTCATCTATATCGCCCATTACTCGGTACAGCGCGCGCGGCGCGCCACCGCCGTGGTCGGCGCGCGCTACCCGGCTCACGCCACCTCGCTCGGGCGGGTGCTTCTGGCCGGTCTCCCGGACGACAAACTGTGTGCCTATTTTCACGACCTTCAGCCAAAGGCGCTTACCAACAAGACCGTGACGGACACGGAGGCGCTTCGGCGGGAAGTAGAGCTTGCCCGTGAACGGAACTACGCCACCACGGTCGACCAGCTCGACTACGGCATTACCGCGATCGCGGTGCCGATCCGCGGCAGCAACGGCCGCACGATCGCGGCCCTGAATTCCTCCGGCTACACCGGGCTGGTGACGCCGGAGCAACTCGTAGCCGAACGCCTGCCGAAACTGCAGGCGACCGCGTCGCGCATCGCCCATGCGATCGCGCGCTATCCGATGGCGGAATCGATCATCGGCAGCTGATCCGGCGACAGGATTTCTGTCACTCCCGTCGTCTGCTGCCGAGGTCACGCATGCAAGACCAGGACGGACCAGGGAGGACTTCCAATGTGCAGACTTTGCGGGAGCGGCGAACCGCTTTCTTCATGCCCGACGCGGCGCGACTATCTGAGCCGAGCCGGCACGGCGAGTGCCGAGGCCGCGGCAGCGACCCTTGCGGGCTCGACGGCCGCTCAGGACGCCACGGCGGCGACCCTGCCCAAAGGCATCGGCGAAGCGGGCCGGAAGGTGTTGATCAAGGGCGGTGCGGTTCTTTCGGTCGACGACAGCGTCGGCAACTTTCCTGTCGGTGACGTCCTGATCGACGGCAGCCTTATTGCCGAGGTTGGAGCCAACATCGACGCGCCGGATGCGGTGGTCATCGATGCTTCGGGCAAGATCGTCATGCCCGGCTTCATCGACACCCACCACCACCAGTTCGAGACCGCGCTTCGCGGGGTTCTGGCCGACGCGATCCTGATCAACGACGGCCGGCCGGAAAGCGAATACAATTATTATGAAAAGATGTTGCAGACCTTCTCCATGGTCTACCGGCCGGAGGACGTCTACATCAACGAGCTGTTCGGCTCGATCGCCCAGCTCGATGTCGGCGTCACCACGGTGATGGACGTGAGCCAGATCCATCATTCGCCGGAACATTCCGACGCGGCCATCGAGGGCCTGCGCGACGCGGGCCGGCGGTCGGTGTTCGGCTATTTCGAGGGCTGGGGCGACAATGCGGAATATCCGGAAGACGCCCGGCGCATCAAGGCGGAGTATTTCGCCTCCGACGACCAGCTGATCACCGTGGTCATGGGCGGCGAGATCTACCTGCCCGGATACGAGAAGAGCTGGGAGATCGGCCGTGAGCTTGGCCTTCCGATTGCGCTCCACGTGGTCGGCACCTTCGGCATGCAGGAGACCTTCGACGCGCTGGGTGCGGCAGGCAAGTTCGGCCCGGACAACATCTTCATCCACATGACCGGCATGTCCGACGCCGGCTGGACCTACGCCGCCGATGCGGGCGCGCATATCTCCCTGTCCGTGCCGATTGAAATGCACATGCGCCACGGCGCCCCGCCGATCCAGAAGGCGATCGACCGCGGCCTTCGGTCGTCCCTGTCCTCAGATGTGGAATGCACCATGACGGCGGACGCCTTCACCCAGATGCGTTCCATGGTGACCCTCCAGCGAATGTTCGCCAACGAACTGGCGCTGGCCGGCGAGGACTATCCGACCCTGCTGACGGCCATGGACGCGATCCGGAGCGCCACGATCGAAGGCGCGCGCGGATTGAAACTGGAAAAGAAGACCGGTTCGCTGACCCCTGGCAAGGAAGCCGACATCATCCTCCTGGACGCAGAGGCCCTGAACGTCGCGCCGCTCAACCATGTGCCGGGCGCCGTGGTCACACTGATGGAGCGGACCAACGTCGACACTGTTTTCGTCGCAGGCAAGATCAAGAAATGGCGCGGAACGCTGATGGGCTTCGACCTTGCCCGCCTGCGCCGGGAACTGGAGGCAAGCCGCGATTACGTGTTCCAGGCCGCCGGTATCGATCAGGATCTGTTCCGGTACTGAAAACGCCAATTGCCCGAGGGTGGCGGACGGTCGCCACCCTCGGGTACGGCTCCATAAAATTGCCGGTCAGCGGCCGAAGACGCGGACGGTCGCGCGTCTCAGCTTGAGGCTCGTTTCCTCGTAGATGAATTTGACATGGGCGATGTTGCGTTTGGGGCCCTTGAGGTCGATCGCGCGCGTGCATCGCCCCGCATTGATCCGCCTGGCAATCTTTACGTCCTGGCGGCCGCCGTTGGCGAAACGGACATCGACATCATAAAAACGCACCGGGTTGCGGAAGACGCAGAACTTGATCTGCTTGAAACGCCGTGGTCCGGACGCGTGAACCACGTCCCGGTCCACCCGGTCGGTCACGACCCTGGTTCCAATCAGGTCCCAGGCGAAAACCGGACCGGGCATTGAAAATGCCAAAACGGCAGCGACAGACAACGCAATCGAACAAGTACGCATGCTAGACACTCCTTATCTCTCGCCCACTGGCTGAAGAGATAAGAGGTCGGAGATATCCAGACATGCGACGTTTGTGCGATGGGCCGCGTTTATCGTTGTGCCGCTTCACTGGGATTTTCGACATCGTTCACTTGTTTGCGGTCCTTGCTTTTCTGCCACCCTTCAGCCAGCACAACAAAAGCAGACTGGCGATTCCGGAAGGAACAAGTGCCGCCAGCCCGATCAGCGCGATGATGAGCGGCACGGCCCACAAGGTCTCGAAGTTGTTGAGTTTGACGTCGCCTTTTCGGTCCGGGTCAAACAGGATTTCATGGCTGGACCCGACCGGGAAATTCCAATTGGGAGACGACAGTCCGGTGCTTGCCTCGGTCATGGAACCGTCGGAAAATTGATATCGGAAGACGGGACTATAGGCGGTTGTGTCCCCGTCCCAGGGCGTCCAGTCCTCCCATTCATAAACCCGCACGACCTCGCCGGCCGTCCTTACCGCCGTGGCATCGAGGTAAAGGCTCTGGAAGACCAGCCAAACCGTGGCGCACAGGAACCCGATCGGCAGAAGGAAGATCAAAAACCACATGCGCCATGAGGCTTCCCGCTTGCCGTCGCGCGTGCGCAACAGCCATTGGTTGGCGTTCATCGGGATGTAGACGAGCATCTCCTAGGCTCCTTGTGGTTGCTCCGACCGGAGCCTTTCGGTGGCAGCCAGTTTTCCGCTGACCCGGTGGAACAGCCAGCCACAAGACCCGAAAAAGACCACGAGTAGCCCGGAGACGAGCAGCCCCCAGAAGCTCCGGTCCGGGTCGATCCGGTTGAATTCGGGATAAGCCGCCAGATAGCGGACCGGAAACGTTTGTCCCTTGGCGAGGCCGCGGTGGAAGCCTTCCGAAACCAGGCGCTCCTGCCGATAGTCCTGGCCGTCGGTCGCAAACCGGAAGGTCACATAATAATGCGTCCGCATTTCGGTCCGGAGTGCGGTTCCGCCGGCGCCGTAGTAGCTGCGCACCACGCGATACGTCTCGTCGCGCAGGTCGACGACTGTTGCCCGGCCCGTTGTACCGGCAACCTTCAGCATGATTTCGCTCGCTCCCAGATAAACCAGCGCCAGCGCGGCAAGAAGGGCTACGCCATAAAGAGAAAACGCGAAGATGCGCAGTATCTTGACGGCGCCCGGCGGCGCCTTGCCGACAGGCCCGGTGGTTTCCGCCTCAACCATTGGCTGCTGCCAGCGGATCGGACCCGTAGCGGTTCTCACCCGGCGTGCCGTTGAAAAAGCCGAGTTCGACAACCCTCCACAATGAGACCGCCCTGGCCGGGAATTCCAGCCGGAAAATACGTCCGTCAAAACGTGTAAAGAATGTCATTTCACTGTCTCGAAATTTTACCGGCCTCTGAAACCCCGACCGGTCGAAACCCACGCAACCACGCGAACGATAGGGGATCCGTCAACGCCGCACATCACACGAACGTCGCACGCGCGGCCGCTCCCTTTTGCCTAGCCTTCCGGACGGGCAGAAGGATAAGGATTGGTTTTGGATGTCTATTTTCAGATTGAAAGCATGCACCGGTGCCGCGATTTTTTATGCGGCGATCGCCCTGTTGCCCACGCCCGCTTCGGCCGTCGACCTGGGAGCCTTGGCGGACCGCTTCCAGGCGCTGGACATCAAGGTTCTGAACAAGCCCGCCACCGAATCTTCCCTGTCGACACTGAAGTTTCTGTCAATCACGAGCAGCGCGGCCAGGTTTTCAGACGACGACCTGAAAACCGTTGCCGAGCTGCCCAAGTTGCAAAACCTGACGATCAACTACCAGCTTGATATGACGCCATCCGGACTTGCGGTGATTGCAGGTTCTTCATCGCTGACCGGCCTGTCCCTGACCAATCTGCAAATCTCCGACGAGGCCATTGGCGCGATCGCCGCGATGCCAAATCTGAAATCCTTGAGACTGGCCAATGTGAAAGGCATAACGCCGGACGGGTTCAAGGCGCTTGCCACGTCAAAACGTATCGAGCAGCTCGCCCTGACGAGCATGTCGGTCGGCGATGCCGGACTGGAGGCGATTTCGGGCATGAGCCAGCTGGAACGCCTCAATATCGCGCGGACCAAGGGCGTGACGCCGAAAGGTGTTGCCGTGCTCGCCGGCCTGCCGCGCCTGCGCGACCTCGAAGCGAGCAATCTCTACATTGACGACGAGGCGCTCAAAGCTTTCGGGAACCATCCGGCCCTCAGCCGGGTGAACCTGAACAATGTCGACACCATCACCGATGCGGGCATTGAACACATTGCGACCATTCCGGGCCTGAGCGAGCTTTACCTGAACGACACGGTCATCACCGGCACCTCTTTCAAAGCCCTATCGGCGGCCCGCCATCTGAAACGACTACACCTGCAGCGGGCAAGCGTCAGCGACGAAAGCGCCGCCGATGTCGGCACGCTTGCCCTGCTTGAAGAGCTGAACCTGTCGTGGAACGGCGTGGGCGATGCGACCGCCGCAGAGGCTGCAAAGATCATCAGCCTGACCACCCTGACGCTCGCCGACACAGACATAACCGACGAGGGCGTGAAGGCTTTCGCCGACCATGGCTCGCTTGCCTATCTGACCCTGTCGAAAACGGCGGTCTCGGATGCCGGGATCACCGCGCTTCAGGGGAAAAATCTCAAAAGCCTCAATCTGGACGAGACCGCTGTCACCGATGGCGCGCTCAAGCACCTGGCCGGGCTTGAGGCGGTCAGCTCCATAAATGTGCGCAAGACCGGCGTGACCGCTGCAGGGATCGAGGAAGCAAAGAAGATCCGCGGCGATGGCGCCCGTTTGAGCATCTATAAATAACAACCCCGTCCCGATGAAGGAACAGCCCCATGTCCGACCGGTTTACGGAGACGACATCAACTTCCTGGTTCAGCCGCATCACCGGTGCGGTCGGCGGCATCGTGACCGGTTTCCTCCTCGTCATCGTCGCCTGCGGCGCCCTGTTCTGGAACGAGGGCCGTGCGGTGAAAACCGAACGCGCGCTCAACGAGGGTGCGGGAGCCGTCGTGTCCGTCGACCCGTCGCGGCCCGACCCGGCCAACGATGGCCGGCTCGTTCACATCAGCGGGCCGGTCAAGGTCGGCGCGCCGCCGGCCGACCCTTTGTTCAGCGGCCTGGCCCTGCCGGACAATACGATCCGGCTCGTGCGTCATGTCGAAATGTACCAATGGAAAGAAGAGAGCCAGCGCGAAACGAAAAACAAGATCGGCGGCGGCACGGAAAAGGTGACCACCTACAGCTATACTAGGGAATGGTCGTCCGGACCCATCGACAGCTCCAACTTCAAGAAACCGGAAGGACACGCAAATCCCGACTTCGCGATCGCTCAAAACAGTGCGACGTCCGAAAGCGCAGCCATCGGCGGGTTCCAGTTCGCGGGGCGCACTCTGGCGGGACTGGGAACAGCGGAGCATTTGCCGCCTAACGACACCGTTGTTGCCGAACTGAAACAGTTTCTCGGCGACAGTTTCAATGTCCAAACCTCGGCTGGCGCCCTCTATGTGGGCGCCAATCCGGCGGCCCCTGCGATCGGCGATTTGAAGACAACCCTGACCGCCTCTGTCGCCGGCGAAGCCAGTGTCGTCGGCATGCAGCAAGGCGACCGGCTCAAGGATTACAGGGCTTCCAACGGAAATACGATTTTCCTGACGGCTGCCGGTGAAAAGACAGCCGCGGACATGTTCGAGAGTGCCAAGTCGGCGAATACCACCATGACTTGGATTATTCGCGCGGCCGGCACGCTCGCCATTCTTTTGGGATTCCGTATGATGTTCTCGATTATCGATGTCCTCGGCGATGTCATTCCGTTTATCGGCGATGTGTTCCGCTTCGCCACCGGGCTCGCCTCCCTGGCATTGACCTTTGTTCTCGCGCCGCTGGTGATGAGCATCGCGTGGATCGCCTACCGGCCCGTTCTCGGGCTCACCATCCTGATTGCCGGACTGCTGATCGCGGCTCTGTTCCTGTACATCGGTAAATCCTGGGCCTCGGCAAAAAGGATGGAAGCAACGGTTTAGTCCTCCGCGGCGGCAACGACCGAATTCATCTGCCAAACCGTCGCTCCACCTGTGCTCATTACGGCCACGGTCCACACAAGGGTCCGTATTTTTCAGTCATTCGCTAGACGGTCGCGCATAGGACATTTGTGTGCGGGTCCGGTCTTGCCTAAGAATAAGCAGGCTTACGCCTTTTAAATGCCGGACCTCCGACGGCAGAAATCGTTGCGTCGGCACCTTTTTATCCGCGCGGGAGTGCGTCTCTTGCAGTTCGAAAAGAAACGCCAGATTGTCGATCTCGCCCATCAATCCGTGTCCGATCCGGCCAAGATCGAGCGTTTCATCAACGAACTCTCGGCGATCTACGACACGGCCCAGACCCGGCCAGCGCGTCCAGATGGCCAAGACGGGGAAAAGAAACAGGTTCTCGATCTTACTGAAGCGGAACTTCATTTCGAGCAGGCGGCGAACGCATTTGCACGCCTGTGGCGCCAGAATGACTTCCGCGCTCCCAGCCTGCGCGGCGAAGGCCATTTCATTCTGCTTGACCGCGACGGGACGATCCTTTCGATCCACGCCGAAGATGCACAGCACCCGCTGTTCGTCGCACAGCAAAGTATTTTTTCAGCACCGATGGATGCAGAGAGCGAACACCTCCTCAAGGACGGTTTGAAGCAGATCTTCGGGCCTCAACCGGAAAGCGTCTTCTGCATTGTTCCCTTCTACCAAGCTGACAATCAGCGCAGCCTGTGGGCCCTGTCTTCGGCGACGACCAGCGAAAACGGCACGGCTGCGCGGCTCAGCCGGATCGACTTCGACTGGTCCCAGGCCGCCGGCGAAGCGATAACGGATGCCTTCAACCTGTCGAAATCGGAACAGGAAATCCTGAAAACGCTGGTGAGCGGCCGGAGCCTGACAGAACTGGCGACGAAACGTCAAAGGTCCATCGAGACCGTCCGGACCCAGGCCAAGTCGCTGCTGACAAAGACCGGCGTCAGTTCGCAGCTCGACCTCGTGCGCCTCTTCGCAGCGATCACCCTGGTCACGCCCGAACTGGCGGCCCCTGTCCGCGGGAAGCCTGAAGACGGCACCCCGCCCGGAAGCCTTACCCTGACATTGCCGGACAATCGGCAAATGCAGGTGGAAATATTCGGTCCGCCGGCCGGGCGTCCCGTGATCTTCCTGCACAACATGTTTTCCGGAACGGTCATGCCGCCGGTCGTTCTGAAAGCCTTGCACCGACATGAGATCAGGCTGATCTGCCCCTGGCGGGCCGGCTTTGCCAAATCGACCGCATTTACCGAAACACCAGCCTCACCGGAACAGGCCTTTGCATCCGACCTTGCGTACCTGCTCGATGTGCTGGGTATCGGAAAAACGATCGTCGTCGGCCACATGTCTTCGGCCATCTATGCAGCCGCAGCAGCCGCCCTGATGCCGGACCGGTTTCAAAACGCCGCGGCGATCTCTGGTTTTCCGCCTTTCCTGACCCGCAAGCACATAGACCATCTGCCGGCGTGGCCACGTCTTTTTGCCTATACCGCACGTTATTTTCCCAAAGCGCTGTCGCTGCTTGTCCGAGGCACTTTCGGCCTGTTGGTAGAGAACCGGATCGAGGTTCTGTTCAGCAACCTGTTTGCCGGGGCGGCTGAGGATACGGAACTGATTTCGACCCCTGCCAACAGGGACCTATTTCTGAACGATTTCCGCCGGGCCTTCGAACAGGGAACCGCGGCTTATGAAATCGACGCAGCGCTGGCGGCATCCGACTGGTCCGACTGGCTGACAAGGCTTGCGCCACGCAGGATGACGTTCATTCATGGCGTTCAAGACCCGGTGACGCCGCTTGACCTGGTTATCGAGATAGCCGACTTGAGGCCGGACATCGACCTGGTCCCGATTGACGGGGCCGGCCAACTGGCCCTCTACCAGGCCCCGGACCGGATCATTTTCCTGCTGGCCGAACTGGGAGAATGAGAAACCGGCGAAGCCACTTCTCCTCGATCCGGCAGGCAGCGCCTCAATTTTCAGCAATCTGCAAGAAATACCCCATGTGGGGTAGGCACCATATTTCGCACCTGCCTAATATGAAAGGTGTCGAGGTCTGGATGATGCCGGAAGATGAAACACGACACTGCCTTGGACATAGTCGGAGAAATCTACGACGCGGCCCTGGAAGCCGATCTGTGGCCTGAACTTCTGACGAAGATCGCCGCATTTTGCGGCGGGGCCAATGCCGCCCTCGTGACCGTCGATCCCGATATCACTTATTCTTCGGTCATCACGCCCGGCGCCAACCCGGACTCCCTTGTTGCCTATAACCGGCACTGGTGGCGGCACGATCCCCTTTCCGTGCTCGCGGCCAAAACGCCTCCCGGCCGATTTATCTCGGTCGCCGACATCGATCGCGACGCCTATTTTTCCAGCGCGTTCTATAATGAATTTCGTCGTTTTACAGGCTACGGAAACCACGGCGTAACCGTGCCGCTTTTTCGGGAGCGGAACGCATTCAGCACATTTGTCCTGCAGACCTCCCCCAGGAAGGATGAATTTGAGGCACAGACTTTGCGGAAGGCCGGATTGATGGTTCCGCATATCGAGCGGGCCGTCTCCATCGCACGCAAACTCCATCGCCTGGACCTCCAGCGCTCGCTGATCGATTGCAGTCTCCATTCCGACCACGCGGGGCTCATTCTGGTCGATGCCAAACGACGGTGCCTGTATCTGGACAAGGAAGCTGAGGAACTGCTCGCGACGGAATCCGGGATCGCCGTGAAGAACGGCGTCTTTCAAGTGCGGAACGCAAGAATAGACATCCGTCTCAAATCCGCCGTTCAGTCCTGCGCCCGGATCGAGCCGCATAAGCCTTGCGGCAAGCCCATTCAGGTCCAGCGGGGGCAAGGACAGGCGGAGCTTGTGATCGACGTCCTGCCGTATCGATCAAATACCAGCAATCCGCACGGAACTCCGGCCGCCGCCATGCTTCTGATCCGGGACCCGGACCGGGGCAAGGTCGCGAATGTGGAGGACCTGAGGGTCCGGTTCGACTTCACTCCGGCGGAAGCCGCCCTTGCCATTGAGATGCTCAAGGGTGACGGCCGCGCAGCAGCGGCTGCGCGGTGTGGCATTTCCATCAATACCGCCAGAACCCATCTGATGCGGATCTTCGAAAAAACCGGCGTCAAGCGTCAGGCAGAACTGATCCGTGTGTTGATGGACAAATAAAGCTGAAAAACCTGCCTCGCGTATTTACGCCGAGCATCATCCACATGCGCATCTTCGCGCTTGCCTCCTGAATGCAAATAACCCGGCACGGGGCCGGGTTATTTTGGTTTGTTTTCGTGGGCAGACATTGTTGCTTTATTGGCCCACTGCGTCGTCCTCTTGCCTGCTTGTGGCAAGCATTTCAGAGATACGACTTCAGCGCTCGCTCTTTCTTAAGCCTGACCTCAAGAAGCCGGTAGCAAGAACCCGCCGAAAAACGCGCTCAATTCCGCATGTGCTTCGAGTGGCAGAACGTGCGCAACATACTGATCGGGCCGAACCACAATCATACACCCTTTGTCCCGGTCGATACCGCGCATTTCAAATATGTCCTTGCCGCTCTTCAGATCGGCACAAAACACCTTTTCATAGTCACAGAGCCCGTAAATACCCTTCGAAGGCTTGAGAAGTGACGGCATGTCGCCGTGAGCAAGCTCGCGGAAACTCTGCTGGAACACCGCCCGGAAATCGATAACCGCATCGATATCCTCTTCCGGCCGCGTATACCTGACGACCGGTGAATCCTGACCGGTTTCAAGGAATTCACTCAAACCATGGATGCTGGAACCGGGCTGCCCGGCATCGCCCTTACCGGCGAAGGCGTAGATGCTCCAGCGGGCGTCGGCCTCGGCTGCATGGCCGAGTTGCATCGGCTTGGCGTCCGCCAGGCGGATAACCGGGGCCGAATGGAACCGCTTGCCAATCGTCTGCCCGGTGGCGAGCTCCTGATGTTTCGCGTCACCGATCAAAGCTGAAGGCGGGTAGCAGACAGCCAATCCACCGGTGAAGGTTCGGTTCAAATGAAACTGTTCCTGAGCGACGGGAACTCCGGTTTTTTTGGGTTCGGACGCATCCTGAGGCACACTCGTCGCGCGAGTCCAATCCCGGTTGGTGTCCACAAGGCGCTTGGCCTCATTCCAGCGTTCCGCTGAATAGGTGTGAAGCAGAGCGGGTTCGGAACGCCCCTTGAGCACCTGGATCAACTTCCAACCCAGATTGAACGTATCCCCCATCGAAACGTTCATGCCCTGCCCGCCTCTCGGGCTGTGGGTGTGACAGGCGTCGCCGGCAACAAAAACCCGGGGGTTGCGCGTGGACGTCTCATTCTGCGGCACGTCGTCGAACTTGTCCGTCATGCGATGACCGACCTCGTATGTCGACCACCAGACGATCTCTTTCACATCGACCGAATAAGGGTGCAAAATCCGGTTTGCCTTGGCGACAACCTGCTCGGGGGTCACCTTGCGATCAGCGATGCGTTCATCCTGCTCAAGTTTGCCCAACTGGACATACAAGCGGAACATGTAGCCGCCCTCGCGCGGCAATACCGTTACGGTGCCCTCGCTCGAGGACTCGATGATGCACTTCATCCGGATGTCCGGAAAATCCGTCGTGGCCAGCACATCCATGACGCCGAAGGCCTGATAGGCGGAAATGCCACGCAGTTCACCGCCAATCGCGGCGCGAACCGAACTGCGCGCGCCATCGCAACCAACCACGTAATTCGCACGCACGGTTACGGTCTGGCCTTCGCGGTCCGGATCCACCCTCTCCAGAACGGCTGTAACGGGATGGTCAACCGCAGCGGTATCAATCGTCAGATCCCGCAACTGCATCGAGTAGTCCGGCTCAAGGCGCGAAGGCGAATTTCGCATACAGTCGAGGTAAAGCTCATGAATGCGCGCCTGGCTGATCAGCGTGTGCGGCATTTCCGACAGATCGTCCTCCACATCCTCAACGCTGCCATTGCGCTTGATGGTGCCCGGACAATCGGGATCGGGAATCCAAAATGCGGTTTCATTGGCCCAATAGGCTTCCTCCTTGACCCTTCCGGCAAAACCGAAAGCCTGAAACATCTCCATCGACCGCACGTTGACGCCATCGGCACGACCTTTGTCGATCGGTCCCGGCTCCCGCTCAACGATCTTGGTGCGGATCTCCGGAAATTCCGCGAGCTGAGCCGCCAGGGTCAGCCCCGCCGGTCCGCAGCCGACGATCAGCACATCGACTTCTTCGATACCGTTCCCTGCATCGGCGGAGGCGCCCTTCGGGGCGGCGGTCTTGATCCTCGGATCACCCGGTTTAAAGCCGTTCAGAAAATACTGCATTTGCCATCCCCTGCTGAAAAGGCCGTCAACGATATCCGTCGCGATGCCTTTTTTGCCTTCAATTTTGCATGCAATCTAGATGCACACCACAGCTTTGTCAACAAGCCTTACATTCATGGATTAAGGCTTTAATTGATTGTTTATATTGGTCTTTTCACTTACACTCTTGACGCCCTGCAGCGGTCTTCACCCATACCGGGCGAGACCGATTCACACCCGTCGGCACCGATGCCGCCTCTATCAAGCCGGGGCGATGACTTGCGTGCAAAAGCGAGCGCGCCATTCGCGGCAAGACCGATCAGAACACATCCCCTGACATCAGGATGCGACGCGAAACCGCTTCAGTCCGCCGCCGCGCATCACCGCACCGGGCAACGGATGACCGACGATTTCCTCCGCCAGCAGGGCGCAGTCGATCAACGCATCCAGGTCGACGCCAGTCTCGATGCCCATTTCCTCGCACATGAATACGAGGTCTTCGGTACAGACATTGCCCGCGGCACCTCCGTGTCCGGCAAAGGGACAGCCTCCCAGCCCGGCCACAGCCGTATCGAACATCCGCACACCCATCTCCAGACCGGCATAGGCATTTGCGATCCCCAATCCGCGGGTATCGTGCAGGTGCAGAAGCAAGTCCAGATCCGGATGCGCTTCGCGAATTGCGCCGACGACCCGCTTGATCCGCTCCGGCGTGGCCCAGGCCATCGTGTCGCCAAGCCCCATATGATCGATCGTCTCGCCGTGCCCGGCCGCGATCTCCAGGAGGTCGCCCACCAGCCGGACCACTCGTTCGACCGGGATATCCCCTTCGAAGTTGCAGCCGAAGGCCGCGGTGATGAACCCCCGGTACACCTTGACGCCGGCCGCCTGGTACATGGCGATCAATTCGTGCTGGGCGGCGCGTTGCTGGTCCGCCACGCGGTTCTGATTGCGTTTCAGAAACGCATTCGACGCATAGAGATTGAGAGACCCGTTGATCGACAGCCGGTCGCGATGGGTCAACGCCCGCTCGAACCCCCGCTGGTTGAGCCAGAGCGCAGTAAAGTCCACGCCCGGCACCGGCTGGAACCCCTTTACGACATCGTCGGCGTCGGCCATGCCAGGCACAGCCTTCGGGTTTACGAACGAGGCCACCTGGATATGTTTCAACCCGGTGCGCGCGAGATGGTCGACCAGTTCGATCTTGCGGGCGGTCGGGATCACGGCCGCCTCGATCTGGAAGCCCTCGCGCGGCCCCTCTTCGTTCAGATAGACTGATTTGGGCAGATCTGACATGCGTCTGCGTCCTTGCGACTGTTCGGATGCTGCTCAAATCGCAGCTTCGTCGGCCTTATAGGTATAAAGCCAGTGATACCGGTCATGGATCGGAGCGCGGCCCCATTCCCGTTCCAGATAAAGCTGCGCGCCCTCTTCCGTGCTCAGCTCACTGCTGTGGAACCGGTCGGTGTTGTCTCGCGCGCCCAGAACCATGCGGCTGGTCCGCTCGATCCGCGCTTGCTCATAGCGCAGCAGTGCGGCCTGCGGATCGGCACGATCGGCGTCAAGACAGCGGGCCAGAACGACACCGTCCTCGATCGACATGACCGCGCCCTGCGCGAGGAACGGCAGCGTCGGGTGACAGGCATCCCCCAGGAGGCTGACCCGATCCTGCGTCCAGGCGGGCATCGGATCACGCACCATCAATGCCCATTTGAAGAGCTTGGGCGCTACTTTGATGATCGTGTGCAGATCCGGATGCCACCCCTTGAAGTCATTCGCGCATTCCTCGGACGTGCCTTCAATGTTCCAGGCCTCCTGCTGCCAGTCGTGGCGGTCGATGGTGGCAACGAAATTCAGCAGCTTGGCATTGCGCAGGGGATAGGTGACGACATGGCCACCCGGTCCGATCCACGTGTTACCGACCATCGCCCTCAGGCGTTCGGGCAGAAGCTCCATCGGGATCACCCCGCGCCACGTCACCATCCCGGAGAACGCCGGCTTCGCCCCACCCCACATCTGTTCGCGAATGCGGGACCGCACGCCGTCGGCACCGATCAGGATCGGGCCGCGCGCGGTCGATCCGTCCTCCAGCGACAGCGTCACGCCGTCCGCGTCCTGGGCAAAGCCCGTGGCACGTTTGCCCAGATGCACCGCATCCGGCTTGATCGCACGCACCCCGTCGATCAGGACGTCCAGGAGATCGGGGCGATAGACGGTCAGATAGGGGTAGCCATAGGTTGTCCGCGCCGTGTCGCCCAAATCGAACATCGGCCAGGCACGGCCGGTGTTCCACAGCCGGAACTGCTTCTTTTCCGGCTTGCAGGACAGTTCGCTCAGACGCTGAAACACGCCCAGACTGTCCAGGGCACGGGACCCGTTGGGGCTGATCTGCACCCCGGCGCCGACTTCGGTCAGCGCGGGGGCCTGTTCATAGACCTCGACATCGAAGCCCTTTTTCAAAAGCGCCAGTGCTGCGGCCGCGCCGCCGATGCCGCCGCCTGCGATCAGGATGGGTTGGGATTGGGACATTGTCGGAAACCTTGTGTTATCGGGGCGGTGTCAGGCGATTTCTTCGCGCAGCCAGCCCAGCTTTTCGAAGACGGGTTTGTCGGTGACACGCAGCAGAACCGAAGCTTCACTCGCTTCGTGCCGATAAGCGCGCCATGCCGGAACCGCGACCACATCGCCGCGCGCCCAGGTCAGCTCGGTGTCGCCGATACAGGTTTTTCCCTGCCCTTCGACCACGGCGAAGAGGCTGTTGGCGGTTGTTCGATGGGTGCGCGTCGCACCCTTTGCGAGGCGCTGCATGTAAAGCCGAACGGTATCCAGCGCCGGATCGCCCAGTTCGACCTGTGCCGCGCACATGCCGCCCGCATCGTCGCTGCTGCTTTCCAGTGCGGCCAGCGTGTCTTCCCAACGAAACGCGACGGGTGAAATCTCGACGTCCTCGACCTCCGCTTCCAACCCGTTGGGATGGCGCTCGAAGAACATCGGTTCCAGCAGGTGGACCGTCGGCACGTCGAGGAAGTCCAGCCAGTAGCAGTCGTCGTTCCCCGCATTTTCATGGGCGTGCCAGGCCCAGTTGGGGGTCAGCATCACGTCGCCCGGCCGCATCTCGACGCGTTTGCCGTTCACCGTGGTGGTGGTTCCCCGCCCGTCGAGGATCAGCCGCAGGGCGTTGGGCGTATGCCGGTGTGACCTGGCGATCTCACCGGGCTTTACCATCTGATAGGCGGCGACCAGCGTCCGAACGGTGGCGTAGCGATTGCCCTCGACCGGGTTGCGCATGGTGAGGTTGCGGCGTTCGGCGAATTCGGTGCTCACCAGATCGCCGGCGGCTTCCAGAACCGGATACACGTCTGCGTATCGCCAGACATATGGCAGGAAATTCTCTTCCGGCACGGGCCACAGGGCCGGGAAGCGGCGATGCCAGCCTCCTTCCATGTGCATGCCGTCAAAGCGCGCGTACAACTCGTCGAGGGATTGCGGTTTGGTCATGGCGTTGCTCAGGCCTTTTTCACAAGCTGGTAGGGTTCGGCAAACATCTCGGCTTTCCCGCCTTTGCCCTGCACGACATCGACGTTCATCTCGCCGCAGTGATCGATGGCAATGCGGATCTTCGAGCCGCCGGCAACCGGCCCCACGCCCTCGGGCGTCCCTGTCGCGATGATGTCGCCCGGATAAAGGGTCATCACGGCGGAAGCCATTTCGATCATTCCGGGTATGTCGAGCACGAGGTCGCGGGTATTGGCGTCCTGCCGCAATTCGTCATCGACCCAGAGCTGCATGCGCAGCGATTCCGGGTTCGGAACATCCTCCGCGGTGGTGATCCAGGGGCCGACTGGACAGAAGGTGTCATACGCCTTGCGCGCGACACGCTCCTCGCGGCCACGCACCACCATGTCCAGCAGGCAGGCATAACCGAAGACATAGTCGCGCCAGTCGGCACGCGAGACGTCGCGCGCGGTCTTGCCGATGACAATCGCCAGTTCGCTTTCGTGATGCACCTCGCGCCCCGGAAGGTCAGGCAGGACCACCGGCTCGCCGGCACCCGAAAGGGATGAGTTCGGCTTGAGGAAAAAGCCCTGGTTCGTGGCGCGATAGCCTGCCCCCATCTCCGCGCCATGCGCGTGATAGTTCACCGGAAAGGCGACGACCTTGTTCGGCCAGGGGACCGGCGTACGCAACGTGACCTCGGATAGAGGCACGGGCGTACCGGTGGCGGCGGCCTGTTCGAGGACCGGACGGAGTCGGTCGAAATCAGAGATCAACCGAACCGGTGCCACAGGCGGCCATTCGTCCGGATCGAGACCGAGGGCCTCTGTGACATCGACGATTTGCGATCCTGCGACCACGCCGATGCGTCCATTGTCAAATCGGGCAAGCTTCACGAGTTTTCCTCATCCTGTCTGATGAAATTCTGTCTAACAGAACGTTGTTCTTTTAAGCAGAATATGAGATACGCAGCATCGTTGTCAACGCTCGTCCACGTTCGAGCCCCCGATCCCCCTGAACAGGAGCGACCATGACGCCTGTAAATTCCCCGTCCCCCGCGCCCGGAAAGGGTTTCAGTCTGGCTTCGGAAGTGGCGCAACTGAGCGGTCTGGAGCCGAACCGGATGCCGCGGGCCGCTTATCTTCTGGCCGAGAACATCGCCGCCTTTTCGAGTGAGCCCGAGGACGCGCTCGGCGCCCTGGGCGCATGGCTTGCGGAGGGTACAAACCCGGGCGAGCTGCCTTTTCATCCGACGCGAATCCTGATGCAGGACACAGCCGGTGTCGCGGCACTGGCCGATCTCGCTGCCCTGCGCGATGCCGCGCGGCGCCGGGGCCTGCCGGCCGAGAGCGTCGATTCGGCCATACCGATCGACCTGGTGATCGACCATTCCGTGCATGTCGAACGCTCTGGTACGTCCGACGCGATGGCCTACAACATGGCCGCTGAAATGGCGCGCAACGCGGAACGCTACGGCTTCTTCAAATGGGCCGAGGATGCCTTTTCCAACCTGACCGTCGTGCCGCCGGGTCAGGGAATTTGCCACCAGATCAACCTCGAGCAGCTTGCGAGCATCGCAGTCCCGCTGCCTCGCGATCCGTCTCGGGCCATCTGCGGCACGGTCATCGGCACCGACAGCCACACGACCATGGTGAACGCGCTCGGCATCCTCGGCTGGGGCGTCGGCGGAATGGAGGCCGAGGTCGCCGCCCTTGCCCAACCGCTGATGCTGGCCGCCCAACCCATGACACGGGTCGTGCTGGAGGGACGCCGTCAGCCGGGTGTCGCCGCCGCGGACCTCGCCCTGGCGGTGACGCGGGCTCTGCGCGAAGCCGGCGTCGTATCCGAGTTCGTCGAGTTCGGCGGCCCGGCCCTGGATGCCCTGAGCCTGCCCGACCGGGCGGCAATCGCCAATATGTGCCCGGAATACGGAGCCTTCTGCGGGCTCTTCCCCGTCGACGAAACAACCCTCGCCTATCTGGCGCAAATGAACCGCAGCGCCCGGGACCTGGCCCTCTATGAGGCCTATGCGCGCGAGACCGGTCTATGGCGCAACGACGGGGAAACCCGCCTCTGGCACCGGGAAGTCGGGATCGATATTTCCGGCGTCGGCCTGTCCATGGCCGGACCGCGCCGTCCCCATGAACAGCGCGCTCTGGCCGAGGTCCCCGCCGCCCTGGCCCCCAAACCCGGCGAAACATTTCCGGTCGCGATTGCCGCCATTACCAGCTGCACCAATACGGCCAATCCCGAATCGATGATCGCGGCGGGGCTGATCGCCCGCGCCGCGCGGGCGCGCGGCTTGCGCGTCCCGGACCATGTGAAGACCTCGCTCGCACCGGGCTCCCGGCGCATCGCCGCCCTGCTGGAAGCGAGCGGGCTGCAAGCCGACCTCGATGCCCTGGGGTTTCATATCGTTGGCTTCGGCTGCACCACCTGCGTCGGCAATTCCGGCGAGTTGCTGCCACAGGCGGAGAGGTTGCGGGCCGCGGGCGCAACATTGTGCTCCGTCCTGTCGGGCAATCGCAATTTCGAAGGCCGCATCCATCCGCAGATTGAAAGCAACTGGCTGACCTCGCCCGCCCTGGTCGTTGTCGCCGCGCTGGCCGGATCGCTGGAGCGCGATCTGTCCACCGGCCCCATCGGACGAGCACCGGACGGCACAAACGTTTTTCTGAAAGACATCTGGCCCGACGATACGCAGGTCGCCGCGATGCTGCGCGAAGCGGACATCGCGTCCGGCACGTTCGGCGGCACACCGGGCGCGACAGACTGGGAAGAACTCGCCTTCCCCTCCGCCCCTCTCTTTCCCTGGGACACCGACAGTCTCTATCTTCAGCCGCCACCCTTCTTCGAACAGCCGGCCGTGCCGCTGACCGACCTGTCGGAAGCCCGGGTCCTGCTTGCCCTCGGCGACAACGTCACCACCGATCACATTTCGCCGGTCGGACGGATCGATCCGAACTCACCCGCGGGGCGGTATATCCATGAGGCCGGCGGCTCCGGTCAGCCGGGATCTTATGGTGCGTATCGCGCGAACCACACCGTGATGACGCTCGGCACGTTCGCCCATCCCCATCTGTCGAACCGTCTCGCGGCCGGTCCGGGGCCCTGGACCGCCGTCGCCGGACCGGGTCAGGTCGATATCGTCACCGCGAGCGAACATTACCGCGCACAAGACGTTCCCACCGTCATCCTGGCGGGAGCGCGCTACGGCATGGGGTCGGCGCGCGACTGGGCAGCAAAGGGAACACGGATGCTGGGCGTGCGCGCGGTGCTCGCCGTCGGCTTCGAGCGCATTCACCGCGCGAACCTGATCGGTGCCGGTGTGATGCCCATCGAGGTTCCCGAAGCGTTGGCTTTCCACCCCGACCTTTTCCCTGAAAGCACGATTTCGATCGGCGGCCTGAGCGACATGAACCGGATCCACCAGCCGGTGCGGGTATCGCTGACCACGCCAGGCGGCCGTGCGCTCACCGTCGAGGGCCGGTGCCGCATCGATACGCCGACCGAACTGGCCTGGATCCGGGCCGGCGGCGTGTTTGCGCTCGCGCGCGACCGTGTCTGCAATACGGATTGACAGGGTACCTGATGTTTTAATAAATAGAATATTGTTCTATTAGACGGAACTACATAAAGACAGTATGATGACCGATACATCCACCTCCCTTCCGCCCGCGGCCCTGCTCGAAGGCATACGCGTCATCGACCTGACGAATGTCCTGTCCGGGCCGTTCTGCACCTATCAGATGGCTCTTCTGGGTGCCGAGGTCATCAAGGTCGAGAATCCGGAAGGCGGCGATCTGGCGCGCAAGCTCGGAGCCTCACCCGCGCTGAACGCACGGTTGATGGGTGCCTCGTTTCAAGCTCAGAACAGTGGCAAGAAATCGATCGTGCTCGACCTGAAAAGCGACCACGGACGCACTGTATTCCTCGATCTCGTGCGCACGGCCGACGTATTGGTGGAAAATTTCCGTCCCGGCGTGATGAAGCGCCTGGGACTGGATTACGCCGTGCTGAGCGATTTGAATCCGGGGCTGATCTATTGCGCCATATCCGGGTTCGGACAGGACGGGCCCCTGAAGAACAGCCCTGCCTATGACCAGATCATCCAGGGCATGTCGGGCATCATGTCCGTCACCGGCACGCCCGACACCGCGCCTTTGCGTGTCGGTTACCCCGTCGCGGACACGATCGGCGGGCTTACCGGCGCCTTCGCGACGATGGCCGCCCTGGTCGCGCGCGCCCGCAGCGGACAGGGACAATTCATCGACGTCTCGATGCTCGACTCCTCGATCGTCTCGATGGGCTGGATCGTCTCCAACTTCCTCTCGGCCGGGATCCAGCCCGCTCCCATTGGCAACGAGAACATGACCGCCGCCCCATCCGGCACCTTCATGGCCGCGGACGGTCCTCTCAATATCGCCGCAAACAAGGATGACCAATTCCGCAATCTCTGTGAATTGATCGACCGCGCCGATCTGCTCCAGGATCCGCGATTTGCCGAACGCGAGACGCGCAAGCTCAATCGCGCCGCATTGAATGCCGAAATCAACGAGGCACTGGCTAAGAATACCGTCGCACACTGGGTCACCGCACTGACCGGGCTGGGCGTTCCCGCGGGTCCGGTGCTCAGCGTCCCGCAGGTGCTGGCCCACCAGCAGGTCACCGGACGACGGCTGGTTCAGGAGGTCGGCGAACCCGACGCCCAGGGTCAATGCACACGTGTTACCCGCGCCGGTTACCGCCTGGGCGGCAGCGAACCCGCCGCGCGGATGCCCCCGCCCGAACTGGGCGAGCATACTCAGGAAGTCCTGGAATTCCTTGGCCTGGCGCCCACGACCATCGAGGAGCTGCGCCGCGATCGCATCGTCGGAGGCTGATGGACCTGTCCGGAGAATTCCGATATAAACCGTGGCCTTCTTCAGGGGTTCGGGCCACACACAGATGAGCGAAAAACCAAAATCCAGCACAGGTGTCGTTGCTGTAGACCGCGCGCTGACCATTCTCGACGCGTTCCGGGGCACCACCGGCCCCTTGTCGCTCAAGGATATTTCGGAGCGTACCGGATTCTATAAAAGCACGACCTTGCGTCTTCTCGGATCGCTCGAAACTTTCGGCTACATTCGCAGACTGGAGAACGGCGGCTACAACCTCGGCCCCAAGCTGGCCGAACTGGCAGCGGTCTATCAGGCCTCGTTCAACCTCGAACCGCTGGTACGGCCGGTTCTGGAAAACATTGTCAGCATGACCAACGAAAGCGCTTCGTTCTACGTACCGGAAGGTGACAAGCGCATTTGCCTGTTCCGATGCGATGCAACACAGGTCATCCGCGACCATATTCGCGTCGGCGACGCCCTGGAGCCCAGTCAGGGCGCCAGTGGAAAAGCGATCACCGCCTTTCTTGACGGCTTGCCCGCGGATACCAAAGCCGACGATCTGATGTTCAATTCGGTCGGCGAGCGCCACGCGGACATGGCAGCCGTCGCAGCACCGGTCTTCGGCCTGGGGGACAAGCTGGTGGGATCCCTGACCATCAGCGGCCCCGCGACCCGGTTCAACGCCAAACTTCGCAAGCAATATGCACGGACCGTCCTGCACGAGGCCGTCCGCCTGTCGATACAATTGGGGGCAACGCCCGAACGCCTGCCGGCCATGTGATCCGCGCTATGGCGCGAAGGCCCGGGCAACGTTTGCTTTTCTGATGTGGGTCAACCGCCCCAAAGCCGCCTTCAAGCCCGAACGGTCCTGTGTTTCCAGCATCTTCAGAATGCGCCCGACGGTCTGACGGATCGCCTCCGGACTCAGCGTGTTCCATTCGTAGCGCACCCGGCTCGATCGCACGGTTTCCGTTCTCCGCCAGAGCTTGGTTGCCTCTCCCACCAGGATCTCCAGCGGACACAGGGCATAGACGCCCAGGACGAACCGGTCGTTACTGGACAGCCATTGCGCGATATCGTTCGCCGCGATCGCGGCCTCCGCTTGTTGGTCGATGGCGCGCAATTGGTCCAGAACGGCCTCGGTCGGCCACACGACAGTCGCCGCGATTTCCCGGTCAATGAGGCGGCGCAGAAGATAAAGCTGGCGGATCTCGCTATCGGTGAGGGTTGCCACCGCAAATCCCTGATGCGGCTCATGCGCCAGAAGCCCTTCGGATTCGAGGATCCCCAGCGCCTCGCGCACCGGCACCCGACTGACCCCCAGCCGCTGCGCCCAGTCCGCCTGCTTCACCTGCATCCCCGGCAGCAGGTCTCCTGCGCGAATCGCCTGGCGTATTGCTTCTGCGACTTCGGCGCTGCTCTGGCCTCTTTTCCGGCTTTTTGGCTCCATCACGGACTTTCGATCGTAAAATTCGGGCCCGGCACCGCGATGCCAGACCCTTCGGACGTCATCCTAGCGTCGCGGCCGGTTACGCATCAAGGGCAACCCTGCTGCCCTCGGTCCGGGCTACCGCAGATCGCAGGATGCCGTGCGGCCAGCACCGAACAGGATCTGCTTGAAGAGTGAAGTTATGCCGCTGCCTGCCACGCGCTTGATCCACCCCTTGGGACCCGCATCTGCAATGGAAGAACTGGTCAGCGAGTAGTGGCGCAGCAAAGGCTCCCCGTCGATGGTCATGAACACCGTCAGGCACTGGGCCGGCTTTTTCGAAAGGTTCCGTCGCAATGCGAATTGGTGGCGGTTCTTTTAGATGTCGACGCCTGAAAATTACGCCAAGGCGAGACATGTTTTCCCGCCTTTCAACCATCGACAAAAAATCCCGGCGGCCGGAGCCACCGGGATTTCCGTTTCCGGTACGTTGGGAACTCAGGCCTTGGTCTGCAGCTTGTGGTAGCCGAGTTCAGTGCGGGCCTCACGCAGTGTCTTGCCGGCCAGCACCGCCTTGCGGATCTTATCCTCCGCCGTCTCGATGGCCTCGGCGGTATCCAGGATCTCGTCCTCGCGCGCTTTCGGCAGAACGACGACGCCATCGGAATCGCCGCGCAGAAGATCGCCGGGACAGACCCGGGCGTCACCGATATTGACGGGCACCTGAACGGCATCCACCTGGACCCGGTCCTTGCCCGTCTTCATCGAGTAGCTGCGCGAATAGACAGGATAGCCAAGCTTCAGACACAGATGCACGTCGCGGCAGGGACCGTCGATCACCGTGCCGCCCAGTCCCTTCCGGTCCGCGACCATCGTCAGGATGTCGCCCCAGACGGTACAATCCTCGCGCCCGCCATTATCCAGCACGACAACGGTGCCCGGCTCCAGATCGTCGATGTAATCTCCGACAGTGCCGGGATTGACCGGGTCGACGGGTCCGTAGAGCAGCGTAAAGGCGCGCCCGGCCAGTCCGACGGTCTGGTCTCGGGGCTTGATCCCCCGGCAAACGCCTTCGATCCCCAGCTTGTCCATCGCGTCCGAAAGGGTCGCGGTATCGAGCTTGCGCAACCGCTCCAGATTTCTGTCAGTCATCGCATCATTCCTGTTGTCATCACCGTGTCCGCGAGAGCCGGCCTAGGCCACGTCCCACCAGTACATGCCCTGAGCCGTGCCCGTTCCGGCGGGCGTGCGGTAGCAGGGGATGTAGTCGATCTCGTGCATGGTGGCGGTCTCGTCCTCGAGTGCCCCGGCCAGCGAGATCCACGTCTTGAATTCCGAGCTGCCGGCCTGAAGGTCGCTCAGCGGAATCGATGTCAGATAGGCACGGTCCTTCTCGTCCAGCGCGCGCACGAACCGCCTGTCGAACTCCTCGTCGATGGCGAAATGGGTCATCCCACCGGAAGCAAACAACGCGATCCGCAGGTCGCTGTCCCAGCTGCGAATGGCATCGCCCACCGCCTTGCCGAAGGTGTAGGCCCGGTGCGCGGACGGCTGGTTCGGCGGATAAAAGGTATTCTGGTAGATGGGCACGTTGGGAATGACCCTGTCACGCATCACCTTCCGGTAGATATGCCCGAAGGCATGGCTGACGCCGGTGCTCTTCGGGTTATGGGTCGGCAGTTGCGGCGACCCCGCGACGTCGAATTCGGCCGCGACGAGACTCTGAATGATGTGCCGGGCCAGATCCGGCTGCGCGGGATGCTCGATACGGTGATCGGGCGCATGGCCCGGCTCCGCCTCGACAATGCCGGGAGGCAACATGCGCCGCCCCTCATCCGAGGACGGATGGTGGGGAATGGTATCCCCGTAGTAGATCATGAACACCGGATTGAGATCGTCGCCGTAGATCTCCTGCTGGTCGTTTCCGAAGATCACCGCGACATCGACATCCAGCCCCTCCCAGACATCGGCCATGCGACGCATCGCATCCTGGCAGCGGGCATGCGCCGCGGCCATCGCCTCCGGTGAGGATTTTTCCTCCAGTCCTTCGTTCTTGCGCAGGTCCAGGAGTTCTTCATAGGAATAGACCCCTCCCCGGAACGGATGCTTCGCGCGACGGTCGAATTCCGTCCGAAGCAGCCACTGCTCCGGCGTGGTGTGAAGCTGAGGGCCGTGGGCGGTCGCCATCGCGGCTACGATCTTCGCCATGTTACGCTCCTTACAATGCGAGTTGAGGGGTCTTGCCGCCCGCGGCGCGCCAGTCATCGTCGCCCTGCCAGGCGTGGCAGGCGACACAAACGCCACCGGACTCGGCCGGCTCCGGCAACCGGGTCCGGCACAGGTCCAGCGCATAGCGGCACCGCGGATGAAAATGGCAGCCATCGGGCGGATGGGTCGGATCGGGGCCGCCACCGTCCCAGGAGACTGGCGGCAGGTGGTAATCGGGATCCGGCGGCAGGATCGACCGGATCAGGAGCTGCGTGTAAGGGTGCCGGGGATGCTGGAAGATCTGTTCGGACGGACCCAACTCGACGACGCGCCCCAAATACATCACCGCCACACGCTGGGTGAGGTGCCGCACGACGGACAGGTCGTGGCTGATGAAAATCGACGTCAGATTCAGCTTGCGGCTGAGATCGCGCAGAAGATTCAGGATCTGCGCCTGCACGGAAACGTCGAGCGCCGAAGTCGGTTCGTCACAGATCAGGATCTTCGGCCGCGTGATCAGCGCCCGGGCAATGGCGACCCGTTGCCGCTGCCCGCCGGACATCTGGCTTGGATAGTAATGCTCGAACCGCTGGGGCAGGGAAACCATCTGCATGATTTCGCGCACGCGCGCACGGACTTCGTCGGACCGCGGTTTTTCCGAAAGGACCAGCGGCAGAGCGATATTCTCTGCAACCGACTTGCGCGGGTTCAACGAGGAATAGGGGTCCTGGAAAATCGGCTGCACCTGATGTGCCAGGTCCTTGCGCGAATAGGCGCCCAATTCCTTGCCGTTGACGCGGATGGACCCGGCCGTTGTGGCCTGCAGTCCCAGCAGCGTTTTGGCCAGCGTCGACTTCCCGCAGCCGGATTCGCCGACGATGGAGATGAACTCGCCCTGCCGGATGTCCAGAGAAACCCGGTTCACGGCATGCAGCTGTCCGGGTTTCGCAAACAGACCCTTGCGGATCGGAAAGACGACCTCGACATCGCGCAGGCTGAGAATAACGTCGTTGTTCCGGTCCGACATCACGCACGCCCTCCGTCAAGATCGTGCCAATGAGTCTTGAGCACGTCGTGCTCCAGCAAGCACCGGTAGGCATGGCCCTGTTCGAATTCGCGCATGGCGACATCGCTCTCGCCGCAGGCGTCGATAGCCCTGATACACCGGTTGCGGAACGTACAGCCCTGGTGCCGGCCGATCAGAGACGGCACCATGCCCGGAATCGTGGGCAATTCGGCGTCCACTTCCGGTTCACCGTAGGACGGAATGCATCGGATCAGGCCCTGCGTGTAAGGATGCGTCGGGGTTTCGAACAGCTGCTTGGTCGGCGCGGTTTCGACGATCTGGCCGGCATACATTACCGCGACCCGATCCGACAGCGACGCGACCACACCCAGATCGTGGGTGATCAGGATGATCGCCAAGCCGAATTCCTTTTGCAGTTCCGCCAGCAGCGCCAGGGTGCGCATCTGCACGGTCACGTCCAGGGCGGTCGTCGGCTCGTCGGCAATAATCAGCTTGGGGCTGTTCATCATCGCCATGGCGATCACCACACGTTGCCTCAATCCGCCCGAAAGCTGGTGCGGAAAGGCATTCAGGCGTTGCCCGGCATTCTTGATGCCGACCCGCTCCAGCAGGAAAATGGCGCGGTCGCGCGCTTGCTTCCGGCTGCCCTTGCCGTGACGGACGAAGATTTCGGTCAACTGATCGCCGATCGTATAGACCGGGTTAAGCGATGTCATCGGATCCTGGAAGATCATGCTCAGCGTATTGCCCCGGATCTTCGACAGCTTTCGCCGGGGCAGGGACAGGATCTCCTGTCCGTCGAACCGGCAACGTTCGGCCGTCGCCGTTGCGATGCGCGGCAACAGGCCCATCACCGCCATGGACGAGATCGACTTGCCGCATCCCGATTCCCCGACGATGGCGAAGGTCTCCCCGGGGAAGATGTCGTACGAGATGCCGCGCGTGGCCTGGAGGTTCCCGACCGCCGTTTTCAGCGACACTTCCAGATTGCGGATGCTCAGGATCGGCTGTTTTTGCATTGCGGGTTCGCCCGACATGGGATCAATTCCTTCCCTGTGGCTCGGTAATGTCGCGAATGCCGTCGCCCAACAGGTTGATCCCGACCACCAGAGTGCAGATTGCCAGTCCGGGTGCGACGATCAGATGAGGTTTGAAAAACATCGTGTCGCGGGCTTCGGAGACCAGAATGCCCCAGGATGGCGTCGGCGGCTGAATGCCCAGGCCGAGGAAGCTGAGCGCGGCTTCCACCAGAATGGCGATGCCCATTTCCAGAGAGCCGATGACGATGATCTGGTTGGCGATGTTCGGCAGGATCTCGCGGAACAGGATCCAGGTGCGTGACGCGCCCGAGCATTCTGCGGCTGCGATGTATTCGCGGCTGCGCACCTGCTGCGTGGCCGTTCGCGTCACCACAGCGAACCGGTCCCAGAACAGAAGCGACAGGATGATCGTGATCGACAGGAGCGACCCGCCGAAAATGGAGACCAGCGACAGCGCGATCAGAACGCCGGGCATCGCCAGCTTGACGTTGATCAGGAAAATGACGCCCGCGTCGACCTTTCCCCCCAGATAACCGCCAAGCATGCCCAGAGTGGTGCCGACGAGCCCGGAGATAAGGGCCGCGCCGAAACCGACGACCATGGTGACCTGAGAGCCGTAGATCAGCCGCGACAGAACATCCCGGCCGAAACCATCGGTACCCAGGACGTGCGTCCAGCTGCCGCCGTCCTGCCAGACGGCCGGAAGAAGGCGTGCGGCGAGATCCTGCGCGTAAGGGTCCGCGGGAGCAAGCCACGGTGCGAACACGGCACAGGCCGTCGCACTCAAGACGATCAGGATCCCGATCTGCAGACCCAGGTGGGTCTTTGCCATCGCCCAGCTCTGCTGCCAGGGCGTGGGCATCGCGATCTCCATGTTGTCCAACGGCGCGGGCGTATTTGGCACGACGGATCTCCTTCAGTGCAGACGGATACGCGGGTCGATGCGCGCATTGATCAGGTCGGCCATCAGCGTGAGCAGCACGTAGACGAACGACAGGACAAAGAGGATCGACTGGATGACGGGGAAATCGGCGCGGCGAATGGATTCGTAGGCCAGCGATCCGATCCCGTTCAGCGAAAAGACGGATTCGACAATGACAGACCCGCCCAGCAGGAAGCCCAATGACACCGCCGCAAGGGCCACGACCGGCAGCAAGGCGTTGCGCAGCGCGTGCTTGAAGAACACCACCATGGGGTTGAGCCCCTTGGCCCAGGCCATCTTCACGTAATCCGCATCGAGGGCCTCGATCATGCCACCGCGCGTCAATCGCATGATTTGCGGCATCACCATCGTCGACAGGGTGATCGTCGGCAGGACGAAATGCGCCCAGGTCCGGCTACCGGAGATCGGCAGCCATCTCAGCTCGACCCCGAAGAGATAGATCAGCATCAGCGCGAACCAGAAACTGGGCACCGCACTGCCGAACACCGCCATGCCGAGGGCCATGCGATCGATCCAGCTGTTTCGATAGACCGCCGCGAACACGCCGAGCGGAAGCGCCACGCAGATCGCAAGGCCAAGACTCAGCAGCGCCAGCGAGAGGGTCACGGCCATGTGCGATAGGATCAGCTCGAACACCGGCTCGTTCGTGAACAGGGACTGGCCCAGATTCCCCTGGATCGCCTTGCCCGCCCAGTCGAAATACTGGACAACCAGCGGCCGATCGAGGCCATAGAGTGCGCGTATATGGTCGACCTGGGCGGGGGTGGCGCCTTCACCCGCAAGATTTTGCGCCAGATCGCCCGACAGCCGCAGCAGACCGAAACTGATCACGGAGACCGTAATCACCACGAGGACCGCGATGCCGAGCCTTTTTAGGAAATACCGCCACATGGCGCCTCTGTCCTTTCGTCTCCCGGGCATGCCCGACGAGCAGTGCAGCCCACGGGATCGTCACCCATCGATCTTGAACAGTTTCATCGCATTGCCGCCGAGGATCGCATCCTTCTCGGCATCGGAGATGAAGTCGCATTCGCGGATGTGGGGAACGATCGTATCGAAAGTTTGCCCCGTTTCGGGGTTGATCGCCGACCCGACGCCCGGCATCTCGGCGCCGAAGAGGCAGCGCTCGGAGCCCACGACCTTGATCAGGAGTTCGACCGCTTCACGCGAATAAAGCACGGTGTCGTAGTAGAGCTTGCGCATCCGGTCGGCAAAGCGCGGCGGCCGCCGCACGGATGAGGAATCGAAGCGCCCGAACTGATACGGGATTGCCCCTCCGCCATGGCTGACCAGGATCTTCAGGTCGGGAAAATCATCGAGCACCGAGGACTTGCACAGGCCGTAGACCGCCGTGGTTTCCTCGTTGATAAAATGCAGCGAATAGGGTTCGCGATCCACGAGCCGTGAACTTGCCGAGTGAATGTGTCCCACGACATCGAGCTCGCAGAGCTTCTCATAAAGCGGATACCAGTAGCGGTCGCCCATCGGCGGGGCTTTTTCGCCGGAGTTCTCGAAGGGATCGGGATTCACCAGGCACCCCCGGAAACCCTTTTCCTTCACGCAGCGCTCCAGTTCGGGCAGCGCGTTTTCGATCGGATCGCCCGCCGTCTGCGGCAGACCCGCCATCGGCACGAAACGGTCGGGATACATGGCGCATTGCCGCGCGATCAGGTCGTTGACCTCTTCGATATACCAATGCACCAGCTTGGCCGGCTTTTCGGAATGCATCATCTGGTACGGACGCGGTGAGAGCACCTGCATGTCCACCCCGGCCGTATCGAGACAGGCCAGATGGCCCATCGGTGCCATTTCCACCCTGTCGAAAGCCGCCTGGATATCGTCGTCCGTCGCGCCGACCTTGCCGCGCCCGTGCGCGCCGCGATGCGACAGGAGGCCTGCCTTGTAGGCCGGCAGCTGCGTGGGAACGGCCATATGCGCATGGCAGTCGATAATCTTACCCATGTCTTCCTACCTCTGTGGAACCGGCGCCGCCCGGCGCGCGATGCATGTTCGGTCCGGTGTCATTCGCCACCGGTCGCGGAACGGTCATCCTGATCGCCGTTGCGTTCGTCGCGTGTGCGGCGACGCTGATCGAAAAACTCACTGATACGTTCCTTGGAATCCCCCGACCGGGCCGTCATCGACGCCAGCACGGATTCGGCGAAATAGCCTCCGTTCGGTCCCATCTGGGAAATGTGAGAAACGCCGTTGATGATCGCAAAATTCGACACGACCGAATTGCCGGTAATCGACGCAGCCAGTTCCTCGGCCTTGGCCATGCCCGCCCCGTCCGGCACGAGGTAGTGCCCCAGCCCCATCGCACAGCCTTCCTCGGCAGCGTAGCGGCGTCCGGTCAGCATCATTTCGGTCACGCGCCCAGCGCCGATGATCTGCGGCACACGTACCGATGCGCCACCGCCGACGAATATGCCGCGCTGACCCTCGGGCAGCTGGAAATAGGTCGAGGCCTCGCAGATCCGCACGTGGCTCGCCGACGCGAGTTCCAGCCCGCCGCCGATGACGCCGCCCTTCAGCACGCTGATCACCGGAACATTGCCGTGCTCCATGCGGTCGAACACGCTGTACCAGGCCCGTGACCGCTTGATGCCGCCCAACGGATCGGGCGAACGGTTCTGGATGCGCTCGATCAGATCCAGACCGGCGCAGAAATGCTCGCCGTCCGCATGCAGGATGACGACACGGATCGCTTCAGGAAGCGTATCGAAGAAGATCCCGAGCTCTTCGATCATCCGGTCATTGATGGCGTTGCGCTTGGATGTCCGGTCCAGCTTCAGGTACGCCACCTCGTCGCGAAATTCGGTCGAAATGACCTCGTAGTCCTTGTTCATCAGATCGCCCTTGCTGGCAGAGATTCGAGAGACGGAACGATGACCTCTGCAGAGGGCGGATTCCGATAGATGGTTTCGACGGCATCGCGCCGTGTCTCCAGTGCCTTGCGCTGGTTGACATATCCCTTGTCGGTCATTTCTCCCGCGTCCATGGACAGGGGATCGGCCATCAGGATCACGCGCTCGACGCGGGTGCTGTTCCCTGGGTTCCGGTCGTTGTAGGCCGCGATTTTCTCAGCGAAAGCCGCACGCAAACGGGGAGATTTCAACAGGTCGGAAACGCTGCTGTCCCGGTCCCCCAGGAACTGGCGGCAGGCCTGGATGTTCGGCCAGACCAGGAGACCGACAAAGGACTGGTCCTGCCCCGTCACCACGGCATCGACCGCCAGCGGAGCCATTGCGTCGACGGCCTTGACCCGAAGCGCTCCAACCCGCACGAAAGTTCCGGATTGCAGTTTGAACTCCTCGCTGACACGGCCGGCGAACTGGAACCCTTCCTCGGGGCGGTTCCGGTCGACGAACACAGCCGCATCGCCCATCTTGAAGAAGCCTTCCTCGTCGAAGGCCGCTTCCGTCAGATCCGGACGCTTGAGGTAACCGGGCGTAATTCCCGGACTGCGCACGCGGACCTCGTAGCGTTCGGCGTCCAACGGAAGGAGTTTTACCTCACAGCCAGGCAGCGGCAGACCGATCAGCCCGGTTCTGTCGGTGGTCCAGAAGACATACATTGCCGACGGACCGGTTTCGGTCGCACCGAAGCCGGACAGAAACGAGATACGGTGCCCCGTATACTTGACCGACAGCGCCTGAATGCGGTCATAGGTATCGTCGGCAAGCCGGGAACCGCCGTAGCCGATAAAGATCAGGTCCCTGAAAAAAGTCCTGGCAAGCGCCTCGTCCTTTTCCATCGCCTCGGCAAGCATGCCGAACCCCGAAGGGACGTTGGCAAAGCGCGAGGTCGAGATTTCCCGCAGGTTTCGAAGGGTTTCGCCAAAGGCGTCCGGTATCGGCTTGCCGTCATCGATATAGAGCGTGCCCCCCTTGACCAGGGTCATCCCGAACACCGAATTTCCGCCCATTACGTGGTGCCACGGCAACCAGTCCACGGTGCAGTGCGGCGGATTATCGAGTTCCAGATCGATTGCCTGATCGCTCATCGCGATATTCGCGCACAGCATGCGCTGCGTGGTGATCACCGCCTTGGATTCGTTGGTCGAACCCGAGGTGAACATGTACTTTCCGACCGTATCGTGCGTGATTTGCGCGATGGATTCCTCCACCGCCCGGGTCGGTTGGCGTTCGGCCATTTCTTCGAACAACATCGCATCGATTCCATCGACCGCGCCTTCCGCGCAGATCACGGCAACCTTGCTCAGATCGAAAACCCGTACGGCCTTCTCAAACTGTTTCAGGTCCTGCACGAAGACGGCCGCCGGTTCCAGCAGGTCTATGATCCCCCGCAGCTTGGCGAAATCCTTGCTGCGTAGCGAATAGGGCGGGGCGATCGGCGCCACCGGCATCCGCGCCTGCATCGCCGCCATGCCGAGCAGCCCATGTTCGATGGAGTTGCCGCTGAGGATCATCAACGGCCGACCGGCAGCGTTCAGTTCCAGAAGCGCCTCCGTCGCGCCATCGATGGCCCGGCGTGCCTGGGCGTAGCTCACGCGGCGCCAGTCCGCGTCCGGCGCCGGCCGTTTGGCCAGCCATGTCCTGTCCGGATTGCGATCCGCGGCCCGGCGGAACAAGGCAGGCAGATGCGCTTCAAGCGGACGCAGGGGCGTCGCGTTCCTGACGATCAACACCCCGTTATCGCGCGTTTCGATATCAATGCTCCTTTCGATGAAGGGCACCGGGATGAAGGATGTGTCGGAAGAGGTCATCGGGTCTCTCATCATCTTCACGCACCAACGTGCGTACTTCACCCACCGAGGCAGTTCTTTTGCCTGACAGCCTCGGAGGACGTCCTTGGCGCGGGCGCCTGTCCGGCGCCCGCGTTTCTTACCCGCAGGTCAGTGAGCCCAGCCCAGGATCGCCGGAACGTCGCCGTAGGTTTCGAACAGGCTGAACTGCGCGAACAACACGTCACCGCGCGGCGACGGATCGACACTGACGGCATCGGTGTGAATGATCACCGCCGGATCGCTTGAAATCGGCAGGATGTAGGCATCCTTCTCGACCAGGTCGAGGGTCTCGCGGAACAGGTCCGCCCGTTTGTCCTCGTCGAGAATGGAATTGGCTTCGGCGGTCAACTCCACCAGCTTGGGGTTGCCGTAATAGTCACGCGCCGGCGAACCGAAGAAGAAATCGACCACTACCCCGGTATCCGGCAACCCGCCATAGGGATAGCTCGACACCAGTGCCTGCAGTCCGCCTTCAACCTGCTTCTTGCGGTAGGCCCCCAGGGTCAGAGCATCCACATTGGCGCGGATCCCGACCGCGCGAAGATATCCGACCACAGCCTCGGCGATCGGCCGGGACGGACCCCAGGTCGAAACCTGCAGATCAAAGCCGTCACCATAACCGGCTTCGGTCAGGAGGGCGCGGGCACGATCCGGATCGTAGGTCTGCGGCACGCCCCCTTCGGGACAGCCGATCTGGTAGGGCAGGCAGAGACGCAGCAGTTCGTCGGCTTCCTTCCCGCCCGAAATGATGTTTTTGCGGATCGCTTCCCGGTCGATGGCATGAAACACGGCCTGGCGCACGCGCGGATCCTGGAAGGCTTCGATGCCGGAGCGGCCGGCTGCGTCCAGATACATATACTGAACCAGCATGTCGGGGATCACCGTGGCCTGGAACCCGGGCAGCGCGGTAAGCGCGGCGACCTGATCGGGCGAAGACGCGACAATGACGTCCACGTTGCCCGCCATCATTTCGGCCATCTGCGTCTGGCGGTCCTTTACAGGACGGAACACGATGCGCTTGAAATCCGGCAACGGGCCCAGCTGATATTCGTCCCAGCGCTCCATCACGATCCCGGTGGCCTCGTCGAATCCGACCACCCGGTACGGGCCCGACCCGATCGGCGCGCGCCCCCAATTGGCGTAATCCGCTCCAAGCGCCGCGTGGCTGTCGGAAGGATAGATCGGAATCCCGATCATGCGCGCCATCAACATCGGGAAAGGTCCACGGGTGCTGACACGCACCGTCAGCGGATCGACCACCTTGGCCCCGGCAAAGGACGCATAGCGCGTCTTCAGACGAAAGCGGGTCTCGGGATTGGAGATGAAGTTGATGGTGTAGGCGACATCTTCGGCATCCAGCGCCGAACCGTCCTGGAAAACCAGACCCGGACGAAGATGGAATTCCATTGTTTCGTCGTCGACCCGCTTCCAGCTTTCTGCGATCACACCCTGATAGCTGCGCGTCTTGGTGTCATAGGCGACCAGCGGATTGAAAACCGCGTTGGCGGTCATAGCGACTTCGGGGCCCGGCCCCATGTAGATATCGACAGCCTCGACCGGCCCCGCCAGCGCGACGGTCAGAACGCCGTCTTCAGGCCCCGCCAGTACCGGCGTACAGAGCAGCGACAGCATGAATGCGCCGGCTGCACCAAATTTACTCGACCAATGTCTCATTGCTCTCCCCTTGCGTTGGTCGCGCCTTGTGATGGGCCGGCGCGCGACACTCTTGTTTCCTCCGCGGAGCGGCCTCTCCGGCAGGTCCGCAAAAACCTGCCCGGCAATGTGCAATTTCGCGGATCCGCGGCCGCCCCCCCGAAAGGGGGATGCCGGTTCTCCAATTGATCGAGGTGAAACGGGTACGGCCCTGTCGGGCTAACTGGCTCCTCCCAGATTTGACGTTCCCGCGATCAGCTTCGATTCTGGATCGCCGTTCCCACAGGCAGAATTTATTGTCAGGTTACCTGACTGTCAAGCATGCAAATCGGAAATCGTAAAAGAATGAAATGAGGTCTTTTCCGGCAGAAAACGGGGATTTAGAATGGTCGGAGGCCGGCGGACCCACCAGGACGCGAAACGTCGAAAAATCTTTCGCTCCAACGTTGCACAATTTGCAAACTCGTGACATGTCCCGTGTCCGGGATCATTCCGACCACTTCAGGCAAACAAGGATAAACCCGAGCCAGGCGCGATCCGGCTGCGTCAGAAACCGGAAAGCTCGGCCGTGAAACAGAAGGTCACGACATGACAGGGACACCCCCGACCGCCGGCCCCAGGCTCTTTTTCTATTTCTTCCGTCATTATCAGAAGATCGACGGCATCATGGAGGCCGCCCTCAGGGACGAGAACCTGACCACGGGCCAGTATACGGTGCTGAGTGCCCTCAAGCGGTTCGAGCCCTGCACCGCGGCGGACCTGGCGCGCAAACAGAACATGACCGCACAGTCGATGAGCGAATATCTGTTGGCGCTGGAAGGAAAAGGACTGATCGAGCGGAAGCACGTGAATGGCAACCGCCGCAACATGATCGTGCGGCGGTCGGAAGAAGGATTGAACGTGCAGGAGCGTTGCGACCAGGCGATTCTGGAGGCCGAGCGCGCTTATCTTTCGCGCCTGGATCCGCAGGATCGAGACCGTTTCATCACCCAGTTGATGGCGCTCTACCAGAAATAAACGCCGGCGCGCCCACGGTCAGACCAGATCCGCGTCCAGCGCCATAAGCGCCTCACTCCCTTCCAGCGCACGCGCGGCCAGCCCGTGCACAAGCGGCATCTCGCGTGTCATCCACAGACGGGCGAGCGCCAGCTTGCGCTTCCTGGCCGCCTCGGTGAGATGCTCGGTCCGCCCACCCAGGATCAGACCGGCGATTTCCGCCCATGTCCAGCCGATCGCAACGATCCCGAACATGGTCAGGATATCGTAAGCCGCCACAAAAGCGGCGTTGACGTCATCCTTTTCGGCCTCGGCGGCCCGGTCGAGCGTTTCACCGAGCACGGCCCGCGCCCGTTTCAACGGCAGGACGAACTCCTCCATCTCCGGATTGTCCGCATGCCCGGCGATCAGATCATCGATCGCGGCAAAGAACGCCGCCCTTGCCCGACCCTGATGCGCGCGCAGCTTCCGCCGCACGAGATCGGTCGCCTGAATCCCGTTCGCGCCTTCGTAGATCTGGCCCACGCGTGCATTGCGCACGAAATGTTCCAGTCCGTGATCGGCAATGTAGCCGTGACCGCCCAGCACCTGCAGACAGTCATTGGCGCACTGAAACCCCTTGTCGGTGAAATAGGCTTTCATCACCGGGGTCAGCACGTCCATAATGTCATTCAGCCGGGTGCGCTCCTCCGGCTCGCCGCTGTGTTTCGCCAGCGATTGCATCAACGCCATCCTAACGCCCAGCGCCCGCCCGCCCTCGGCAAAGGCCCTGCTGCCCAGCAGCAACCGGCGGATATCGGGATGCACGACAATCGGATCGGCTGCGTCCTGGGGATGGACCGGTCCCGCAGCCGCACGGCCTGACAGGCGCTCACGCGCATAGGCGGCGGCATTCTGCTGCGCGATCTCCGTATAGCCCACGCCCGACAGCGCCACGCCGATCCGTGCGTACGTCATCAGGAAGAACATCGCCGCCATGTTCGCCGCCGTTCCGGTTCCGTGCGGCGCGGCAATGCGATAGCCAACGGCTCCGTCGAAATTCATCACGCAGGTCGCGTTGCCGCCCAGTCCCATCTTGTGTTCGATCGAACCCACGCCGACATTGTTCGGTTCGGCCAAAGCCCCCGACTCCGGATCGATCCGGCGCTTGGGCACCATGAAGACATTGACCGTCGACAGATCGCCTGTCAGGGCGCCATCCTCGCCCGGCACCTTGGCCAGCACGATGTGGATAATGTTCTCGCCCAGATCGTTGTCGCCGCCGGAAATGAACATCTTGCTTCCAGTGATCCGGTAGGTGCCGTCGGCCTGAGGCACGGCCCGGGTGCGGATCTGGCGCAGATCGGTACCGCAATGCGCTTCGGTCATGGCCATTGTCGCGGTCCACTCGCCGCTGACCAGATGCGGCACGACATGCGCCTTGATCCAGTCGCTGCCGAACGCATTCAGCATCTCGGCCGCCGGAGCGCAGAACGAGAAATACATGCGGAGCGACTGTGCCGTGGCAACACCGAATTCGCTGATCGGCACACCGATGACCGGCGGCAATCCGGCTCCGCCGATTTCTTCCGACACGCCCGCCGATAGCCAGCCTGCGTCCCGATACTGCCGCGCCAGGTCCTTGTATGGTCCGGGCGTTTGCACCTGACCGTCCACCAGCCGTGCGCCTTCAGCGTCCGCGGCCTGGTTTACCGGATGCAACACCTCTTCATGGAACTCTCCCAGGCTGCGCAGGAGCGTGGCCGTGAACTCGGGGTCGAGGTCGCCAAAGCCGGGAAGATCCCTGTAGTCGTGAACACGCGCGAAATCGTGCAGGAGGAAAACATAATCCTCAACCGGTGCCGAATAGGTCGCCATTACGCCGCCTCCCCGTCATTTGTAAATTCCGCACCGGCCGACGCCATCGTCACAAGCAGGGCTGCGGGCGCAAAGCGCTCGCCGAATGCCGCTTCCAGTTCAGCCAGGCGCGCCGCTACATGCGCTATTCCGAGCTGGTCGGCGTGGTACATCGGGCCCCCCTTCCACTCGGGCCAGCCGAATCCCGTCTGCCAGACCACGTCGATATCGCTGGCACGGCGGGCAATGCCGGTCTCGATCAGCTTGGCACCTTCGTTGACCATCGGCAGGATCAGCCGGTCCTCGATTTCGGCATCGGCAATCGACCGGCGGGTGATCCCTTCGGCAGCGGAGGCCTCCTCGATAATCGCCGTCACTTCGGGATCGACGATCGGGCGCTTCCGGCCCTGCTCGTAGCGATAATATCCCTTGCCGGTTTTCTGCCCCAACCGTCCTGCCTCGAACAGCCGGTCGATGACGGGGCTTTTTTCACCCGCAGCCTGCCGTGCGCGATAGCTCAGCTCGATCCCTCCCGCCATATCCTGCATCTCGAAGGTTCCCATCGGCATGCCGAAACGTGTCAGGACAGCGTCGACCTGGTCAGGCAGGGCCCCTTCAAGCAGCAGCCTGGCGGCCTCCCGTTCACGGGCGATCATCAGGCGGTTGCCGACAAAACCGTGGGCATTGCCGACGACGACCGGCACCTTGCCCAGCCGCATACCCACCTGCGTCGCCATGGCCAGGGTTTGCGCGGAGGTTTTTGCGCCGCGTACGACTTCCAGCAGCTTCATCACATGTGCAGGATTGAAAAAATGCAATCCCACGACCCTGTCGGGGCGCCGCGTCGCGGCCGCGATCTCGTCGATGTCCAGGGTTGACGTATTCGAACACAAGCAGACGCCGGGCCGAGCCAGACCATCGATGAGGGCGAAGACCTCCTTCTTCAACGCCAGGTCTTCCCATACCGCCTCAACCACCAGATCCGCTTCGGCAACCTGCGCCATGTCGGTGGAAACGGTCAGCGCCGCGAGAAACGTGTCGGCCTGTGCCCGGTCGATCCGTTTGCGCTGTATGTCCCGGTCGAACGTCTCGGCAATGCGGGCACGGGCCCTATCGAAGGCCGCGCCGTTCTGATCCAGCATCAGAACCAGAAAACCGGCCTTCAGAAAGGCGGTCGCTATCCCGATCCCCATGTTCCCGGCGCCGATCACCGCGACCGTGCGGATGTCAATGGGGGCCTGTTCCGCAGCGAACCCCTGGCGGTCGGCATCCACCGCGGCAAATGCGCCGGCGGAATAGGCGCGGGCGGCTTCGGCCGCCGGGGTCGTGAAGGCCAGCCGTGGAGCCCCGTCGGGGTCCGGCTGGAAGCGGACCTGAACGGGGTCACCGATCTCCAGACGGTGCACATCGGCGTCGAGTACCACGCTGTTGATGCGCAATCCGTCTTCCAGGTCGATGATCGCCGGTGCCACAGCGCGGCGCCCACCCGACATGACGGTGAAGGAATAAACCCGTCCCTGTCCGGCGGACTTGCGCCAGTCCAGGTTGCGGCTGCCGCAGGCCGGGCAGTGGCCGCGCGGATAATGATGCAACGCGCCGCAGTCGAGGCATGTCCGCAACAGCAGATCGCCTTGCTGTCCGGCTTCGTAAAAGGCCTGCGCTTCAGCGCTGACGAGGGGGCGGAGCGTTTCGGGTTTCGTTCGCATCGGTTACGCAGCCTCCAGAATTACGGTGCCCGCCATATGCTGGCTGGACATCAATCCGCCGGTTCCATGGGCAAGTACAAGATCGTGATTGGGCACCTGGACCGCCGGATGGGCCTCTCCCCGGCACTGGCGGACGGCTTCCAGCATTTTGGTCATGCCGCCCTTGTTTCCCGGATGATTGGAACACAGCCCGCCGCCGTCGGTATTCACCGGCAGTCTGCCCTGGCCGGCAATCAGATTGCCGTCGGCGGCAAATCGTCCGCCCTGCCCCTTTTCGCAGAAGCCGATGTCTTCAAGCTGCATGATCACGGTGATGGTGAAGCTGTCGTAGAGCGAGGCATACCTGATGTCCCGCGCGGTAACCCCGGCTTCCTCGAACGCCTTGGCGGCGCTGAAAACGCCCGCCGAATGCAAGGGGTCCACATGCCCGCCCGAACTGTGTTTCATGGCTTCGCCCGCACCCGCTATCTTCACGATCGGACGCTTGAGGCTTCTTGCGATTTCCGGGCGGGTCAGCACCAATGCTCCGCCGCCGTCGGTGACAACGCAGCAATCGGCACGGCGCAAGGGAGCGGCGACGACAGGCGAGGCCATGACGTCCTCCAGGCTGAGCACCTCGCGCAGTTTGGCATGAGGGTTGTGCTGGGCATGGTGGGAGGCCGCCACCTTGACCCACGCCAGTTGTTCCGCAGTGGTGCCGAATTCATGCATATGGCGCCGGGCCACCATCGCATAGCCGAAGACGGGCGGCACCGGGACCGGCGAGGCGAACTCCCGCTCGGGCACCTGAGACATGTCGACACCGGCCAGGACCGGCCCAGCGCCGGCAGCCAGAGGACGGTCGGCCATCGTAATCAGCGCAACATTGCACTGCCCGGTCATGATGGCCCTTGCCGCGTGAGAAACATGCAGAAGATAGGAGGATCCACCGGTTTCGGTCGTATCCATGTAACGCAGGCCGGTCAGGCCCAGATATTCGGCCATCGAGAAGCCGCCAAGCCCCGGCGCGTCCGCTCCGCAGAAATAGCCGTCGACATCGCTCAGTGACAAACCCGCATCCGCCAGCGCGCCCAATGCCACATCGGCATGGAGCTGCGCAGTCGATATACCGTCCGCACGGCGCGTCGGATGTTCAAAAATACCCGCTATGCAAGCTTGACCCTTGATGCTTGATGCCACGTCTTTCCGTCCCCTTGTTGCCTGCAAACAGGCAGGCTTATTCCGATCATTCGTTCCAATTGCCGAAGTGCCGTCGCCGCTGCCGCGTCTCGTAAGCCGTCAGGGCAGGTTTTCGGCGTCGAAGTAAAACCCCAGCGCCCGCAGAACGGGCTCGTCGGAAACCTCGAACAGGCGCGCATCGCACCCGGCCGTGATCTCGTAGCGCGTCCAGATCGGCGCGGCGAACACGTCGCCGGCCTTCCAGTCGAATACCCGGCCTTCGGCTTCGAACCGCCCTTCGCCCTCGGTCGCCGCAAAAATGCGGCTGGCGGTACTGCGCCGCAATCCCGTGCTCGCGCCGGGCTCCATCGCCATCCAGTTCAAGGCCATGGTGGCTATGGACCCTTGAGACTCAAGGGTATGCCGCCGGACGCCCGGTGCCATGGGTTTCACCTGGCGCAACGCCTCTTCCGTATCCGCCTTGCGGAACCAGAACGGATGCGCCGCAGGCGTGCTCTCGACTGGTTGCGTACCGCCCTCATATTCTTCAAAGAACATCGGTTCCAGGCGATGCACCAGCGGCACATCCAGAATGTCGATCCAATAGGCTTCGCTCTCACCCTCGTTGAAATGGCTGTGCCAGGCCCGGCCCGGCGTCAGCAATACGTCGCCCTCGAGCATCGGCAGCTTCACGCCGTTCACGACGGTGAACAGCCCCTCGCCGGCCTCCAGCACCAGGCGCAGAGCGTTTGGGGTGTGACGGTGCGCCCTCGCGTATTCACCCGGTTTGATCATCTGATAGGCCGCAACCAGAGTGTTGACCGTGTCGTATTCATTGTCGCCGACCGGGTTGAACATCAACAGATTGCGTCGCTCGGCCAGATCGGTGCCGATCCAGCGCCCGGCCTGCGCCAATGCCGCCCGCGCTTCATCATAATGCCAGTGCCGCGCCGCGAAACCGCTGGCCGGTTCCGGCCACAGGGACCGGCTCTTCTTGTTCCATCCGGCGGTGTAGCGATTGCGCGCCAGGACGGGATAGAGTTCCTCCAGCCCCGCGGCGTCCCGAATTTCAGCGATCGGATCCATCATTCTCTCCCAGGCTTGTCGCAACCGGTTCGGGTCAGCGGTGAAAGCCGAAAATGGTCATCGTCGTCTCGCCCGCTTCAAGCCGCCGGATCTGTTCCTGTTCCGCTGTCTCCCGGGCAACGGAGGCGTCCAGGATCCGGACAGCGTCCTCCCGGGGCAGGCACACCACTCCGTCCTCGTCGCCGACGATCAAGTCACCGGGATGAACGACAGTATTGCCGAGCAGAACCGGATGACCGATCCAGCCGGTTGCCCCGAAATCCTTGCCCGTGCCCCGAATGGACAGGCCGCGCGCAAAGACAGGGACCCCGACGTCGGTCAGCAGCGCGCCGTCGCGCACGCAGCCGTCGATGACAAGTCCCGCCACGCCTTTCGCCCTGGCGGCGGTCGACATGATCTCGCCCCAATAGCCGAAGTCGAAAGCGCCGGAGGTGTAAACGACCATGACATCGCCCGGCTGCGCGATTTCGAGCGCGCGGTGAAGCCAGAGATTGTCGCCTCCGGGCGAATGCACGGTCAAAGCCGGGCCCGCCGCGATCAGGCCCGGCGTGACCGGGCCGATAGACGAAGGCAGTGCGCCCAGCTTTCCGCCTGCCTCGTGCAGCGTGGCGGTCGGCAGGCCTCGGGCGCGTTCCACCACCTCGGCCGGAACGCGGGCAAAGTCGCTGGAAGTCGTCAGTTTCGGGTCAAAAAGAATAGTCATCGGATCGTCCGTCTTCGAATGCCGCCTCAGGCCGAAACCCGTTCGGCCTCCAGCATGTGCTCATAATCGCCGCTCATGACGGCGCTGATCGGTTTGCCCGATAACAACGCCTTGGCCATCGCCGCCTCTTTCAGGGCGATCGCTTCGGCGGCATCAAGCACATGCGGTGCCTGTTCTGCGGAAATGAAGATAATCGCGCTGGAATCGGCGATCACATAATCGCCGGCACAGACCGGAACGCCCCAGGGCTCGATCGCACCGTTTGTCTCTGCTTCGACCACGCGGGAACGTGCCGTCAGCGCCGTCAACGCCGTTGAAAAGATCGGGAAATCATACTCGCGGGCTTCATCGATATCGCGAACGGGACCATCTGCCACCACACCCGCAACTCCGCGCAGCTTCGCCCCCAGCGTCAGGAGGCCTCCCCAGCACCCCGCGTCCAGGCCGGTTCGCTGTTCGACCACGATGACGTCTTCCGGCCCGGCCAGTTCCACTGCCGTGGTCCCGAGATGACGGACCGGACCGTCGGGGCGCGGACCGTCATGCAGTTTCAGAGTAACGACCCGTCCGGCAATTCGGCCATTACTGCCGGACCGCTTGGGCACCCCGGTGACCTGGCCTTTCAATCCCAGCTGATCCAGCGCATCAGAAACGGCACAGCAATCCAACCGCCTCAAACGGGTGACCGCTTCGTCGGATGTTGTTTGTGGGCTCGGCATCGGTTTCCAGTCTCCCAACCAGGTCCGGCCGCGCGCATTCCTATGGACGGCCAAACGAAACACCTTGTTTCATAACTGATGACGGCTATGAAATTCCTCGCCGCATCAAGTTCTGTCTAACAGAACGCTATATCGCACAAAAGAACTTTGATGGCAATCCGTAATAGCTGTCGGATTACGCTCCCCATCGAAATGATCCATCGTAAGGTTTGAGAAATGCGCCAAAGTGATGAGGCGGCTTGTCGCGTAAACAGGTCGCCGAGGATCCTGGTGTTGGTTTCTCGACACTGAACCGTTGGATACGGCAGGACCGACGCGATCCTCAGAAACCGTCCACACAATCTGACCTTGAAAAGGAGAGAGCAGAGCTTCACGGAGAGAACCGCATCCAGCTGAAAAACGTCTTCCTGCCCGGCGATCTCGAAGCCCGCACTCCGCTAATCTTGGCCGCGCGTTGTGCCGAAGGTTCTGACGACGGACACTTCGACAAGGTCCTTGATAGCTTCTCCCGCGAAGACACGCTGACCTCTTCCCTGCAGGACTGGCGAAAGCCCCCCCGGGAAAGATACGCCCATGAACCGGAAAGTCGTCGAGTTGGCGTTTGCGATCGAAGCCGGCAAACGGGATGCAAGTTCGGAAAACACCGAAAAACTGTCGCGACTTTCAACCAACTACAGTTATGAGAATACTAGACGTGACGTTCTTTCTTATTTCCAAAACTGGCTATGAGTAGGTAGCCCAAAAGCTCCCCCGCGTACCAACTTGCAGGCAACTTGGCGGCGCAGATGCGCTTAAGTGCCGCCAGGCTCAACGAAATTGTCGAAGGTTGTTTTCAGGCGTTCTGGATCGGCCGGCCGATCGGTTAGAAGCTCGAAGGAACGGGAGGCTTGGAATATTGCCATCCCGGAACCCGGCAGGATGCGACATCCGATTTTTCGCGCATCCTTGAGAAGCTGCGTTTCGAGGGGAAAATAAACGATATCGGCGACCCACATGGCCTGATCGAGCAGTTCAGCCGGAAACGCAGACCCCGGCGCTTTAGCCATTCCGATCGGCGTCGCGTTGACGATCCCATCCAGGCCGGAGACCGTACCAGCGTCCAGATGATCGACCACTTCAGTGGTTGTTGCGGGGCGGTTGATCTTCAATTGCGCGACAAGCCTCGCCGCCCGGATCGGATCGATGTCGAAGACCAACAGGTTTTCGATACCGAGATCGGCCAGTGCATGGGCAACAGCAACGCCAGCCCCCCCGGCGCCGATCAGAAGGACCTTACGTCTGGCGGCCCCTTCCATACCCCGGCGAAAACTCTCCGCGAAACCCCAGAGGTCGGTATTATGGCCGTAGCGGCGGCCATCCCGGAACACCACCGTATTGACCGACCCCACCGCCTTGGCATTCGCCGACAATTGATCGAGCAGCGGGACAACCTGGATCTTGAACGGATAGGTGACGTTGAGACCGTTGAAGCCGGTCATTTCCGCCGCGCTGAGGATTTCGGCCAAGTCCGGTTCCCGTCCGGAAAAGACGTCGAAATCGATGATCTTGTAGACGCTGCGGATCCCGTGGGCGGACGCCTCGGCCATATGCATTTCCGGTGTTCGAGAGCGTTGGATCCCGCGCCCGACAAGCCCGGCGAGAAGCATGTCCTCCGATGCCGTCAGACATTTTCGTTCCAGGACATTGTCCTGTGTGAGTTGCGTATCGGCCTGCATGGTTCGTTCAATTTTCCGCTGTTTACACACTGGAGACGCGCACCGGGCCGGAGGTTTCAGGCGGTGACGTGTCATGCCTGAAGCGATAATCCCGGGGCGAAAGTGAATAGGAACTTCGTCAGTTCGCGTCAGTCGGCGGGAACTCCGGGAATGCGATAAAGAATGCTGTCCAGGAGCCCGCCGTCGACGACGAGCGATTGTCCGGTCACATAGGATGCCGCCTCGCTGACGAGGAAATAGATAGCCTCGGCAATATCCTCCGGCCGGCCCACCCTTCCCAGGGGAATGAAGTTCGAGCGCGCCTCCAGCACCGCCTCGTTGGTGTAGATCTTTTCCGTCAGAGGCGTGCGGATCATGCCCGGAAGCACGGCGTTGACCCGGATGCCGTCACACGCCCATTCCTGGGCCAGGCTGCGGCAGAGCATATTGAGAGCCTGCTTTGAAATGGAATAGGCGCCATTGCCCTTGAGCGGCGCCAGGCCAGCCATGGAGGACGTGGCGACGATCGCCCCTCTGGCCGCCGCCAGGGCCGGCCTGAGGTTCTGGGCGAGAAGCAGGGTCGCGCGCGCATTCTGGTCCATCTGGGACTGCCAGGTGTCGATTGAGATATCGGCAAGAGGTGTCGGCGCCATCGCTCCCGCATTGGAAACGAAGCCATGCACCTGCCCCTCTCCGACCTCCATGGCCTTGCCGGCGATCTCTCGACACCTGTCCGGATCGGACAGATCCCCGGCGACATAGGTCACCTGCGCGCCAAGGTCCGTGAGGCCGTCGATCAAGGACTGCGGGGCCGGCTTGCGGCCGGAGGTCGTCAGAACGAGCCGGACCAGCCCCTGTTCCGCCTCGGCGATTTTCCGGCAAACGGCGCCGCCAATGCCTTCGCTCGCTCCCGTGACCAGATACGTCTTCATGCGCGCTCCTCTATATTTCCGCCTTAATTTTCTTGAAAGCTATTCCATATTCGAAAATCTTTCAATATTGTCTCCGGCAATAAAAGTGAAATCGGGAGGACCATCGGCCGTGCGTTTTCAGGGCAAAGTCATTGTAATCACCGGCGGTGCCGGAGGTATCGGATCGGCCGTCGCGGACCTGGCGGAGGCCGAAGGCGCGCAGGTTGCGATCTGGGACCTCAGGGTCCCGGAAAACAGCTCCCGTTTCTCAGCCGCCTGCGATTTGCGCGATCCTTTCGCGGTCAAGCAGGCCTTCAACCAGACCATCGATCAGTTCGGTAAGGTGGATATTCTGGTAACCTCTGCCGGGATCACCGGCCGTACGACACCGATCGAAGGTCTTGAGGGGGAGGAATGGCATCAGATCCTCGACATCAACCTCACGAGCGTCTTTCTGGCGTGCAAATACGTGGTGCCGGCTATGCGGGAGCGGGGGCAGGGCCGAATCGTCAATATCGCTTCTGTCGCCGGCAAGGAGGGTAACGCCAACCAGGTCGCCTATTCCTCCGCCAAGGCGGGCGTTATCGCTCTGACCAAGGCGCTGGCAAAGGAACTGGCGGAAACCGGTATTCTGGTGAATTGCGTCACGCCGGCGATCATCGAAACCGACCTGATCCACCAGATGACCGAAGAACAATTGCAAAGCCTGTTGGCGCGCATTCCGATGAAACGGCCCGGCAAGGCACACGAAGTGGCGGAAATGGTTCTGTGGCTGGCATCCGAGCAATGCTCGTTTTCCACGGGCGCCGCCTTCGATATGTCAGGCGGACGGGCCACCTACTGATGAAGCAGGACGAGGCGCCATTCAGGCGAGAGAAAACGGAAGGGCGAACCCATGAATGAATGCAGGATTGCGGTGATCGGGGCCGGCGTGATCGGGCAGCAGCACCTTGCAACCATCGCAAGGGCGGCAGACAAGGCAAAGGCCGTCGCCCTTGTCGATCCGCTTCCGACTTCCTCGCAAGTTGCCGAAAATGCAGACGTCCGCTGGTTTTCGGACACGGCAGGCCTCCTGAAGGAAGGCGGTTTTGACGCCGCCATCGTGGCCTCGCCCAACGCGACGCATGTTCCGATTGCACTTGAGCTGGTCGAAGCGGGAATACCGGTCCTGGTCGAAAAGCCGATCGCCGAAACCGCACGGACGGCAATCCGGCTGGCCGAGGCTGCAGAGCGGAAGAATGTCCCCGTCCTTGTCGGTCATCATCGCCGCCACAATCCGATTATCCGCGAAGCCCGGTCGCTGATTGCCGCGGGCAGGATCGGTAAGCCCGTCGTGGCAACCGTCATGGGCGCGATGTTCAAGAACGCCGGATACCACGATGCGGAATGGCGGCGGCAACCGGGCAGCGGCGGCCCGATGTTGATCAACATGATCCACGAAGTCGATCTGCTGCGCTTTATTTTCGGAGACATCACGGAAGTCGTGACCCTTGCGTCTTCCGCCGTGCGCGGCCTCGAAGTCGAGGACAGCGCGGTGGCGTCCGTGCGTTTCGAAAGCGGCCTTCTGGCGAATTTCACGATGTCGGATGCCGCGGTTTCCCCTTGGGCCTGGGATCTGACGGCAGGCGAGGTTCCCGAGCGCTTCCCGGCCTTGCCCGCCAGCGCCCATTATTACAGTGGAACCGAAGGGGCGATCTCGCTGCCGGACTTCCATATCTGGTCTTATCCGGGAGAAAAGTCCTGGTACGAGCCGATGACGCCCGAGAAGCATTCCGTTCAGCCGGGCCATCCGTTTTCGCTCCAGTTCAAGCATTTCCTGTCCGTCGTGGAGGGAAATACAGAGCCGTTGGTAACCGTCCGGGACGCCATGCAAAGTCTTGCCTGCGTTGAGGCAATGCTGTTTTCTGCACAAGGCAGAACAGGACCGGTTTCACCGCAATCCATGCTGTCTTAACTGGGGGGGAAACAATGAGTAGCGTGATCGAGAAAGCTCTCGGCATCCTGGAACTACTTACGGAGGATCCCGACGGTTATACGGTAAGCGAGATTGCCGCCCGAACCGGACAGCCGATGAGCGGGGTCCACCGCCAATTGAACGAATTCGCCAGGCTCGGATATGTCCGGCAGCACGAGGCGGGCGGGCGCTACAGCCTGAGCCTCAAGCTGGCGGCCATGGGCCTGAACTACCTGACCCGCTGCGGTATTAGCGACTTTGCCCAGCCCGTGCTCGACAAGCTGGCCCAGGCCAGTCATGAACTGGTCCGCCTGTCCGTTGTCGATGGCAGTAAACTGATCTGGGTTGCCGCGGCCCAGGGCGCGACCACAGGACTGCGCTACGACCCTGGCCCGGAACAGGGGATGCAAATCCACCTGGCATCCACGGCCGGCGGCCTCGCCTGGCTGTCCACCATGGACGATGATCAGGCGATCGCCCTGGTCAGTATGCAGGGGCTCCGCTCGGGATCGACTGCCGCCGGCCTCAAGGTCGTCGAAAGCATCGCGGAACTGCAGACGCTGCTCGCCACCTTCCGGAAACAGGGATACGCCTATTCCGCAAACACCTATACGGTCGGATTGGCGGCGATGGCAATGCCCGTTCGCAATACGCTCACGGGGACCGTGGTCGGCTGCGTTTCGATCGCAGGCCCCTATGCCCGTCTTAATGAAGACCGTGCCAGGGAACTCAGTCCCACACTCAAACAGGCAGCAACCGAACTGGGGGCGGCGAGTTCCACGTCATCCTTCTTCACGCATAGCGCCGGACTGAAACAGGCCGGATAGCTTCTAACGATACGATCAACCGACTGATTTCAAGTCTCCCATCACCCGTGGACGCAGCGAGCGCCCGCGCGGGGATCGCGCGTCCTTTTCAATCCGGCCATCAGAAAATTCATGAGGTTTTCCAATGCCCCACACCCTGTCACTCTCCTTCCTTACCCTCCACGACGTGGCCCCAACCGTTGCGATCCGAGCCGCTGCAGACGCAGGTTTTCAAATGCTTGGCCTGCGCCTGCTGCCCGCCAATCCTCAGGCGGAAGCTCCTTATCCCCTGCTGACGGACGACGCCCTGTTGAGCGAGACACTGTCCGTCCTGTCGGACACCGGGGTGCAGGTCGCCGACATAGAGATGGTTCGTCTCAACGCCGCCACGACGCGCGACGATTACGCCGCATTGCTTGTGCGCGCTGCTGTTCTTGGGGCCAGCAACATCCTTGTCGTCGGAGACGATACCGACGAGATTCGCCTGACCGAGAAATACGCTGAATTCGCCGAAGCGGCGGCCGGATACAAACTGAATGCCGCCCTGGAATTCATGCCTTTTACCGGCGTTCCCGACCTGGCGGCAGCCCGACGCATCGTCGACAAGGTCGACACCCCGAACGCGACGATCATCATCGATGCTCTCCACGTGCACCGGTCCGGGACGACCTGCGCAGAGATTGCGGCCTTGCCCGTTCACCAGATCGCCTACGGGCAGTTATGCGACGGTCCGGTGCCGTTTGATCCTTCCCGGGAGGAGCTCACCCGCATCGCGCGGACTGCACGCAATTTCCCGGGTGAAGGGGGTATCGATCTCGTCGAACTGGTCGAGGCCCTGCCAGGCGACTTGCTGATCAGCGTCGAAGTGCCGGATGTGGAATTGGCCCGGACAGCGCGGCCTGCCGAACGGGCAAAACGCGCCTTTGAGACTGCGGTTTCCATCCTCACCAAGGCCGGACATTCCTGGATCTGAGGACTTCCGAAAGGGCCTGCAATCCATTCATAGAACCCAAAACAAAAAATGAAGTTATTTTAATTCTTGAATTTAATTCCATTTTTTGCAAATGTCGCCGACAAGCTTCGTGGTGAAGCTGGCCCCTCATGGCAATTTCTGACTGGGAGGAAAATGATGAGGAAAATCACCCGCCGTACGGCACTTGCGCTTGGCATTGCCGCGTGCACCCTGGCCGGAACGACCGGCTCGTTCGCACAGGACAAGATGCGCATCCGTTTCTCGACGGTGTTCAACGAGCAGGACATCCGCGCCAATATCGTCAAGCAGTTCAGCAACGCGATCGCCGACGACTTCGTTTTCGAAGCCTATTACAACGGCACCATGTTCAAGCAGGGCACCGAGATTATCGCCATTCAACGCGGTAATCTGGAGATGAGCGACCTGCCGCCCCAGGACATCGCCAACCTCGTTCCCGAGTGGTCCCTGCTGACCGCAGCCTATCTTTTCCGCGACGCCGACCACCTGACCCGCTTTTTCGAAAGCGAAGCGGGCCAGGAAATGAAGCACATGGCCGAAGACAAGCTGAACATCAAGATCCTCGGCCCGATCTACAACGGCACCCGCCAGGTCGGCCTGCGCATCGACAAGGAAATCAAGACCCCCGCCGACATGTCCGGCGTCAAACTGCGCATGCCGGGCGGTGAATCCTGGCAGTTTCTCGGCAAGGCACTGGGCGCAAATCCGACCCCGATGGCCTATGCCGAGGTCTACACCGGTCTTCAGATCGGTGCGATCGACGGCCAGGACAATCCGCTGAGCAACGTCCAGGCCATGAAGTTCTACGAAGTCATGTCCCAGATCGTGGAAACCAGCCATATCCTTGGTTACACAGTGCTTTCCGTATCGAAGGAAGCCTGGGACAAGATGACACCGGAACAGCAGAAGAAGTTCCAGGCGGCGGCGGATGCGGCCATTGCCGCCAACAACGAGCTGCAGGGACAAAAGGAAGTCGAGCTCGTCGGTTTCATGAAGGAGCACGGCCTGAAGGTCTACAAGCCCGACGTCGATGCGTTCCGCGCCTACGCGCAGGACATGTACAAGAAATCCGACATCGCGAAAAACTGGCCGGAAGGCATGCTTGAGCGGATCAACGCTCTCTAAGTCTCCCGTGCGAGGAGGGCCGCCGACCGGACTGTTCGGCGGCTTTCCCTGCTTCCGGCTTTACGTCTCAAGTCTCGATAGGGATCTATCCCATGCTTGGATGGTTACATCGGCGTGCCGAAAACGTCGCTGCCTTTTTGCTCGCCCTGGTCTTCGCGGCGTTCATTCTGCAGGTCGTCTTCCGTTATTTGCTCAATCTGCCAAGTGGCTGGGCATCCGAACTCACCGTGACCGCATGGCTGTGGCTTGTCCTTTGGGGCGCCGCCTTCGTTCTGCGCGAAGAAGAGGAAATTCGCTTCGACATCCTGACCACCAGCGTTGGCAAGCGAACCCGTGCTGTGATGTCCCTTGTGACTGCAATCGTTCTGCTTGTGGTCTACGCCTCATCGCTGCCGGCGGTCTATGACTTTGTCTCCTTCATGAAGATTCAAAAGACGACTTATCTGAAGATCCGGTACGACCACCTGTTTTCGATCTACCTCCTGTTTGTCGTGGCCATTCTGGTCAAATACGTGGTGATCAGCGTGCGCTCCTTCGGCCGCACCGTTTCGCCGTCCCCGAAAAAGGGGGAGGCCAAGTGACCCTCGCCGATCCTTTTACCGTCGCCATTCTCTCCATCCTCGGCCTATCGATTCTCGGCCTGCCGATCGGGCACGCGATGATCGTGTCTTCGACCATCTATCTGTTCCTGGCCGGTCTCGACATGGGTACCGCAGCCGAACAGGTGCTGAACGGCCTTCACACAAGCTACGTGTTGCTGGCAGTGCCCCTGTTCATCCTGGCAGCCGAGCTGATGAACAACGGTTCGATGACGCTTCGCCTGCTGGAATTCTGCAATGCGATCGTCGGGCGGTTCCGCGGCGGGCTGGCCCTCGTCAACGTGCTGCAGAGTATTGTCTTCGCCGGCATGTCCGGATCGGCGATTGCCGATGCCGTCGGCACCGGCCGCATGATGCAGAAGATGATGACCGAGGGGAACCGCTATCCGGCGAGCTTCGCAGCGGGCCTGACCGCCGCTTCCGCCGTGATCGGACCGATCATTCCGCCGTCCATTCCGATCGTGATCTACTCGCTCGTTTCCGACGCGTCCATCGGCTTCCTGTTCCTGGCCGGCGTTCTGCCGGGCCTGGCCATGGGGCTCGTGCAGATGGCGCTCATCGTCTTTATCGCCCGCAAGCGTGAATTTCCGGTCGAAGCGCCGGTGCCCGTCAGGGACCTTCCAAAGATCACCGTGCGTGCCTTTCCGGCTCTCATGATGCCGGTGGTGCTGCTCGGCGGCATCTATGGCGGCATCACGACGCCGACAGAAGCCGCCGCGGTGGCCGCTCTCTACGCGCTGTTCATTTCGATCTTCCTGTACCGTTCGGTGACCTGGAAGGGGACCTACACCTCTGTCCTGTCCAGCGCGCGCATCTCGATCTCGGTCGGCATGTTGATCGCAGGCGCCCTCGCTTTCAACTATGTGGTGACGGTCGAAAACATCCCGAACGCCCTGAAGGCCTATATCGCCGGCTTCGACCTCTCCACAACAGGCTTCCTGCTGCTCGTGAACGCCATCCTTCTGGCTCTGGGCTGCCTTCTGGAAGGGACGACGATCCTGCTGATCGTGATCCCGGTTCTGATCCCGACTGCCCACGAACTCGGTGTAGACATGGTCCATTTCGGCATCGTGTGCGTCATCAACATCATGATCGGGCTGATCACGCCGCCCTACGGGCTGTTGCTGTTCGTCATGTCATCCATATCGGGAGCGAACATAAACAGCATCGTCAAGGAGGTCCTGCCGTTCCTCTTCGCAATGCTGATCCTCCTGTTGCTGATCACCCTGACGCCCGACTTCGTGCTCTGGCTGCCAAGGCTGTTTGGATACAAGGGCTAACCTCTTTTCTCGGGAGACACTCACATGAAACGTCATATTCTCGTCCTGAACGGACCCAACCTGAACCGCCTGGGCAAGCGCGAGCCGGAAATTTACGGCAAGACGACACTGGCCGATGTGGAAGACATGTGCGTTGCCGCGGCCGGCGGCAACGAGATCACTTTCCGCCAGTCGAACAGGGAATACGAGATCATCGACTGGGTGCATGAGGGCATCGACACCGCAGATGCGATTATCATCAACCCGGCTGCCTTCACCTTCTATTCGATCGCCATCGTCGACGCGTTGAAGATGTTCAAGGGGCCAATCGTCGAGCTGCACATTTCCAACGTGCATTCCCGTGAGGCGATGTATCACCATTCCCTGGTGTCGCCTTATGCGACCGCTGTCATGGCCGGCTTCGGCGCTAGAGGATACCGGCTCGCCATCGAAGCGGTGCTGGACATGCTCGATCCCGAGGCAGAAACGGCCGGCAAATGATCTTCGAACGCAGGGCCTATCTGCTGCGGCCGGGAGAAGAAGACGCTTTCTGGGAAGCCCAGAAAAAGTGGAATTCCGGCCCGCTCTTCCTGCCGCTGTTGCAGGCAAATCTCTTCTATATGGTCTGCCCGCGCGAAGACGGGACGGAAATCCTGCATTTCTATCGCTATGACGACCTGAACCATTGGCGCGCAACCTACGATCGCTATTTCACGGAGCAGGAAAGCGACTTTTTCGCAACCGTGCGAGGCCTCATGCTGTCCCAGCAGACGGATTTCTTCATCGAAAGTCCGTTCTATCCGGGCAAGGCAATGCGACTGCCCGAAGCGGTCTCAGACGATCCCGCGGTGGTCGAAACGATCGTGGATGCCCTGCCCGGCCAGCTGGCACCCTATTGGGAGAAAACGAGCGAACGTCCATTGATTGCCGTTCAATCCCTGACGGGCACCCTGCACCGGGCCCTGGAATATCGCGCCTTTCCGTCCCACGCCGCCGCCGAAGAATTTTCCGAAACCCTGATGGCGGAGCCCTGCCCGCCCGGCATCCGCCAGCGTCAGGTGCGCATCGGCCGGCGGCCTGCCCTTCCCGGGCGCTTTTCCTTCTTCGACAACAGCGCTCAACCGGCCGCCGGCACGGCATCGAGTAAAAGGACAGACCCATGACAGACGCATCGACGACGATCTCCCGACTGCCGGAGAATGCCGTATTCGATGTCGCCGTCCTGGGTGCCGGTGCCGCCGGGATGGCCGCGGCGGTCTTTGCGGCCCTCAAGGGCGCATCGGTCATTCTTATCGAAAACACTGAGTATCTCGGCGGGACGACGGCCTATTCGGCTGGAACCACCTGGATCCCGAACACGCGCCATGCGGATCCCGACGACAGTCCGGAAAAGGCGAAAAGATATCTCGATCATGCGATCGGCAACCGATCGTCTGCAGCCATGCGCGACGTCTTCCTGAGAAACGGCCCATTGGCGGTCAAAGAACTTGAAAGTCGTACGGACCTGAATTTCAGCGCCCGGTCGCTTCATCCGGACTATTTGTACGAGCTGGATGGATCAACCTCCCGCGGCCGGGCGCTGGAGCCGCAGCCGTTCGATGCCGGCCAGCTCGGGAAGGATCTGAAACTGGTCCGGCCGCCGATCCCGGAATTCACGATCCTCGGCGGCCTGATGATCGATCGCGACGACATCTCCCATCTGCTGAACATGACCAAGTCGCTGAAGTCGTTCGGCTATGCGTTTCGCCTGATCGGCTCATTTCTTCTGCAGAAGGTGCGCTTCGGCCGCGGAACCCGGCTCGTCATGGGCAATGCGATGATCGGCCGATTGCTGAAGTCCGCACTCGATCTCGGTGTCACCATCGCCACCCAGACCGAGACGGAAGCCTTCTCCGGCGACGAAAACAGGATCGAAGGCCTCGTGGTCCGCCAGGGTAACGTGGAGCGGAAGCTTACGATCCGCGGCGGCGTCATCCTCGCGAGCGGTGGCTTCGGGCGCCATTCGGAACGGCGCGGCAAAATGCTGCCCCAACCGGTGCTGGATTACAGCCCCGCAGCCCCCGGCCATACCGGTCTCCTTCACGATCTTGCCCTCGCCAAAGGTGCAGGCTACGGGACGGGAGCGGAACAAAATGTTTTCTGGGCGCCCTGCTCGGTCCGAAAGCGGCCCGACGGCACAACGGCGGTCTTTCCGCATTTCGTCCTCGACCGGTCAAAGCCGGGCACCATCTGCGTCGATAAAAACGGCAGGCGTTTCACCAACGAAAGCCGCTCCTATCACGAGTTCGGCGTTGCCATGTATGCCGCCAACGAAAACGGGTCGAGCATTCCGACCTATCTCATTGCCGATGCCACTGCGCTGACCAAATACGGCCTCGGCATGGTGCGGCCGGGTGGACGGGGTCTGAGGCCTTTCCTGGAAGACGACTATCTCGTTCGGGCAAACACCCTCGAAGACCTGGCGGAAAATCTCGACATCGACGCTTCGGCACTCAAGCAGACTGTCGATCGGTTCAACGGGTTTGCCGAGACCGGCGTCGATGAGGACTTCCATCGCGGAGAAACCGCCTACGAATGCGTCAACGGCGATGCATCTCACAAGCCCAACCCGACCCTCGGCAAACTCGACAAGGCGCCCTTCTATGCCGTCAGGCTCTGGCCTTGCGACATCGGCTCCGCCACCGGCTTGCAGACAGACGAGGACTGCCAGGTTCTGGCCAAGTCGGACCGGCCGATCGAGGGTCTTTACGCCTGCGGCAATGACATGCAGTCGGTCATGGGCGGCGTCTATCCGGGCCCGGGCATCACCATTGGCCCGGCAATCACCTTCGCCTACGTCGCGGCGAACCATGCCTGCGAACGGGCAAAGGCTGGAAAAACCGATTGAGTTGAAGCCAGAAAAGGGCACCCCACTTCGGCAGATTGTGCGGCAACCGATCATAGCCGGAAGCTTGTCCGCGACGTATTACGCGGCCGGCGCCTCGATGTCTTTCAAACACGACCCAGCTCGCTCGATAGCTAGCTGCCGTAGTTAAACAGCCGCTGGGACGAAGGGGCTCGAAACCACCACGACAGGGCTGCTCTCAATCGGCCACCGCTTTTTTTGTGGCCGCGGTCTTCAGCGCCTGCCTCAAAAGCTGCAGCGTATCTATATTCTCGTGTTCGGCCAGCGTTACGAAGCCGATCTGGATGGGCGGCAGCGTTAGCGAAGGCAGATCGAGCGCGCACAGTTCGCCCGCCGCTATATGAGTTTCGAGGACAAATCGGGGCAGACAGGTCAGAACCTCCATTTCCCTCGCGAGGATCATCAAGCCACCCGGATCCGCGGCGATTTCCATAATCGGCTCGGGGCCTGCGACGCCATGGTTCCTCAGCTCGGTCTCCAGCGCGATACGATTGTGAGAATCCGCCGGCGGCAAAGCCCAGGCCCAGTCCGCCAGTTCGGCAACATCGATGTCCTCACGTTGCGCCAGCGGATGGCGGATCGAACAGGCCAGGACAAGGTCGGTTCGCATAAGCGGAACATGGCGCAGAACGGAGATCATGCTTTGCGACATCTGTTCCCAGTCGATCCGCCCGACATAACAATCAAGATCCCCGTTCCACAGCAACTGTAGCATGTCGCCGACGAGCCCGGTGCGCAGTCTGAGCCGGATGCCCGCATTGTCGGCCTGAAGAAGGCGCATGGCCGCTGGCAGCATCTGGAAGATCAGCGCCGGATTGGTTCCAACCCGCAGGATCGGAGACTGGCTGGCTCCAAGCTCGGCAACCAGATGATCGAAGGAGGCAAGTCCCGAGCGCGCGCGCTGAAGAGCAAGCCGGCCCGCTGGAGTGAGTTCCACTCCGCGCACGGATCGCGCGACCAGGGTGGCGTCGAGCGCATATTCCAGATCCTTCAGCATCTGCGAAATGGCCGGCTGGGTCCGGTTGAGGATCATCCCGACCGCTCTCAAAGACCGGTGTTCGTCGATGAGTTCCAGAAGCCGAAGATGGCGCAGGCGCAGTCCATCGAGGCGCCGAGGAGAATATGCCATAAATAAAGCTTATCATATTGAAGAAAGTTTCGACTATTTCTTTGAATACAACAGGGATAGGTCTGGAGAGGGAGAATTGCAGCCGCCGGGACCATATCCGGCACAACGAGCTGCAAGGGAGGAAATCATGAGGCGTGCCAACGTCCTGTCCGGCGTTATCCTGGCCGTTTTCGGTCTCGTAATGCTTTTCGCAGTCATCCCCTGGGAGATCGGAGCCGGACCCGACGGCATGATGTCGCCGCGGCTGGTGCCGAGCCTGATGATGGTTGTCGTCGTCGGCCTGTCATTACTGCTGGTGATCAACAACATCCGCGCCAGACCGGATGACCTGCGCTCCGACCGTCCCATGCCGATCTCGCGCGGCGAAATTGCCGCGCTGATAAAAATCAGCGCCGTCTTTGCGATTGCCATCGGCCTTTATCTCTGGCTGACCCCGCTTGCAGGCGGCGCCGCACTCGTCTTCGGTGCGCTTTGGGTTCTCGGCGAACGCCGCCCGATCATTTACGCCGTGATGCCTCCGGCGCTTCTGACGGCCATCTGGTTCCTGTTCTATAAGGTATTGGGAACGGGCATCGTATGAACATGCTCCTCGTCGGCTTCCAGGATGTCCTGAATCCGGCCACTCTTTTCTGGGTCGCTGTCGGAGTGACGCTCGGCTATGTTCTCGGCGCCCTCCCCGGTCTCGGCAAAGCGACCGGCGTCGCGGTTTCGATCCCGCTGACGTTCTACCTGCCCCCCGCTGCAGCACTTGGCATGCTGATCGGCATTGCCAAGGGAAGCGCGGCCGGCAGCGCGGTCTCGGCAATCCTGCTCAATACGCCGGGCGAACCCTCGTCTGCCCCGACCGCGCTGGACGGTTATCCCCTGGCACGGCAGGGGAAAGCGCAAAAGGCGCTGAAGATGGGCCTCTTCTCGTCGGTGATCGGCGACTTCCTGTCGACCCTGATCCTGATCGGCCTCGCAGCCCCCCTCGCCCGCTACGCCTTGCTCATCGGCCCGGTGGAACTGTCCGCGATCCTGCTTTTTTCGCTGACCTTTATCGGCGGGCTCTCCGGAAACTCCATGATCAAGGGTCTAATCGCCGGAGCCCTCGGCGTGTTCTTCGCGACGATCGGCCTCGAAACCGAAACCTTCGTTCCACGCCTAACCTTCGGTTTTCTGGAGCTGGACGACGGTATCGCGCTGGTTCCAATGGCGATCGGCATGCTCGCAGTCGCCGAAATGATCATCCAGGCGGGTAATCTGAGGACGCTCGATTCCGGGCAGATCACCGACGGAACTTCGCGCGAAGACAGGGTCATTCTCGCCTCGGAATGGCGGCGCTGCATTCCAGTGATTTTAAGAGGATCGCTGATCGGCTCCGTCGTCGGCGTTTTGCCGGGGCTGGGCGCAAGCGTCGGGTCCTTTCTGTCCTATGGCACGACAAAAAGGGCCTCCAGGACGCCGGAGAAATTCGGCACCGGTATGATCGAAGGCATCGCGGCGGCTGAAAGCGCCGACAATGCCGTGGTTCCTTCAAGCCTCATTCCCTTGTTTGCGCTAGGTATTCCAGGCAGCGTCATTGCCGCCATCCTGATCGCGGCATTCATCCTTCACGGATTGACACCCGGACCGCTGATGTTCGTGCAGCAGCCTCGCCTCGTTGCGGATGTGTACGCGGCCATGCTGTGCGCAAGCGTCATCCTTTTAGTTGTCGGATATGCAGGCCAGCGCGTCTTCGCCCAGGTGATCAAGGCTCCTCTTCGGCTCATCATTCCCGGCGTGCTGCTCCTGTGCAGTATCGGCGCCTATATGGAGACCAGCAGCGTCTTTTCCATCTATGTCATGCTGTTTTTCACAGTGCTCGGCTTCTTCGCCCGCAAGCTGGATTTTTCGTTCGTTACATTCCTGATCGGCTTTGTGATCGGCCCGAACCTCGAGCTGAGTTTCCGTCAGTCCCTGCAGCTTCTCGACCACAACGCCGCCAATCTGATCCGGCATCCGATCGCCGTCGTTTTCATCGCTCTTACGGTCGCGGTTGTCTGGTGGATCGGACGCGGAAACAGGAGGAAAGAGGCCGCCGTTCCGGCCGGCGCGCCGGATCTCGACCAGTCCGGACTTTCTCGCAACCAATAGGGAGGAAATGCGATGAAAACGATAACCAAACGAAGCCTGCTCGGTTTCGCCGCAAGCATTCTGATCAGTGCGAACATGATTCCGGCGGGAACGGCACTTGCCGATGACTATCCGAACGGACCAATCACGATGCTGGTGGGGTATGGCGCGGGCGGTCAGACCGATCTCGTGGCCCGCGCGGCGGCGAAGGTCATGTCGGACCAGCTCGGCGTGCCTGTCAATGTCGTCAACAAGCCGGGCGCAGGCGGCGCGGTCGCAGCCCGCGATCTTAAGAGCGCGAAACCGAACGGTTACACCATCCTGTTTCATTCCAACTCGGTGGTGAACTCCGCACCTTTCATCATGAAGAATATCGACTTTACGCCGGATGACTTTGAATACGCCGGAATGATTACGGCCTACCAGGTCGGCATGGCGACCCAGAAGGACCAACCGTTCAACACCATCGCGGAATATGTCGCCTGGGCAAAACAGAATCCGGGCTCCAGCTACGGTGCGCTGAGCCCCGAAGCCCGTCTCTACATCAACGAGATTGCGAAGAAAAACGATCTCGACATCAACATCGTCCCGCTGCGCAGCGGCAGCGAGATGATCAACGCACTGCTCGGCAAACAGGTGGCGCTCGCGTTTTCAGGTGGCATTCACTACCGCTACCCGGACGAATTGAAGACCATCTCGGCGCTGACCACTTTCCGCCATCCATCGGCGCCCGACGTGCCGACCGTCGAAGAAGAAGGCTATCCGCTCGGCATGGATTCGCGCACGACCGTCTTCGCGCCAAAGGGTACGCCGCGGCCGATCCTCGACCGGCTGAGCGCGGCACTGAAGGCGGCCGAAACCGATGCGGATTTCGCAAGGGTCACCAAAGCCGCGAACATTCCGATCAAGTATCTGGGTGTCGACGAAGCCTACAAGGAAATGGCCGACACCTACGCCAAGAACAAGGGGATCATGAAAAGCGCCGGCCTCATCGAATAGCGCTGCCGGCGACGATCCGTTCCTGCGCCGCGGGCTGGAGACACCCGCGGCAGATCCACCTGCACGAATACCGGAAGACCGAGATGTTCCAACCTCTCAAAGGCCTGCGCGTCGTCGATTTGAGCCAGGTCCTTGCAGGACCCTACGCCACCTATCAACTGGCCCTGATGGGGGCAGAGGTTATCAAGATCGAAAAGCCGGGCGAAGGCGACTGGACCCGCACCGGAGGCCTGCTGCCCGACCTGGCCGAGCGGCGCATGGCACTTGGCTACCTGACACAGAACGCGGACAAAAAATCGATAACGATCGACCTGAAAACGCCCGAGGGGCTCGAACTGGCGAAGAAACTGGTGGCGACGGCAGATATCTTCGTTGAGAATTTCAAGCCCGGTGTCGCCGAGAGGCTCGGGTTGGGTTTTGACGCCGTTCGCCAGATCAGGAAAGACATCGTTTATTGCTCGATCTCGGCCTACGGCCAAAGCGGTCCGCTCAGCCGGCGTCCAGCCTACGATCATGTCATTCAGGGAATGTGCGGCATCATGCTGACGACCGGCAAGCACGGCGACGGTCCGGTCAAGGTCGGCGCGCCCTATGTCGATTTCGCCACCGGCATGAACGCGGCTATGGCAATCATGGCCGGCCTTCTCGAGGTCAAACGCACCGGTGCCGCGGTACATATCGATGTCGCGATGCTCGACACCGCACTGATGCTGATGGCGTCCTTGATGACCCAGCACCTTTCAGCCGGCTGGTCGCCGGTTCAGAACGGAAACGAAGCCTGGAGCGCCAGCCCCTCTTCGGGGGCCTTCGAGACAGCGGACGGCCTGCTGATGCTCGCCGCCAACAACGAGCCGCAATTCCTCAAGCTGTGCGGCGCGATCAGACGCGCGGACATACTGGACGATCCACGGTGGCGCACACCGGACGCAAGACGCGAGAACGCCGCCAGTCTGCGCGAGACCCTCAACGAGACCTTCCTGAAAGAGACCGCCGGTCACTGGGAAACGGTTCTTGAACAGGCGGGCGTGCCCGCGGCGCGCGTCCGCCGCCTGGACGAGACCATGGCCGAACCCCAGATCGCCGCCCGTGCCCTGATGAGCGAAATCCGGGTCGAGGGACACGACGGTCCGATCCATGTTCCGGCGATGAGCTTCCTCGCCAATGGAGCGAATGTCGTGCCCCGCTCCCCACCTTCGGAGCTCGGCGCCGACACTGAAGCGGTGCTGGAGGACCTCGGCATCGATCGGGATCAGATCAGGAGGTTGCAGGCGTCGGGCGCTATCTGAATGCGTCTTCCGATCCGAGCTCTCTCAAAGGCGTTTTGACCATCGGAACCGGGACCAGCCAGAGCCGGACACGCTAGCATTTCGGCGGGGGGCCGGCACGGCCCTGGCGACAACGCTGCCGTCTCAGACTTCCAACCATTCCTGCCTGATCTTCTCGTTTGCCGTCAGCTCGTCCGGCGTCCCGTCGAAGACCATCCGGCCATGCCCCATGACATACACCCGATGCGACAGCCGCAACGCAATCAGCAGCCTCTGCTCGACCAGCAGAATCGAGATGCCACGCTTGGCGATTTCCTGCAGCAATACCCCGATCCGCTCGATCATCTGCGGTGCCAACCCCTCGGTCGGCTCGTCGATCATGATCAGGTCGGGATCGCCCATCAGCGTCCGGCAGATGGTGAGCATCTGCTGCTCGCCCCCTGAGAGCGCGCCGCCCGGCGCATTCGCCCTTTCGCGCAGTTGCGGGAACAGGCGCCAGGTTTCCTCCAGACTCCATCGCCCCTCCTTCTGGCCGGGCTTCAAGCCCAGGAGCAGATTTTGCTCGACGGTCAGAGACGGAAAAATCGCACGCTCCTCGGGCACATAGCCGATCCCGGACCGCGCTATATCATGCGGTTTGAGCCCGGCGATCGACCGGTCCTTGAACACGATGTCGCCATGCGGTTCGGGATCGCCCATGATCGCCTTGAGGGTCGTCGACCGACCGACCCCGTTCCGGCCGAGAATGGAAACGATCTCGTTGGCGCCGATATGCATGTCGACACCCTGAAGAATATGGCTTTTGCCGTAATAGGCGTGAAGGTCGCGCACAGCCAGCATCAGTTCACCTCTGTCCCGAGATAGGCCTGTTGTACGGCGGCATTCGTCTTGATGCGCTCCGGTGCATCGGAAGCGATCACCTCGCCATAGACCAGCACCGATATCCGGTCAGCGAGACCGAAGACGACGCCCATGTCGTGTTCGATCATGACCAGCGTCCGACCTTCCGTGACCCGCCGGATCAGATCCACCATGCGGTCCGTCTCGGCATGGCTCATCCCGGCGGTCGGCTCGTCGAGAAGCAGGATGTCCGCGTTGCCGGCAATCGTAAGTCCGATTTCCAGCGCCCTCTGCTCGGCATAGGTCAGCAGGCCCGCGGGCATCTGCCGGCGGTCGATAAGGTTGATCTCCGTCAGGATTTCCTCGGTGCGGTCGCGGGCATCGGCGAGGCGGTCGACACTGCGCCAGAACGAGTAACGGTATCCGAGTGCCCACAGCGTCGCGCAGCGCACGTTCTCCCATACGCTGAGCTTGGGGAACACGTTGGTGATCTGGAAACTCCGCGACAGGCCCCGGCGATTGATCAGCTGCGGCGGCATGCCGCCGATCTCCTCGCCACGCATCCTGATGGTGCCGCTGCTCGGGCGGTAATGGCCGCTGATCAGATGGAACAAGGTCGACTTTCCGGCGCCGTTCGGCCCGATGATCGCATGCCGTTCGCCGGTCCTTACCGCAAGATCCACGCCGCGAATGATTTCCAGCGAGCCGAAACTCTTGCGCAGGCCGGCAAGCTCGAGCGCGTGGCTGTTCATTCCGGTCATGAAGCCACCTTCCTTTCAAGCGCGATTGCCAGGGCCGTGTCATAGGCCTCGAGCGCTCCGCGCCCCGCACGCCGGAATGCCCACAATCCGCCGCCGAACATGAAAAGGGCAATCAGCCAGGGCAGCATGCCGTCCGCATCGAAGGTCATATATGCGAAGGACATTCGCGGTCCCGCAGAAGCATTGACCGTGAGTTGAAAGCTCATCTCGATTGCCAGACTGAGCCCGGCACACATGATCAGGCCCGGGATCATGGCCAGCCCGTACCAGGGAAGCACATGATGAAACTGCCGCGCCCGCACAAGTGGCATTTGCAACGCCAGAAGACCGGCGATTCCCTGCGGCGCGTAGAGCACCATTCCGACGAACAGCAGGCCGAAATAAAGTTGCCAGGCACCGGTGATGTCGCTCAGCATGACCTGAAGATAGGTCACCAGGATTGCGCCGATGATCGGACCCGCAAAATTACCGACGCCGCCGATGAACGTCATCAGAACGACGGAACCCGACTGAGCGGCGCCCATTGCAGACGACGTCACGATCTCGAAGTTAAGGGCGACAAGCCCGCCCGCGACGCCAGCAAACAGACCCGCGATGGAAAATGCGATAAAGCGCACAGTTGTTATGTTGTAGCCGATGAAGCGCGTGCGGTCGGGATTGTCGCGCACCGCATTGCAGATGCGTCCGAACGGCGTCCGGGTGAGCGCGTACATCACGCCTGCCGACACCAGGCACCAGCCGGCGATCAGATAGTAGACCTGCTCCTGGGGACCGAAGGTAAAGCCGAAAAGATGCATGACACGGGTCCGGTCGAGCGAGATGCCCTCTTCGCCGCCGAAAACGTGGCGCAGGATCAAAGCGCTGGATGAGACCAGTTCGGCAATGCCGAGCGTGATCATCGCGAATGCCGTGCCCGACCGCCGCGTCGCGACCGCACCGAACAGGAGACCGAAGGCAAGGCCGGTCGCGCCGCCGACAAGCGGAAAGACCTCGAGCGGTAACGGCAGGTGCGCGCCGCGCGCCGTATTCATGGCATGCGCTGTCAGAAAGCCGCCAAGGCCGAAAAAAACCGCATGCCCGAATGACAACAGCCCGGTCTGGCCAAGAAGCATGTTGTAGGACAGGGCGAATATGATCATGATTCCCATCAGGCACATGGTGGAGATCGATAACCCCGAACTGAAGACCTGCGGGAGCCCCGCAAGAACCCCTGCGGCAACGATCCAGACACCGAAGGTCGCGATCCATCCGCCGAGGCGCCCGGACAGCAGGCCGGGACGTTTATCGTTTGTCCTGTCACTCATGTTTCCCTGGTCCCCATCAATCCGCGCGGCCTGAAGATCAGGATCAACACCAGCAGCAGATACGGCATGACGGCTGAAAGCTGCGCGACCGTCACGTTCCAGATATCGCTGAGATAAACGGTAAAGGCGCTGTTCCCGGTCAGTTCGCCGAAGACACCGGCCAGCGATGCGTTCGAGGCGACGGCGAAGGTTTGCAGCAGGCCGATCAGGAGGGAGGCGACGAACGCACCACTGAGCGACCCAAGACCCCCAACGACGACAACCACGAACAGGATCGGCCCAAGCGACTGCGCCATGTTGGCCTGGGTGACAAGGGCCGGGCCGGCGATCACGCCGGCAACGGCGGCCAGTCCCGCGCCCACGCCGAACACCAGCATGAAGACGCGGTCCACATTGTGCCCGAGCATGCCGACCATTTCCGGGTGGTTGAGGGCGGCCTGGACAACGAGACCGACGCGGGTGCGCTTGATCACGAGCAGAAGCACCAGGAAAATCGCGATCGATGTCAGCAATTCAAAGATCTTGTATGCGGGATATTCGGTCGAGAAGACCGTGAAGGCGGGGAAGTCAAGCAGGGGCGGCACGCGGTAATCCACGGCCAGCTTGCCCCAGGCCATTTGCACCAGCTCTTCGATGATGAAGGTCAGGCCGAAGGTGAACAGCAGTTCGGCGACATGGCCGTGCTTGTGCACGGTCCGCAATCCATACCGCTCGACCGCCATACCGATTACGCCGACCAGAACCGGCGCCACCACCAGACCCGGCCAGAACCCGATATGACGGCTGATTTCGAAGCCGAAGAAGGCTCCCAGCATATAGAAGCTGGCATGGGCAAAGTTGAGGACACCCATCATCGAAAAGATAACGGTCAGGCCGCTGGCCATGAGAAACAACAGCATCCCGAACAGGATGCCATTGAGTGTCGAAATAAGAGTGATCTCGAGCATGAAGGCTTTCCACTCCCGGCAAAGGTCAGCTTGCGCGGAGGCATATATCGAAAGCCAGGCGGCTCCGGACCGGGGTCCGCCGCCGCCTTGGCAATCGTGTTATTCCGGGCGTTCCATCTCACAGGTGGTCGAAACGATGGTGTTGTCGACAGGAACCGTCGCTGCCACCTTCCAGCCCCAGCCGGTGCCTTCCTCATCGAAAGGCTGATTGGGGCCGAGCGCACCGAGGCCGGAGATGTACATCGTCTGGAAGTACTGGTGGTCATCCTTGCGCATGAAGCCTTCCTTGCCGTCGATGAAGTCGACGTAGTGCATGCCTTCCAGCTTCGGCACGAATTTCACCGGATCGTCGGACCCCGCCTCCTCGACGGCCTTGAAGACCATACCCATCGCATTGAACAGACGCGGATAATAAATCGGCGCGTCGGGATACTTGGCGAAATAGGCCTTCACCTTGTCCTGCATCGGCTTGTAATCGATGTTGTTCACACCTTCGGTGATCTGAAACACCTTGTCTTCCAGCCCGGCCTGCTTGATGGCGGTCGGCGTGCCGGCCAGACCGGCATAGAAGGTGTACCAGTTGACATCCAGCCCGGCATCGCCGGCGGCCTTGATCAGCAACTGCAGATCGTTACCCCAGTTGGCGGTCATCACGGAATCGGCTCCGGAGGCCTTGATCTTCGCGATATACGGCGAGAAGTCGGTCACCTTCTGCAACGGCACGAACTCGTTGCCGACAACTTCGATGCCGGAGCCTTCCTCGCCAAGCTTAGCCGCGGCCGCCTTGGCCACCGAATGGCCGAAGGAATAATCCTGGCTTATCAGATAGACTTTCTTGATCGCCTCGTTCGCCTTCATGAAGCTGGTCATCGCCTCCACCTTGATGTTGACGTTGGCGTCGAAAGCGAAGTGCCAGTAACTGCAATTGTCGTTGGTCAGCGACGGGTCGATGGCGGCGTGGTTGATGTGAACCACTTCCTTGCCGGGATTACGCGAGTTGAATTTGGTGACAAAGCCCTCGACAGCAGAAGCGACCGAGGAACCGTTCCCCTGCACGACGATGCGCACGCCCTGGTCTATCGCCTTCTGAACCTGAACCAGGCTGACCTGCGGGTCGAGCTTGTTGTCGTAGGGAATGATCTCGACCTGCTTGCCGAGTACCCCACCCTTGCTGTTGATCTCTTCGGCAATGAATTTGAGCTGGTTGAGACCGATCTGCCCGGCAGCCGCACCGCCGCCCGAAAGCGGATCGACATATCCTATCTTGAGGGTATCTTCCGCAGCCGCCTGTATCGCGGACGCGCCGAAAAGCGACAGCGCAACGGCTGTCGAAACAAGTATTTTCCTCATGACATTCCTCCACTTTGCGACGGCGGGTTATCCGCCGCCCTCTATTTCGGGCTTCCTTCGCTTCCTGCCGCTCCTCCCCGGTTACGGCTGCAAAGGAAACCCGTTTGGTCAGCCGGTCAGGATTGCATCAGCAGCAACCCCCGCGCTGACAAGAACCTGCTCCACCTGGGCAAAACCGCTGCCGGGCACAGCTTCACCGGATCGGTCGCTGATCTTTTCCCACGCCTCGACGACCCGCTCCGCGGCCTCCTCGCCACCGCCGATCTGTACGCCCCTTGTCATGGTGATATTCGCCCGTGCGAAGTGGCCTGCGCCGGCGCACAGGATCGATCGCGTCGGAGCGCTGTCGCCAACCAGCGCCAGCAATCCCTTGGAAGCCAGGTCCGGCGCCAGAGTCCGATCCGCCTCGGATGAGAACAACCCCTGGGTCATCTGCGTGCCCGCTGTCGGCGCCAGACAGTTCACCCGGATGCCGTATTTCTCGCCTTCCAGCGACAGCGTCTGCATCAAGCCGACGAGAGCCATCTTGGCTGCGCCATAGTTCGACTGACCGAAATTGCCATAAAGGCCCGACGAAGACGTCGTCATGACGATCCGGCCGTAGCGCTGCGCGCGCATGATCTCCCAGACCGACTTGGTACAAATCACCGCCCCCATGAGATGGACATCGACGACCTGACGGAAATCGTCGAAATCCATCTTGGAAAAGGATTTATCCCGCAAGATTCCGGCATTGTTGATCAGAATGTCGACGCGCCCGAAGGACGCCATTGCCCCGCCGACCATTTCGGCGACTTGTCCCTCGTCCGTGACAGAACCGGCGAAAGCCGTGGCTTCGCCACCGCCGGCCCTGATCTCTGCCGCAACGCCTTCGGCGTTCTCGCCATTCACGTCGTTCACGACAACCCGTGCGCCCAGACGCGCCAGCTCCAGCGCATGGCATCTGCCCAGCCCCTGTCCGGCGCCGGTGACGATCGCGGTTCGATCGCGTAACTCCATCATTCCGTCTCTCCCTGCATCAAATCCGTTCACCACCCGAAAAGGCGGTGCATGTTCCCGTCAATGAACCTCGAACAGCCCTGCGGCTCCCATGCCGCCGCCGACGCACATGGTGACCACGACATATTTCACGCCCCGACGGCGCCCCTCGATCAACGCATGGCCGACCAGCCGCGCGCCGGTCATGCCATAGGGATGGCCGATGGAGATCCCGCCTCCGTTCACGTTGTATTTGTCCGGGTCGATTCCGAGACGATCGCGGCAGTAGAGCGCCTGCACGGCGAATGCCTCGTTCAGCTCCCACAGCCCGATATCGTCGACAGACAAGCCGTGCCGCTGCAGCAGCTTCGGAACCGCGTAGATCGGGCCGATGCCCATTTCCTCCGGCGGACATCCCGCAACCGCCATGCCGCGATAGCTTCCCAGCGGTGTGAGGCCGCGCCGTTCGGCCGTCTTCGCTTCCATCAGGATGCAGGCCGAAGCTCCGTCGGAAAGCTGGCTGGCATTGCCCGCCGTAATCACGCCGCCGTCAATGACAGGGTTGAGACCGGACAGCATCTCCAGCGTCGTCTGCGGCCGGTTGCCCTCGTCGCGGTCGAGCGTCACATCCCGCATCGAAACCTCGCCGGTTTCCTTGTCCTTGACGGCCATCGTCGTCGATATCGGCACGATCTCATCATCGAATGCACCGTTCTCCTGGGCCTTCGCTGTGCGCTGCTGGGACTTCAGCGCGTACGCGTCCTGCGCCTCCCGGCTGATACCGTATTTCTTCGCGACGAATTCCGCCGTCTGCAGCATCGGCATGTAGGCATGTTCGACGTTGGCGATGACGTTCGGATCGGCCTCCTCCTGGACCCAACCGAAATACCTGTTCTGGACTGCGGAGATGTTTTCCTGGCCCCCGGCCGCCACGACCTCCATACCGTCGACCATGATCTGCTTGGCCGCCGTCGCAATCGCCATCAGGCCGGAAGCACACTGGCGGTCCATCGTCTGGCCGGAAACGCTCGCCGGCGCGCCTGCTGCGAACACGGAATTGCGGGCAAGGTTCATACCGGCCGTTCCCGCGCCAAGAACCGTGCCGAGGACAAAATCCTCGATCTCGCCCGCCTCGATCCCCGCGCGCCCGATCGCGTGTTGGAGAACGTGACCGGCCAGGGTCGGGGATTTGATCGCGTTCAAGCTGCCGCGATAGGCCTTGCCGATCCCGGTCCGTGCTGTGCTGACGATGACTGCTTCTCTCAAGTCTATGTACTCCGGTTTCCTAAAGTGAGACTGGCGCCGGTAGCGGTGGCGAGGCGATTTCGACATTCCAGTTCCAGTTGACACCTCCGGCCGCGCGGCGCCTTTGCACCACGTCCTCATGCAACCGGTATGCGCCCGGATACGGGGTATCCGAGGCTTCCGGCGCATCGGCAAAGCGCATCCAGAATCCGTCCTCCGCATGGGGCCGCCATTCCGGCAGCCCCACTGCCGCGGGTTCCCCCGCCGCCGCGAACGCCGACCAGTAGTCCGTCATCGCGCGGGAAAGGGCCCGTTCCGCCACGGTCGCGGGAATGACCGGCCAGCGCGGAGGCGTCCGGTCGAGCGTACCGAACACGTATGGAATCTCGCTGGCATGAAACCCGCGCAACCCGGCCAGGGTCGCCGCGGGATATGCGTGGTCGAACAGATAGAGATAAACCGGTGCCCCGAGCTCTTCCTGCTCTGCGGCCAACTTCTCGACCGTCCAGCCGTAGATTGCGTCCCGCGTCGCCGCGAGAATGCTCTCCTGCATATCGGCGGACGGGTAGAGCCGCAGGAAATCGGCAGCGAGATCGCCGTAACGGCAGCGGATCGCCGCCTCGTAGCTTTCCCCGTTCTCGCATGCGGCGGGTGCCAGGAACCGGAGGGAACGGATCTCGCCACTGTTGAACCCGGCCAGCAGCGGCACCGGCGCCTGTTCGCCGTGCTCGAAGGTCTCGACGATCTGCCGAGGCAGCAGTTGGCCGTCCACGACACCCGAAGGCGAAAAATCCGCTTCCGCCGCAGCAGTTGCGAGCCGGAGAGAATCCATTACCCTCAGGTCCGCGATATCGGCCGCACCCAGAGCCCGCGCGATCCGTTCTCCGGCTGCTTCTGCCGGTACTTCTCCGCAACGGGCCTGTTTCAGATGCGGTGTCGAAATCGCATAGCCGCTTTGCGCGATCGCCTTTGAGAAGAGACCGCGCGCCCGCGGCGCGCACATCAGGTAGAGCACGCTCAGAGCGCCGGCGGATTCGCCTGCGACGGTGACATTGTCCGGATCGCCGCCAAAGGCCCTGATGTTGTTTTGGAGCCATTCGAGCGCTGCGATCTGGTCCAGAAGTCCGTAGTTGCCGGACATGCCGTCGGGCGACTCTGCGCTCAGCCCAGGATGCGCAAGATAACCGAAAATCCCCAGCCGGTAGTTGAACGAAACGACGACAATCCCGCGTTTGGCAAGTTCCGTCCCGTCATAGAAAGGCTCCGAACTTCCGCCCCATATGAGCGAACCGCCGTGGATCCAGACGAAAACGGAAGCACCCTCGGCACCCTGCGGTGTCCAGATATTCAGGCTGAGGCAGTCCTCCCCCATACCGGCAAGCTTGCTGGCGTAGATGCTGCCGCGCCGCCTCGGCGGCTGCGGACATGCCGGACCGAATTGCATCGCATCATGTACGCCGCTGCGCGAGGGAACGGGGCGCGGCGGCTTCCAGCGGTTCGAACCGGATGGCGGCAATGCGTATGCGATCCCCCTGAAGATGCGCACGCCTTCCTCTTCCACGCCGCGGAACACTCCGGCCGGGCAGCGGACGGTAGCATTCACGGTACCTGAATTTACGGCCGCTTCAGCCATTCAACCTAACCTCCCCGGCCGGGTGTTCGATCCTGGTCGTGCTGCCCGTCCGAAGAATTTCGCGGGCCTCCTCCGGGCTCGCGATTTCAAGAGAAAGGTCTTCCAGGATACGGCGGATCTTGAGAACCTGCGCAGCGCAGGAGGTGGCAAGCAGCCCCTTGCCCAGATAAAGGCTGTCGGCGAGCCCGACCCGGACATGCCCACCCATAATGGCGGAGAGCACCGCGAGCGGGATCTGATGCCGTCCGTGGACGGCAACGGAAAACTCGTAGCCGTCATGAGCGAACAGCCGATTCGCCGCCGCCTGCATCATGTGGACATTCCCGGGATCGCTACCGAGACCGCCGGTCATGCCGAAGTGAAACTGGATGAAAAGGGGTCCGTGGACGATCCCCTCGTCCAGACAATGCGCCAGATTGTGGAGATGGCTTGGATCGTGACATTCGAAAATGAGACGCATTTTGTGTCCGTGAACCAGCCGGGCAAGTATCGTCTTTATGTCCAGCAGCGTATTGCCGCGAAACTGGCCATCGGCCTCTTCGACAAACGTTTTTTCCCAGCCGAATTTCCATTCGGAGATACCTTGGGCGGATCTTCGGTAGGAATGGCTGATCGCCCCCATGTCGACCGAAACCGCCTCAGGACCAACGGCAAGCGGACAGGCCAGGCGGTCATCGATCGGGTACGCGGCGGTGCCGGCCGTCGAGATGGCGATGAGGGCATCGGTCTGGGCTCTGACCGCCGATACGATGTCTTCGCAAATTTCCGCATCAGGCGCCGGATTGCCATTGGCAGGGTCACGGGGCTCCAGACACAGGATCGCGGCCCCCGCCCTCGCCGCGTCGGTCGCCTGTTGCGCGATCTGTTCCGGAGTGAAGGGAAGGAATTCGGACATCGAGGGCGTGTGGACAGCCCCCGTCACGGCGCAGGAGATGACCACCTTTCGCCGGCTGCTCCTCATGCCACCGCCCCTGCTGAAAACAGTCTGACTGTCACAGCGATATCCAGGCCGTACGCAGCCATGCAGCAGGCCTTATCCGGGTCGGATACGGGTTTCCCCGCCTCCGGACCACACGGACCTTTGACGCTGTTCATAATGTCCTCCCGCGGACGCAACGATGGCGCACGCCCGATGAAAGATGGTAGTCCGCATCGGAAAATTTACCTATGTACTAAATATCCATTCATTTCAAAAAATTATGTATACTTCCTACAGGCTGATACTGCCGGGAGGAGACAATGGGGAGCGACCTTTTTCGGCCGACAATCGAACTATTGGGCAAGATCAGCCATGACGCCGAAGAAGGCGACGTGGATGCACTTGTCGGCGAAATAGAAAGCCTCGCCGAACGCGCGGGCCGTATGGCGGATTTTGGCACACTTCAGTCGGCTCTCACCCTGATCCGCCAGTCGCTGCGCGACAGCACCCTTTCGGAAAAAGGCCTCAGCCTGTTCATAGACACGACGCACGATCTGTCGAAGACGCTCGAGTTGCAGGGCCTATTCCAGACGATCGTCGGGCGCGCACGCAACCTCGTCGGAGCCAATATAGCCTGGGTAACGATCCTGGACGATGAAGCCGGCATTTTCCGCACGGTCGCCGCCGAAGGCTATCTCTCGCCGGCGACAACCCGCATGACCAGCCGCTTCGAATATGGCGCGGTCAGCCTCATCATGGAATCCAAGAGTTTTTTCGACACACAGGACTACCTGGGCGACAAGCGCTTCAAACACTCGCCGGATCTCGACCTTACCTTCGAGACAGAGAACATCGTCTCGCTCGCGGGGTTCCCGATCCTGTCAGAGGGGGAAGTGCATGGCTTCCTGTTTATCGCCGACCGCTATGCGCGCAAGCTGAGCGGCCGCGAAATCTCGGTTCTGGGGTCCTTCGCCCTGCATGCCGGCATTGCCATGCGCAATGCCAACGCCTTTCATCTCCTGTCGGAGGCACTGGACGAAGCTCAGCGCAACCGAAATGCGCTCATTGAACATATTCAGCGCGTCGAGGCATCGGCTGCCGCCCATGACGAGATGACCTCTCTGCTCGCCTCGGGCGGCGAGATGGAGAAATTCCTGGAGCGTATGGCAAACCAGATTGGCGGCGCCATCTTCCTGTTCGACAGCGAACTCAACGCGGCGGACGAGTTCGTGTCCGCGGCCTATCGCGGGCAAATCGCGGTGAAGCTGCGAGACGGCGCATTCGAAGTCGCGCCGTTGATCCGCGCAATCTCGCAGTCCCGCAATACCGGACGGTCCGCGATCATGACCGACACGCCGGAGGAGCAGTGCCGCGTGATCGCCCTGCATGGCGGCAGCGCACGCGGCGAGTGCCTCGTCATATGTCATCAGGAAGAGCTCGATGCCATTGAGATCCGTAATCTCGAGCGCAGTGCGGTAGCGCTTTCGATCGCAAGGCTCTGGAACGAAAAGCGGGAGACGGAAAAGCTGATCGCATCGTCCACCCTGCTGCGCCACCTTGTTCTTGTCACACCACCCGACCCGGCCACTCTTTCGGCGGTGCGTGAACGGCTCGACCTGAACGCCGAGGAACCGTTGGTGCTCGCGCTCATAATCGTTTCGGGCCTCGACCGGACCTCACAGACAGCGATCGTCCGCGAAGCGGCGGGAAAGACCAATGCGCTGGTGGACCTGTTCGACGATGCCTATGTCGGCTTCGGCACACGTCATGCGATGAAGGAGTTCCTGAGCCATTTAACCGGGGTTGGATCGGAATGGCAGGCCGGCGGCATCGTCTCCAATCCGTTCAACGACCTGTCCGGGATATCGGCCGAATACGCGCGACTGAACAGAGCACTCCAGGTGGTCCGCAAAATCGGACCACTTGTCCGCTTTATCGAACGGTCCGACCTCGATTTCATCGCGAAGCTGTTCGAGACCGGAGACGCAGCCCGGCTCTCCCGGTACATGGAGGATATCCTCAAGCCGATCGAAATCAGGGCGCCCCGGCAGAGCGCGGACCTGAAAAAAACCCTGTTGTGTTACCTCGAAGGCCAATACAGCCTCAAACGAACGGCGGACGCCCTGGAACTTCACGTAAATACTGTTCGCCAACGTCTTGAAACACTCGAACAAATCACCGGCGGATGGGACGATCCGATCAAGGCGCTAGAGATGCATGTGGCCCTGCGGATGGACGCCTTGCTGAATACCCCGGAAACCTCGACGCTTTAACGACGCTTCTGGTTCGGAATTGCTGTCCATTACGCCTCCCTTTGCAATCAGGTTTCAATGCCGCTGATCGGGTGTGCCGGGTAAGGTTTGGTCACTCTAAACGACCGGGAGCAGGTCAGTTCCCTCGGTCCTGGACGCAAAAAAGCCCGCTGGTTTTCACCGAGCGGGCTTTTCATGTATTTGGTATCGGGGGCAGGATTTGAAGTTTTTGTCCCCCTGCGTCGGCCTTTGGCCTTCTTGTGGGCCCCTGGTCAGGTCACAACCCTCGACCACCGTAACAAACACAAAAAACCCGGCACGGGGCCGGGTTATTTTATTTTGGTTGCGGGGGCAGGATTTGAACCTGCGACCTTCAGGTTATGAGCCTGACGAGCTACCGGGCTGCTCCACCCCGCGTCAAGATATAGGGGCCGTGATTAGGTGCCCAAAGATGTTTTGTGGCCAGCCCGGTATTTTTGTTTTGCGCGTCCTCGGGCCTTTGGCCCTGCGGGCGACGCGTGGGCTGCTCCACGGTGCCAGCACCGGGTGCATGAGAGCGTTTAGGTGCTGGGAGTGGATTTCATCGTTGAAGAGATTTTTATTATCTGCGCTTTGCAGGCCTGGCAGCGACCTACTCTCCCACACCTTAAGATGCAGTACCATTAGCGCTGGGGAGTTTCACGGCCGAGTTCGGGATGGGATCGGGTGGGGGCTCCCCGCTAGAGCCACCAGGCCGGCGAAGGGCAGATAATAGAAACTGGTCTTATCGATGATTTTGCTTTGTGCACTTTACGAAGCGAGGCTTCGCAAGCGCGACCGCGCGCCGCCAATTGTTTGGCGCCCTTGCGGAGAGCTGCGCTCGTGAGCGCAGTAAAGATGAACATGGACTAATGAGAGTAATCAAGCCGAACGAGCTATTAGTAAGGCTCAGCTTCACGCGTTGCCGCGCTTCCACATGCCTCCTATCAACGTGGTGGTCTTCCACGGCTCTTCAGGGAGAACTGGTTTTGAGGTGGGTTTCCCGCTTAGATGCTTTCAGCGGTTATCCCTTCCGTACATAGCTACCCTGCTATGCGGCTGGCGCCACAACAGGTCCACCAGAGGTACGTCCATCCCGGTCCTCTCGTACTAGGGACAGATCCTCTCAATTCTCCTACACCCACGGCAGATAGGGACCGAACTGTCTCGCGACGTTCTGAACCCAACTCACGTACCACTTTAATTGGCGAACAGCCAAACCCTTGGGACCTGCTCCAGCCCCAGGATGTGATGAGTCGACATCGAGGTGCCAAACAATGCCGTCGATATGGACTCTTGGGCATCATCAGCCTGTTATCCCCGGCGTACCTTTTATCCGTTGAGCGATGGCCCTTCCACGAGGGACCACCGGATCACTATGGCCGTCTTTCGACTCTGCTCGACTTGTCAGTCTCGCAGTCAGGCAGGCTTATGCCATTGCACTCAACGAGCGATTTCCGACCGCTCTGAGCCCACCTTCGCGCGCCTCCGTTACCATTTGGGAGGCGACCGCCCCAGTCAAACTACCCGCCACACACGGTCCCGGATATTGTAGTACCGCGGTTAGATATCCATGACGACAAGGGTGGTATTTCAAGGGTGACTCCACCAGAGCTGGCGCCCTGGCTTCAACGTCTACCACCTATCCTACACATGTCGTGACGAATACCAGTGTGAAGCTGTAGTAAAGGTGCACGGGGTCTTTCCGTCTGACCGCAGGAACCCCGCATCTTCACGGGGAATTCAATTTCACTGAGTCTATGCTGGAGACAGCGGGGAAGTCGTTACGCCATTCGTGCAGGTCGGAACTTACCCGACAAGGAATTTCGCTACCTTAGGACCGTTATAGTTACGGCCGCCGTTTACTGGGGCTTCAATTCGGAGCTTGCACACCTCCTCTTAACCTTCCAGCACCGGGCAGGCGTCAGACCCTATACGTCGCCTTGCGGCTTCGCAGAGCCCTGTGTTTTTGATAAACAGTCGCCACCCCCTGGTCTGTGCCACCTCCGCCTGGTTGCCCAAACGGAGGTCTCCCTTCTCGCGAACTTACGGGAGCAATTTGCCGAGTTCCTTCAGCATAGTTCTCTCAAGCGCCTTGGTATGCTCTACCAGTCCACCTGTGTCGGTTTCGGGTACGGTTTATACGGTGGAGCTATTTCCTGGAACACCTTCACCGCACCCCCAATCCAGTAAGGGGATACGATACACGGCATCCGTCACTACCACCAAGCTGCAGAATATTAACTGCATTCCCATCGACTACGCCTTTCGGCCTCGCCTTAGGGGCCGGCTAACCCTGCGCCGATTAGCGTTGCGCAGGAACCCTTGGACTTTCGGCGAGGGAGTCTCTCACTCCCTTTATCGTTACTCATGTCAGCATTCGCACTTCTGATATCTCCAGGAGCCCTCGCGGGTCTCCCTTCGCAGACTTACAGAACGCTCCGCTACCGCGTGCTTACGCACACCCGCAGTTTCGGTGTATGGCTTGAGCCCCGGTACATTTTCGGCGCGGGACCCCTTATTTAGACCAGTGAGCTGTTACGCTTTCTTTAAATGATGGCTGCTTCTAAGCCAACATCCTGGTTGTTTTGGGAGTCCTACATCCTTTCCCACTTAGCCATAACTTAGGGACCTTAACTGGCGGTCAGGGTTGTTTCCCTCTCCACAATGGACGTTAGCACCCACTGTGTGTCTGCCGGATAGTACTTCTCGGTATTCGGAGTTTGGTTAGGATCAGTAAGGCGGTAAGCCCCCATAGCCCATCCAGTGCTCTACCCCCGAGAGTATTCATCCGAC